>NZ_JAESMB010000017.1:1374-8461 GCF_017892945.1 Staphylococcus sp. GDX8P114P-2 | reverse complement strand
TGATTAAAGTTTGTTTCTGTTGTATCACCATATTGATGAATATTACCTTTAAAGAATTCATTCTCCATATACAGTGTAGCTTCTTTTAAATTGACTTCTCTTGATAACATAACGAGATTTAAATAACTTATAAAGTAGTCAACAGATAACATACTCGCATGATTTACCGTCATTTTATCCTCCTAGTCTGGTGCATATGCTTTAAATTGTCGTTACTCCGACAATAAATCAAAAAAAATTGATGTAACGCTTAAAAAATGGTTCCTATAAAAGGAAAATAACATTCGATAATTGCTCTTTTTATTATATCAATTTTTCTTGATGTAATAAATGCTATGCTAAAAAGATGATATTGTCAATCAAAACTAATCCATATATAAAATTAAAAATAGATTCGACTATAGCGAAAATAAACACACATTTTTATGAGTTAGTTGCATCCAAAATTCATCGTGGTGATCAAGATACCACAAAACCATGGAATTCATTGCGTCATTGGATTACCAAAGAAAACTACAAAGCCAATATATTTATAGAGAAGTATATATAATTGGTATCCCTAACTCAAAGGGAATTTAGGCGACAGAAATTCGATAACCTATATTCATGTAATTTTCAAAACTATTTGTAGCTATAACTTTTATAGGCATGGATTTTATTGAAAAAACTTATCAATATATTAAATCTTACTATTATATTAAGTGTAATAAATTTCAGATAGAACTTTTACTATTCAACTTATGATATTCTCTCCTATTCCTAAGACATCTATAATAAAAGCGTTGAAATTTAATAATCCAATCAGAAAGTTAAATTTCAATGATCCATTTTTTTATTTTTAATTCTATAGATTGTCTGACGTGTAATCCCGACATCTTTAGAAATTTTACTAATTGAAACGCCTTGCTCTAGCATCTCTATAACTCGATAATATACTAACCGTTTTTGTGGGTCTTTAGCATTTGGTGAATAAAGCACAGGTCTGCCTTTATAGATACCTTTTTCTTTAGCCACTTTAATCCCCTGTGCTTGTCTTCGCTTACTTTCATTTCTTTCTTGCTCTGAAATCATTGCTAAAATTTGAATAATTAAATCCTTCATGAACTTATCTAATAATGGATTCCCAATTGCTTCATTCATCATGGGCAAGCTTGTAATCATTAATTGGACTTCTTTTTCTTTTAAGTAGTTAACCGTTTGAATAATTTCATCATAATTTCTACCTAGTCGGTCGATGGATTCTACAACTAAACGATCTCCCATTCGTACAAAACTTAATACTTCTTGAAAAATAGGTCTATTTTCAATCGATTTTCCCGATTGTTTTTCTGTGAATATTCTTTCAGCACCAAATGCTTCTAAATTTTCAATTTGCCTATCTAAGTTTTGATCAATGGTTGAAACTCTTGCATATCCAACTATCATTTTTAACACCCTTTCTCATACAGCCTAATCATACAATTAAAAGATTGATGTCACTTTATTCGATATATGAGAATGACTTTACCTAATAAATGAGAAAAGCAACGCACTATATTAAAATGCGTTGCTTTTTCTATTATCGAATACCTATAACTAAACTATCTCTAGCTGTTTCTACAACTTCTGTACTTATTTTATCTAAACCATTTATATCCATAATTCTGTCTATCTGCGCAAATAAACGATGAATCAGCCTAAAATTCCCTTTTGTGATTTTAATAATCGTCGTTATTGCTTCATAATCAGTAAAGTCTTCGAGTTTTAAATCAAATCCTAAATCTTGCCACTTATATTCTAATATATGATGCGTCTCATCTTTACTTAGATTATCAAATTCATGCGCAAAACCTATGCGCGAATATAGTTGAGGATAACGAGATAGTTTTTTCTCTATGCCCGGCATACCAATAAATATCATTGCTAAATTATGTTCATCATAAATAGCTCTTAATTGCTCTAAATGTTGCACTTTAAGGCGATCAATCTCATCTACTATAATTAAATCAATATATTTAAACATATCACTATAATGTTTACTATGTTCATGTCCATACTTATTTACAACATGTAATTTTTGACCCAAATCAATGCTTGCAGTAATACTATATAAATCATTCCTTAATTTAGTTTGTTTTTCTGCTGGTGCAGTATAAAATATTTTATCCACCGATAGTATGTCATCGGTCGTTTTACTAGCTAGATCTTCCCAACCTCTATGGTTAACTTGTTTTTCGATTGTATCCCAATTTGTATAATATCTTGAAGATAAAGTTTTCCCAACTCCAGGTTGACCATAACAGATACCAATATATTGATATTTAATGCAAGCGTCACAAAATTCAGCAAACCGTTTATACTCTTTCGTTTCAATAAAATTCTGATTTTTAGTCATTACGATACCTCTTTAATTTTTTGACGTTTTTAGTCGTTTCTTGAGGTGAATAACCACAATTTTTTTCTTCCTTAATTAATTCTGTGGTACTTGGACTAGCAATATTTTGTTTTAAGTGTTTTCTTCTCTGACTACGAGCGTGCTGTATGTCTTTTATATCTATGGAGTAATCAGCTATTTCTGGACATATAGCAGTACAAAGAAATTCATCTCTATAAAACACACGTATTTCAGCCATATCATTTGGGTTATAACGAATCAGTACATATTCACCTACATAAGCTGCTAGATTAGTATTACTGTATCGAAAACCTTGAAAATGAATGCCATCTGAATGAACTTTTCTAGATTTAGGTATTTCCAACAATAATAAATCAAGTTGTTCTAAGCTACTTGGCATATTAGGGAAAAAGTGATTACTATTCCAACGACTGATAGGCGTGGTATGAATAGCACTATGTTCTTTTTGATTATAATCTTCAATTAAAAAGTAACGTAGTTTTTCTTCAAAATTGTGAAAATCTATTAGATTACTAGGAGTATCATTATTGTTTATATATCCAGGCAGTTGTTCTAAGAAAGTTTGGTTAACTGTCTGAAAAAAGCGTTCTATTTTTCCACGACCACGAGGGACACCAACTTTTGAAAACATCAAATTTATTTTCAAGTCAATAGCGACTTGTTCCATGTGATTTGAGGTAAAGTCACTTCCGTGATCTGTATAGAATTTTTCGGGTATACCACACACTGGCCAGTTGGTATCATTCTTATTCCATATTGCTTGGTGTAGTGTTAATGCTGTGTTTTGAGCATTGGGGGCATCAAAACTTAAGAAATAGCCTGCAATTGCACGACTATAGTCATCCATAATTATAGTTAGCCACGGTCTATTGATATTACCTTTTTGGTCTAATATAAAGATATCTAGCAAAGTATGGTCTGCTTGCCATATTTCATTGGGTCTCGAGGATTCTCTAATTTGTATTAAATCGTACTTATTTTGATAGTATTTTTCACCTTGATGAGAGAAATCAATAACAGACTTAGGCATTGCTTTAATAACACTATAAATTTGTTTATAACTTGGTATATCAAAATTATTTTCTTTACAGTAATTAGTGATTTTCCTATGAATTGTGGCTATACTATTTCTTTTATTCATAAGCGCAAGGCGTTCAATTTCATCAATTATCTTTGGTTCTATTTTACGTGTTCCTTTATCAGCTCTTGTCGCATAGATTAGTCCTTTAAGTCCTTGTTCTTTATATGACTTATTCCACCTATAAAGGGTGCTTAACGCAATCCCTTTACTTTTAGAAATACTTGATAAAGATTGTTCGCCTAGGATAAAAGGTTTTATAATATTGTACTTTTGAGTAGCTTTTTTACGTTTGGCTTCAGAAAAATTAGTTAGATACTTCTCCTTGTTTTTCATCTTCCTTGTCCTCCAATTTATTGAGGTAACGATAAATTGTTGTACGTGAAACTTGCCATTGTTCTGCAATTGTTTTAATGGGGGTGCCATTATCATAAAGTGTTTTGAGTAAATTTAAGTCTTTTTTATTCAATTTTTCAGGTCTTCCACCATAACGTCCTCTGGCACGAGCTGCAATTCGTCCAGCTGAAGAACGTTCTAAAATTAAATTCCGTTCAAACTCTGCAAATGCTGCGAATAAATGAAATAATAATTGTCCTGTAGAACTTGATTTATCCATCGTTATATTTTCTTCTAAACTATGAAAACTCACGCCTCGTTCGTTAAGTTCATTCACTAATGTGATTAAATCCTCCATGTTACGTCCTAGTCTATCTAGTCTCCAAACAACAATGGTATCTCCTGACCTCGCAAATTCAATTGCTTTATCTAAACCAGGTCTTTTACTTTTTGAACCACTCATATGGTCATTAAATATTTTTTCACAACCATGTGTATTTAATCGATCTTCCTGTAAATTTAAATTTTGTAATCCAGTTGAAACTCTTGCATAACCTATTTTCAAAATACAAACCTCCTATATACATCTTCAGTGTACCATAACTTAATCACAAGGTCTTTTGTGAACATAGATTTTTTGTTGGGTTTTTGAACACATAATTCTATGTAATACATACTTATTTAGACATAAAAAGAGAGTGTACAGAAAATGGTTATTTTCTGTACACTCTTGTTATTTACATAAGACCCTTTAACATACCGTACCAATACATTTTAGGTAATAAATCTTTTTTAAAAATATACATACTTCTTCGTTCTTTGGCCTGGTTAAAAGGCAATGTTTCTTTTGGTTTTTTATTATAATCAAACTCGGCAAGTATTAATTTATTGTACCCGGTAACGATAGGGCACGAAGTATAACCATCATAATGATGCGTCAACATTTCATTATCCATTACTTGCAATAGGTTATTAACAACTATAGGCGCTTGTTTACGAATTGCTGCTCCTGTTTTGGAAGTAGGTGCATTTGAAGCATCACCAAGCCCAAATATGTTAGAGTAGCTTTTATGCTGTAATGTGGTTGGGTTAACATCTACCCAACCATCACTATCTGAAAGTGTACTTTCTTTAAGTACACCTAAGGGACCCATGGGTGGTGTTACATGTAACATTTCATAATCTATTGTCTTTCTATCGTCTGTTTTAATGTGTTCAAATGTAGCCTCTTTTTTGTCTCCGTCAATTTCAACAAGATTATAATTATAATTGACAATTATATCCCTTTCTTCAACAATTTTCTCTAATTCTTTATTATATTTGCCTACGTCAAATAAAGCATCTTTTGGCGTTTCGTATATCACATTAGCATTAGAACGGATATTATGTTTTCTAAAATAATCTTCAGCTAAATACATAATTTTCATAGGTGCGCCTCCACATTTGATAGGCGTATTAGGATGCGTGAAAATCGCGTTCCCTTGTTTAAATTTAGAAATTTGTCTCCAAGTTTCGCGAACATAGTTAGGTGAATAGTTAGAACAAACACCATTTTTACCTATATTCTCTTTTAATCCTTTAATAGAAGACCAATTAATCTGTAATCCAGGGGCTACCACTAAAAATTCGTAACTAACGACCGAATTATCTCCTAAAATAATGCTATTGTTTTCAGGTTGAAAGCTTGAAACAGCATTTTTTATCCATTGAACACCTTCAGGCATAACACTTTTCATATCTTTACGAGAACTTTTTAAACTCGATACCCCAGCACCAACCAAAGTCCATAACGGTTGATAATAATGATATTCAGCCGGGTCTATAATTGCTATTTTTCCTTTTAAGCTTTGATTTTTTCTTAATAGTCTTGATGCCACGGTAATACCTGCTGTACCGCCACCTACAATAACAATTTGATAATACTTACTCATTTTTCCACACCCTTAAATTATTTTAATGATTCTGGAAAATCTTGATAGCCTTCTCTAATATTCACGACATTTTCAAATCCTTTATTTTCTAAGATACCTACTGCGATTGAACTTCTAACACCTGACTGACAATGTACGTATATTTTATCCTCTTTATTAAATGGAATATTTTCATTTAATAATTTACCATGCGGAATATTGACTGCTTGATCTAAGTGCCCATTATTCCACTCTTCTTCATTACGTACGTCGAGTACATTTGCTTCTTCGCCAGTAATATCAGCGCTGTGGATGGATTGTGTTAGAATTTCTGATTTTGGTAAACGATAGCCTGCTATATTATCAAAACCAATTAATTGTAAAGTATGCGTTGCTTGTTCAACTGTAGATTTATCTCCGATTAAATCTACATCTTTTTCAAAATCTAAATACCAACCGATCTGGTTAATAAAGTTTTTGTTATAAGGAATATTGATTGTTCCTTGTGTATGTCCACCGTGAAAGGCTTCTTTGCTACGAAGATCAAATGCTATTCTTTCATTATCTAAACTAGGATAAACGTTGTATGGTTGATACATTTTCATACCAAACTGATTAATTTTTTTCATCTGTGCAAAGTGATGGGGTGGCGCTGGTTGATTTGATGTTAATGTTTCAACAAATTTAGATTCATCTGTTACATTAAATGCCCAGTTATTAATTTTTTCGTAACCTAGCGTAGACATTGGTATGGCACCTAATGCTTTACCACAAGGACTTCCAGCACCGTGTCCAGGCCATATTTGAATATAATCTGGTAAATTTTTAACACCTTCTATAGATTGGTACATCTGTTTTGCACCAATCTCTGTAGTACCTTCCATTTGTACTGATTTTTCTAGTAAATCAGGTCTACCGATATCACCAACAAAAATAAAGTCACCACTAAATAAACCCATTGGAACACTTGAGCCGCCACCTTCATCAGTGAGTAAGAAACTGATACTCTCCGGGGTATGACCAGGTGTATGCAAGACTTCTAATTTAATATTACCTACTTGAATAATATCTTGATTTTTAACAAAATTTGTATGTTCCGGCATATTTTTATAACTTAATTGATCATCACCTTCGCCAGATACATATATATTGGCGTTTAAACGTTTTGCCACATCCCGAATTCCAGAAGCAAAATCAGCGTGAATATGTGTTTCAGCAGCTTGTGTAATTTTAAAACCTTCGCTATCTGCAACTTCCATATATTTTGTTAAATCACGAACAGGATCAATTACTATTGCCTCTCCCGTACGTTGACAGCCAACTAAATAAGATGCTTGAGATAAATGATTATCGTAAAATTGTTTGAAA
>NZ_JAESMB010000017.1:0-1278 GCF_017892945.1 Staphylococcus sp. GDX8P114P-2 | reverse complement strand
TCTTAATTCTTCTTTTGTAATACCCATGACATCCATGCTCATGGTACATGCGATTAATTTAATATCTTGAGCTATCGCTTGATTAATGAGTGATGGTAATGAATCAACGTTTTTCTTTTTCATTACGTATCGCATCATGATATTACCTAAACCGAACATATTCATTTTAGATAGTGGCATTTTCAAAGGTGTTTTTGGCAACATCAAATCAAACATTTTTGCGATACCTTTCTTTTTAACGTTAACTGTTTGCGCTTTTTTCAACGCGTTAAGTCCCCAAAAAGTAAAGAAGATAGTTACATCTCTTCCTGCAGCTCTAGCGCCATTTGCAATAATCATTGCTGCCACTGCTTTATCTAACTCTCCACTAAATAGTACAATTGTCGTACCTTTAGCAGTATGATTCACTTGTAAGTCTTTTGGTTTTTCTTTTTGAATGATAGCATTAATTCCATTATTACTTTCATCAAGTTTAACTAAAGTATGACCAGTTTGTTTGACCCAGCTTTTAATGTCGCTAAGGAATCCAGGATCTGTGACTGTAACTTCGATTTGCTCGCCTACTTCAATATTTTTCACTTCTTTACTGATGTTTACAATTGGACCTGGACATTGAAGACCACTATAGTTAAATTGTTTACGCTCTGCTTTAATTTCTACATTAGTATTTTCTTCGAATGTATTATCATCGTCGTATTTTGCTTCATATGCTTTATAGCCACCGTCTAAATTAACAATGTCGTAGCCTTGTTTAGCTAAATATTCGCTCGCTTTAGCACTTCTGGTACCACTTTTACAGTGTACAAAATAGGTTGTGTTTTTATCTTTATTGAACGATTCAATCTTATCTACAGGATGTAATATCGCACCATTTATATGTGCAAGCTCATATTCTTCTTGTGTTCTAACGTCAATCAGTTGACCTTGTGCACCCAATTTTTCTAATTCTTGTTTACTGAAATTATTGATATGATTTTCGTTATATTGTTTCATATTAACCTCCTAATAAATACCTATACGGGTATATTAACTAATTATTTATATTATGTCAAATACGGTAGGGGGTATTTGACATGTTTACTTTTATCGTTTATTATGACTTTATTCAATTAAAAGTGGAGGAAATAACTATGAATTATGATAAAAAAATGATTAATCGTATTAATAGAATACAAGGACAACTCAATGGCGTTATTAAAATGATGGAAGAAGAAAAAGATTGTAAAGATGTCATTACTCAAATCAGTGCATCAAAAAGTTCAATCCAACGTTTGATGG
>NZ_JAESMB010000016.1:0-377496 GCF_017892945.1 Staphylococcus sp. GDX8P114P-2 | reverse complement strand
GATTTCGTCTTCCCACCCCGGCAAGGATGACTAGTATTGAAACAAACTTGGGTTGAAGCGCATTTTCAATGCAGTCATCTAACTTCCAACATAAAAAGAGGTTGGAACAAATCAATGATGTCCTAACCTTCATAACGTAGACAAATCCTTTGCATTAATTTGCGAAGGATTTGTCTATTTTCTATTTATATAGCTTTGTCAAATTAGTAGTGCTTTTTCGTATATTTACTTAGTAGGAGATAATGTCGACCTAGCGAATTATCTGATACATATAATCTATATCCTATTGGCAATGATTATGCCAACTACAGTGGGTAAAGCACTAGCCGAAGACTACAGGCTGAGGCAGTGCCCACTGAAAGCGTGCATAAAAACTGTCAATATAAAAAGAAACTAGGACGAATCAATATTGTCCCAGCCTCTAATCAAATATCTTGTTGATTTACAGGTAACCATAATTGTATTTTTGTAAAGCTATCCTCAAAGGAAATATCGAAAGGATACACTTCTACATATAAACTGTTATGTTCATAAGGTAATGATAATTGTAAACTTGTTTCGATATAGTGCCATGCCTCATTTGTTACATAATCAATTTCACCTTGTAAATTAAACTTAGCGTATTGTCGTTCTGGTAAATAACGACTTTCTAAATGCTCAGGGTATCGATCACTCGGCACACCTACAAATATTTCTACGCCATATTCTAAAGGGCAGCTAATAACATATAATTCATGTGGACTCATATTATTATAGCGCTGCAACTCAGTTATTTTACCTTCTATCACTAAATCTTCTAAAAAGTCAGGTACTTTAAAAGGATTTTCAATATCTACAGAGTTAATGAATTTTGCATAACCTACCAAATTCAGACCAGCAGTTATTTCCAATCTAAATGTATAAGGTGCTTTTTCAGTGGTAGTTACTTTCAAATATTGCCTATTTTGTACTTTTAATCGTTCTTTTTTAGCATTTGCTTGTAATGGTGAAATACCATGAAAATCACTAAAATCATATGCAAAATCATTCGTATTTGCATAATGATATTTTTTTGCTATATCAACTAAACGACCTGATCCATCAAGAAGTTCTTGTGCAGCAACAGTCATTTTTCGTGCTTGTGCATACTCACTCGGTGATAAACCAACAATCATTTTGAATGATTGATCTAAGTGATAAGGTGAAAGACCTACGTAATCACTCAATGTTTGCAAATGAAATTGTTCTAGCAAATGGTCTTCAATATAAACGATTGCTTGCTGAATTTGCTTGATAACGTCCAAAACTTTCACTCCTAAAACTTACAAAGCCGAAATCATAAAGCAACAGAAACTATGTTACAAAAGTTGCTTTCGTTTTATAAAAAATCTTATTATTACTTATGTATAGTTTACCTTATTTGAAGCTTAATAACACCTATATTGGTGTGTAACATTTTGCCCTATAAAATTTGTAGCGTTGGTGTTTCCAATAACTAAAATAATAACACAAAAAGGAACAAAGAAAAAAGCGACAACATCAGTGTAAAAAGACACTGTGTTATCGCTTTTTTGTGCTTTTAATTATTAATGAATATCATCCCACCAATGGAAACCATCTCTACTTAATAGTAAATCACTTTCCAATGGTCCATTAGAACCAGCAGTATAGTTAGGGAATTCAGGTGCTGTTTGATCCCATTCATTTTGAATAGCATCGACAAATCTCCAAGTTGATTTTAATTCTTCCCAATGAGTAAAGTTAGTAGCGTCACCATTTAAACAATCAAATAATAAGTTTTCATAAGCATCAACTGTATTCATTTTATCTTGTGCACTCATAGCATAAGATAATTGTACAGGTTCTGTCTCAATGCCTTGAACATTTTTCTTAGCATTTAAATGCAATGATACGCCTTCATTTGGTTGAATATTGATTACTAATAAATTAGAATCTAATTTTTTATCTGTTTCATAGTATAAATTCATAGGTACTTCTTTAAATTCAACAACTACTTGAATCGTTTTACTCTTCATACGTTTACCTGTACGAATATAGAATGGTACACCAGCCCATCTAAAGTTATCAATTGTCAATTTACCAGCGACAAAAGTAGGGGTCGTTGAATCTTCAGCAACACGATCTTCATCACGATATTTTCTTACTTCTTGTCCATCAATAACACCGTTATCATATTGACCACGTACAAAGTTTTGGCTTACTTCTTCCGGTTCTAATTTACGTAAAGATTTTAATGCTTTTACTTTTTCAGCACGAATGTCTTCACTGTTTAAACTAATAGGGGCCTCCATAGCTAATAATGCGACCATTTGTAACATATGATTTTGTACCATATCTTTTAGTGCACCACTTGATTCATAGTACCCGCCACGATCTTCGACGCCTAATACTTCAGAAGAAGTGACTTGTATATTTGAAATGTATTTATTATTCCATAATGGTTCGAACATCGCATTTGCGAAACGTAAAACTTCAATGTTTTGTACCATATCTTTACCAAGATAGTGGTCAATTCTATATATTTCTTCTTCTTTAAATGAACGTCGAAGTTGTTCATTTAATTGTTCAGCTGAAGCCAAATCTGTGCCAAATGGTTTTTCAATCACTAAACGTTTAAAACCATCTGTATTTGTTAATCCAGAAGATTTTAAGTAATCAGAAATCACACCAAAGAATTTTGGAGCCATCGCTAAATAAAATAGACGATTGCCTTCTAATTTAAATTCTTTATCTAATTTATTACTGTACTCTAGTAGAGATTCATAACTTGCTTCATCACTCACATCATGTTTGTGATAAAAAACATGTTCCATAAATTTATCTAAATGCTTGGTGTTTTTAACGTGTTCTTGAATTGATGATTTCACTTGACTACGGAAATCATCGTTAGTTAACTCTCTTCTACCTATACCGATAATCGCAATATGCTCATTTAAATTTTCTTGTTGGTATAAATGAAATAACGATGGGAATAGTTTTCTGTGGCTTAAATCACCTGTTGCTCCGAATATTGTTATTAAACATGGTATATTCTTATTTCTAGTACTCAAGATAAAAACCTCAATTCTTTTTTAAAATCTTCTTTAATTATAGACTAATTAATCGTATAGTTCATACCATTTTGCTTATAATCAATTTTTTCTTTACTATAACATTCTTAATTTTATATGCTAAAATGTATTCAAGAAGAGGGGGCACGTTCATGGAAATCACATTTTTCGGCACAAGTGCTGGCTTACCTACGAAAGAACGTAATACACAATCTATCGCACTTAATTTAGAACCTTATTCTAATAATATATGGTTATTTGATGTTGGTGAGGCTACACAACATCAAATCTTACACCATTCCATAAAGTTAGGCAAAATAGACCATATTTTCATAACACATATGCATGGTGATCATATTTTTGGACTACCAGGCTTATTAACAAGTCGTTCGTTCCAAGGTGGGGAAGGCAAACCATTGACTATTATAGGTCCTAAAGGGATAAAATCATTTGTCGAAACAACATTAGCTTTATCTGAATCAAGATTGAATTACACATTGACATTTATTGAACTCGACAATCATTTTGCGTATCAGCATAATGGTTTTACAGTTACAGCAGATATTTTAAATCATGGTATAACTTCATTCGGTTACCGTATTGAAGCACCACAAACCTCTGGTAAGATAGATGTCCAAGCTTTAAAATCAATAGGGCTAGAACCGGGACCTAAGTACCAAGAAGTAAAAGAACACGAAACGTTTGAGTTTGAAGACGTTATTTACAATTCTTGTGATTTTAAAGGGGCACCGACACCGGGACCCATAGTTGCTATATTTGGAGATACTAAACCTTGCGCAAATGAATATCAAATTGCATTGAATGCGGATGTTATGGTGCATGAAAGTACATACATAGAAGGTGACAAAACTTTAGCGAATAATTATCACCACAGTCACATTGAAGATGTATTTGCTTTAATGCAGAAAGCTAATGTTAAACATAGTCTAGTAACACATATTAGCAATCGATACACACTTGAAGAGGTAGAAGCAATTTATAATGACTTATTGCAAGGTGATACATTACCAAGTTTTCAATTTGTTAATGATTTTGACTCTTACCAAATATAAATAGATGAAGTAGTCCAAGGCTACTTCATCTCAGTTCATACACAATGTCTAAATTTAACATTACATCGACTATAAGTAATAAATAATAGCTAATTATTATTAATTTAATAATTAGCAGTGCTTTGGCTAACTCCTGCGGAAAAGGCACTTGCCGAAGACTACAGACTAAGGCAGTGATCACAGAATGTGTACAAAAAAAACTGCCAACAAAGTTGTAAACTTTATCGACAGTTTGAAGAGGCTGGGACAATATTGATTGTCCTAGTCTTTTTTCGTATTGGCAGTAGCTGACTGCATTGAAAATGCGCTTTAAACCAAGCTTATTTCAACGCTAGTCACCCTTGCCGGGGTGGGACGACGAAATCATTTTTTCAAAATCAGATTTCTGTCCCACTCCCTTAAACTTCGTCATCTTGATTTGATAATTCTACACTTCTATTAACTGCAGAACGTAGACAATCTTCAAAAATACCTTCAATATCATATTCCGATAAGGCATTTAAACCTGCTTGCGTAGTACCGCCTTTAGAAGTAATATTTTTTCTCAGTTGTTCCATGCTCAATTCAGAACGTTCAATCATTTTACTTGTCCCAATAATTAAATTTCTAATTGATTCTTCTACTTGGTCTTTTTCTAAACCTAAACGCGTACCTGCAGTTACGTATTGTTCGAATACATGATATAAAAATGCTGGGCCGCTTCCTGTAATTGCTGTTACTTGGTGTAAATTATCTTCTGATACTTCAATAACAGAGCCAAATGCATTAATTAGTTCATCTACTTCTTCTTTTGAAGAAGGGCCGAAGTTGTTTGAAAAACTTATACCAGTCACCGAATGTCCAACATGTGCATTTGTATTTGGCATTATTCGTGCTACTGGATTTTTTGTATCTAGTAATTCTTGGATATAGCTTATCGGTAAGCCAGCCATAATTGAGATGAATTTATTTTGTTGAGCAATATGTGGTTTTATGCGTTCAGCTAAATTTTCAAAATCATATGGTTTTGTACCTAAAAAAACGTAATCGGCATCAGCAAGTAGGGCGTGGTCATCATAACTATAGTTCACACCTAATTCTTCTGCATATGCTTTTAGTGCACCTTCATTTGATCTGTTCGTTAGATAAATGTCGTTCGACTCAATAACATTTGAGTTTACTATGCCGGTGAATATAGCATGTGCCATATTGCCTGCCCCATAAAATACTAGTTTCATGTAGTTTCAACACTTCCTTATCTTTTGATGTTTCTATACTAACATAGATAATGAATATTCCTAATATTTTCTGTCGATACTTACATATCAATGTCGTTTATCCTATAATTAAATCATTACAAATAAAGGAGCGTTATAATGAGTAGTCAACACTTTGTTTTGACCGGTGCTACGAGTGGTGTAGGGTTATCCTTATTAAAGTTACTGCTACAACAAAAAGTTAGAGTAACTGTTTTAGTACGGTCACCACAAAAATTAACAGCATTAAAAAATAAAGACGAAGACAATTTATTGCAAATTATAGAATGTGATTTACTTAATATGGATGATATTAATGGGTTGCAACAATATTTTCAAAACACCACGATTACTGGCTTAATTTATAGTGCAGGAATGGGTTACTTTAAATCTATATCTGACCATAGTGCCCAAGAAATCACTGACACATATAATTTGAATGTAGTCCATTTCAACTTATTATTTAAAGTTTTGCAACCTTATTTAGCTACAAAAGCTACAATTGTCGGTATAGGGAGTCAAGCTAGTCATATTACACAGGCATATGCTGCTCATTATGGTGCCAGCAAAGCTGCTTTTAATCAATTACTCAATGCATTACGTCTCGAGCATCCTAATTACCATGTCATGGTTGTGAATACCGGTCCGATTGATACTGCATTTCATCAAAAAGCTGATCCTTCATTAACATACGCCCAAAAATATCAATCAATAATGCTTGATGCGGATACATTAGCAAAAGATATTATTAATGGTATCATTTGGAAAAAGACAGAAATCAATAAACCTTATTGGATGAATGTATTACTTAAATTTTATAATTTAGCACCTCGTACGTTCGAGCGATTGTTACCTAAATTATTCAAAAACAAACAATAAAAAATGGTCACATCTAAACAAATGATAGTTTACGATGTGACCATAATAATATTTTTATATTAATGGATTGATATTCAAAATATGACTTTTTACTGTAGGTGTTGTGTGTAATTTAAATCTTTTACGCGTTCACGTGCTGCTTTTAATTGATCGACACCAATGGCTTTAGCAGCTTTATAATTTTCAATATTTTCATCTAATTGCTCAACGCTACTTGCACCTACAATAATGGAACCTAACGCATTTTGTGATTGTAAATAGTTAAAAGTTAGTGCTGTCAGGTTATTTTCTACTTCTTTAACAGAAGCGATTGTTTCTCCAAGTTCTTGATAACTATAGTCAAAAATACCGTCAGCAAATTTGTTATCCAACGCTTGATTGCTGTTTGCTGTTAATAATCCTTTAAAAACAGGACCACGTGCTAAAATTTTAACATTATGTGCATGTATTTCATCTACAAGCGCTTCGGGTCTGTTATCAATTAAATTAAATTGAGACATGAGTGTTTCAATGTCACTATGCTCTAAATAATAACGAATAACATTTGGTCGAATAGAAGAAATACCATAAGCTTGAACTATACCTTCTTGCTTTAACTCCTCAAATGCACTTATCGTTTCATCTAACGGATCATCAATTGTGCCTCCGTGCAATTGATAAAGTTGTAGTTCGTCTAATCCTAATCTGTGTAACGACTTTTTTACAGAAGATTTTATGTGTTTTTTTGATGGATCCCAAAATGTCGAACCATCTTGTTGTAAATGATTACCTACTTTAGTACCTACAACAATATCATCTCTATTTTGGTATTTTTTAAGTGCTTTACCTACGATTTCTTCATTCACACCTTTATCATAAATATCAGCTGTATCAAAATAAGTGATACCATGTTCAATTGCACGTTCAATGATACTTTCAGCATGATCATATGCTGTACCAAGACTCATACAACCTAAACCAATTTCTGATAATTCTATGCCACTTTTTAATATGTTCTTTTGCATGTTAATACTCCTTTCGATACACTAATTAAATAAGATAAAGAGGTGCCATTTAGTCGTTGCAAAACACTGAATAATTAACATATGACATAATGTAAATATGCCCATGTGTTTATACTACACCTCAATTATCAATAAATTAATCTTAACAATAACTTATACTAATTAAAAGGACAGTGATTACGATGGAACTAAACGAAAAAACAATTGCCAAAACTACGATATATAATGGCAAGATTATAGATTTAGAAGTCCACGATATAGCTTTACCCAACGGACAAACGTCAAAACGTGAGCTTGTTAAACACAATGGCGCTGTTGCAGTATGTGCTATAACACCTAATAATAAAATCATATTAGTGAAGCAATTTAGAAAACCTATAGAAAATACTTTATTAGAAATACCAGCAGGTAAACTAGAACTAAATGAAGACAGAACATCGGCAGCACAACGCGAATTAGAAGAAGAAACTGGTTATATTGCTGACGATTTACAGTTAATCACAGAAATGTATGGTTCTCCAGGGTTTACAAATGAGAAAATATCAATTTATTTTGCTGATAACTTGAGAATTGGTGAAATGAATTTAGATGATGATGAGTTTGTAGAATTACATGAATTATCAATTGAGGAAGCAACCACAAAATTACAAAACGGCGAAATTACAGATGCCAAAACCATTATAGCCATTCAATACCTATTACTTAATTATAATCATTCTAAATAAAAAGTATTTAAACTTGCACATTTTATCAATTATTGGTATTTTATATATGAATCATTATGTAAATTAAAATGATTATAATTATTAGTAGAGGAGTGAGGCTTCCGTGGAAGAACGATTAAATCGCGTGAAGCAACAATTACAACAGTCATCATACAAATTAACTCCACAACGTGAAGCAACTTTAAGAGTTTTAATTGAAAATGAAAAAGATCACTTAAGTGCTGAAGATGTCTATTTAAAAGTAAAAGATAAAGCACCTGAAATAGGTTTAGCAACGGTTTATAGAACATTAGAATTATTAGCCGAATTAAAAGTAGTAGATAAAATTAATTTTGGCGATGGCGTTGCTCGTTTTGATTTACGTAAAGAAGGGGCTAAACATTTTCATCATCATTTAGTTTGTATGGAATGTGGAAAAGTTGAAGAAATTGAAGAAGATTTGTTGCCACAAGTAGAAGAAAAAGTAGAACACGATTTTAACTTTAAAATTTTAGATCACCGATTAACTTTTCACGGTGTGTGTGAAACTTGCCAATCAAAAGAAAAGTAAATCACAACCACTTAAATGTTGAGGTGTGAATATGGAAACAATCAAAGATGAATACTTGAAATTCATACAGTTAGAGAAGGGCTTAAGTAGTAATACTATAGGCGCTTACCGTAGGGACCTAAATAAATACATTACATATCTACAAGATCATAAAATTACACATATAGACTTTGTAGATCGTCAAACTTTACAACAATGTTTAGGTTTTTTGCATGATGAAGGTGCATCAACAAAATCATTAGCAAGATTTATTTCAACCGTACGTAGCTTTCATCAATTTGCTTTAAGAGAGAAATATGCCGCAAAAGACCCTACTGTTCTTATTGAAACGCCTAAGTATGATCGAAAATTACCTGACGTACTTGCAGTAGATGAAATTTTAAGATTGTTAGATGCTCCTGATTTAAGTAAAAATAATGGTTATCGAGATCGAACGATATTGGAATTATTGTATGCTACTGGTATGCGAGTTACAGAATTAATTGATTTAGAGGTTGAAAATGTTAATTTAATTATGGGATTTGTCAAAGTGTTTGGCAAAGGAGGCAAAGAACGTATTGTCCCTTTAGGAGATACAGTAATTGGCTACTTATCTACATATCTTGAAACAGTTAGACCACAATTGTTAAAAACAACTGTAACTAACGCTTTGTTTCTGAATTTACATGGCAAGCCTTTGTCACGCCAAGGTATATGGAAAATGATAAAACAAAACGGCATCAAAGCTAATATTAATAAAACTTTAACTCCTCATACGATGCGCCATTCATTTGCAACGCATCTTTTAGAAAATGGTGCTGATTTACGTGCCGTACAAGAAATGTTAGGGCACTCGGATATATCAACCACACAATTATATACGCACGTGTCAAAATCACAAATTCGTAAAATGTATAATGAATTTCATCCAAGAGCATAACAATTAAAAATCCACAAGCACTGAAAACAGCGCTTGTGGATTTTTAATTGAAACCGTGTAATTTTCGTTGTTGCAAAGCTTGCTTTCTAGCAGCAATTACTTCTGAACGATCACGTTTTATATGATGATGAACAATATAGTCGTCATCAATTACATACGGTGTCACTATATAATTGGGAAATTGTTGGATTATCTGTTGCTCAAACGCAGTGTTAAGGGGTAAATGGACAGGCGCAAAAGGCTGCTCTTGACCCACGTTATCTATCATATTTTGAACTAATGATTTATAGGTAGTTATATCTAAGCCTAAATCTGGTTTAATGTTAACTGCATTTATTACGGACAATGCCTTTATAAATGATCGTTTTGCTCCTATTAAATTGCCTCTACGATAATGATAACAACCTGTAGAAAATAATATTAAACTAACAATTGCATCATTTTTATTAAAATGGGGATTTTCTTTCCACGCTTCTTCTAAAATATCATGACATAAAAAATAATGTTGTTCAGTATGAAATTGAAAATAAAATAATTTCAATGCTTCTTTCATTTTATATCGCTCCAAAATTTAATGTTCTTCGTAAACATGGTATAATATTTTAGTGAATTACGCACATAACTTGCAATATGAGGTAGATAAAAATGTATGAAGTGAAATTAGATGCTTTTAACGGACCTTTAGATTTGTTATTACATCTTATCCAAAAATTTGAAATAGATATTTATGATATTCCTATGAAGTCTTTAACAGAGCAATATATGCAATATATTCATGCAATGAACCAATTAGAAATCAATGTTGCAAGTGAATATCTCGTTATGGCCTCCGAATTATTAATGATTAAAAGTAAATTATTATTACCACAAACTGAAACAGAAATTGAATTAGAAGATGATCCCCGTGAAGATTTAGTTGGACGTTTGATTGAATACCAAAATTATAAAGAGTATACAGAACTGTTAAACTCTAAAAAGGCAGAACGTACTTGCTATTTTTCAAAACATCCAACTGATTTATCTCATTTAGAGCGCAATGAAACGTGGGATAGCAATCAAACTATTGATTTAACAGAACTTATTATTGCATATCAAAAAGTAAAAAATAGAATCGCTTTTCAAACACCTAAGACTGTAGACATACATAAAGAAACTTTCACAATTCAACAAGCAACAACGCAAGTACAATCAAGATTGCAACAAGAACAGTCATTCAATTTTTTTAGCTTATTTAATTTTACCGAACCCGTAGAAATGGTCGTTACACACTTTTTAGCAATATTGGAAATGTCAAAATCGGGAATTATAAATATAGAACAAACAAAAAGTTTTGAAGATATTCACATTATAAGGGGAGTAAACTATGGCATTAACGGATAAAGGCATCTTAGAAGCCCTGTTATATACAGCTGGTGATGAAGGCCTCGAGACTAAACAACTAATTGAAATTTTGGAAATTACAGAAGATCAATTAACAACGTTAATCAATAATTATGAGTCAGAAGGTCTGATGATTCAAAAATTTGGGACGACATATGTCTTAACAACACAAAAAGCTGCTGCGCATTATATCGAAAAACTAATCGAACAAAAATCAAATATGAAATTATCACAAGCTGCTATGGAAGTGTTGTCTATTATAGCTTACAACCAACCCCTTACACGTGGAGACATTGAAATGATTAGAGGTATTAACTCTGATGGTGCAGTTAAAACACTCATTGCAAGAGGAATCATCGAGGCAAAAGACGAAGATAATTCACGTAGCCAACAACTCTATACTACAGATTTATTTTTAAATGTCTTTGGTTTAGAAAGTTTAGAAGCTTTACCTACAACAGATGAAGAAGACGAAGAAATAGAAGAATTTTTCAGTAATTTAGTTAACCAAAAAGGAGAATATAATGAGTAAAGAGTTAGAAAGATTACAAAAACGTATTGCAAATAGTGGTTATACATCACGCCGTAAAGCAGAAACATTAATAGTTGAAGGCAAAGTTAAAGTTAATGGAACAGTAACTGATGAGTTAGGAACAAAAGTAAAACCATCTGACGTCATAGAAGTAGAAGGTATTAAATTAGAGCAAGAAGACAAGCTTTATATTTTATTTTATAAACCATCACAAGTCATAACAAGCGTCTCTGATGATAAAGGCCGTACAGTTGTTACTGATTATTTCAAAGAACTTGATACGCGTATTTATCCAGTAGGCCGATTAGACTATGATACTTCAGGGCTATTATTACTGACAAATGATGGTGAATTTACCAATTTGATGACGCATCCTAGATACAAAATTCAAAAAAAATATGTTGCTAAACTTAAAGGCTACTTAATGCGTGAAGAAGTAAAAGCATTAGAAAAAGGTATTATGCTTGAAGATGGTTTAACTCAACCGGCAATCGTTAAAGTTAAAAATCAAGACAAAGAAAAGAATACAACATTAGTAGAAATTACTATTGCAGAAGGTAGAAATCGTCAAGTAAGACGTATGTTTGAACACTTTGGTCATACAATAAGCAAACTACAAAGAATTGAATTTGGACCGCTCAATTTGAAAGGCTTAAATGCAGGTGAAGGTCGTGTCATGACACCTCATGAAGTTAAAACTATACGTCACATGGCAGAAAACGGCTAATTAATGTGACTAATCTATGACATTAGCTAAATCTTTGAGAAAAACTTCACAAACTTGTTCTGTTTGTGAAGTTTTTCGTTAATTACTGTGATATAATACAATTAAATTATAAAGTAATCATGTGTGGGAGGTATTAAACATGCCAAACGAAATACTCGTCGTAGATGATGAGGATAGAATCAGAAGATTATTAAAATTATACTTAGAAAGAGAGTCTTTTGAAATTCATGAAGCGAAAGATGGTAAAGAAGCATTGGAAATGGCTATTCACCATGACTATGCTTGTATCCTATTAGATTTAATGTTGCCAGAAATGGATGGTATAACTGTCGCTTCTCGACTAAGAGAATATAAGGAAACACCTATTATAATGCTCACTGCTAAAGGCGAAGAAACGAATCGTGTTGAAGGCTTTGAATCTGGTGCAGATGATTACATTGTTAAACCATTTTCACCTCGCGAAGTTGTATTACGTGTCAAAGCATTGCTGAGACGTACTCAAGTAGCACACACAGAACAAAGTGAACCACATGCTAAGGATTTGATTGAATTTGATCATCTGGTGATAGATAATGATGCACATCGTGTTTTAGCTGATGACAAAGAAGTGAATTTAACACCTAAAGAGTATGAATTATTAATCTTTCTCGCAAAAACTCCAAATAAAGTTTTTGATCGTGAACAACTATTAAAAGAAGTTTGGCATTATGAATTTTATGGAGATTTACGAACTGTAGATACACATGTCAAACGTCTTAGAGAGAAATTGAATCGTGTCTCTAACGATGCGGCTCATATGATTCAAACTGTGTGGGGTGTAGGCTATAAATTTGAGGTACAAACAGACAATGAATCGACTGAATAATGTTGTCATAAAACTGTGGTTAACTATTATCTTTATAGTAACGACAGTTTTAATTTTATTAAGTGCCGCTCTCATCACTTTTATTCAATCATACTTCACACAAGAAACTGAAAACTCTTTGCTTGAGGACGCTAAACAAATTAGCCAACTTGTCGCAGATTCCGATAATAAAGACATTGCTATTGAACATAGTCGCAAGTTAATTGAAGGACCAGTGGGCTTAATCATTATGCCTGATAAAGACAAAGCACAATCCAATAAAAATCAAATCAAAAAACAAATGTATGAAATTATACAAACAGACAAGGACTATCAACAAGTATTTGATAACGGTAAACAAAAATCTGAACATATTAATATTACCGTTAATGGAAAACAACGTACTTATGTGCTTATTGGCTATCCAACTCAGCATATTAATGGCCAGTCGGACAGTAAATATAGCGGTGTATTCATCTATCAAGACTTAAAAAGTATAGAAGAAACAAATAATGCTATTACTGTCATTATTCTTATTATTGCTGTTATTTTTCTTGCTATTACTACTGTCTTTGCGTTCTTTTTATCTTCAAGAATCACTGAGCCATTAAGACAGTTACAAACACAAGCACTTAAAGTATCACAAGGCGAGTATACCCAAACGCCTCCAGTAAATTCCAAAGATGAAATAGGCGAGCTATCACGCGCATTTAACACAATGAGCTCTGAAATTCGACAACATATCGAGGCTTTATCATCTTCCAAAAATATTAGAGATAGTCTCATTAACTCTATGGTTGAGGGTGTTTTAGGTTTTAATGATAAACGAGAAGTTATTCTGTCTAATGAAATGGCTCGAGATATTATTCACTCTATGGATGAATACAGCTCAGAAAAACTAGATCAACAAAATGAGCGAACATTAAGAAATAAAACGACACAATTTGAAGAATATGAAATTAACACCCGTTATTTTGTTATAATAATGAGTTATATTGAACAAATTCAACCTGATGGTCGCAGTGGTATCGTTGCTATTATTCGTGATATGACTAATGAGCATAATTTAGATCAAATGAAAAAAGATTTTATCGCTAATGTATCGCACGAATTACGAACACCAATCTCACTGCTTCAAGGTTATACTGAGTCCATAGTCGACGGTATCGTAACTGAACCTGAAGAAATTAAAGAATCATTATCTATTGTATTGGATGAAACTAATCGTTTAAACAGATTAGTCAATGAGTTGTTAAATGTTGCACGTATGGATGCAGAAGGTTTAACAGTCGAAAAAGAGCTACATTCTATAGATGAGTTATTAGAAAAAATGCAACAAAAATATAAACAACAAGCAATTGATTTACAATTAGAAATGTATTTAAATGCTAACACTGGTGGTCAATATTGGTTATTTGATTTAGATCGAATTGAACAAGTACTGACAAACTTAATTGACAATGCTACTCGTTACACTGAACCAGGTGATGTTATTACTATTAATTATGGCGAAACTGACACTGAAGATATCTTATATATCAATGATTCAGGTACAGGTATCGCACCTGAACATTTAGACCAAGTATTCGATCGATTTTATAAAGTTGATACATCTAGAAAGCGTGGTAAACAAGGTACTGGTTTAGGCTTATTTATTTGTAAAATGATTATCGAAGAACATGGTGGTAACATATCAGTAAAAAGCGAACTAGGCGTTGGAACAACGTTTATCATTAAATTACCTAAAGCATAATTAATTATTAATCTATCTTGAGCAATAGTATTGTTTTTAACCGAGTAATAAGCTATGATATATCTATAAAATTTGTATATTCATCTTCGGGGTAGGGTGCAAATCCCAACCGGCAGTAATCAAAGCCTGCGACCCATATTGTTGTTTTTAGACAATATGGCTGATCTAGTGAAAATCTAGAGCCGACAGTAAAGTCTGGATGGGAGAAGATGGAGGATTTAGGCATTTTATTTAGCATTTTTCCTCCTATTCGAAGTAAGATGAATGGAAGGAGAAAACTAAATAATGCGTAATAATCAAAAAAAGCTTATCACTATAAGTATGTTAAGTGCGGTAGCGTTTATTTTAACTTTTTTAAAAGTTCCTATACCATTTCTGCCACCGTATTTAACATTAGATATAAGTGATGTACCTGCACTATTAGCAACTTTCACACTTGGACCTGTAGCAGGTATCATTGTAGAGTTTGTTAAAAATTTACTTAATTTCTTATTTAATATTGGGGATCCAATTGGTCCTATGGCAAACTTTTTTGCAGCAACATCATTTTTAGTGGTTGCTTATCTTGTAGCTAAAAATAAACATAATACTAAATCCTTAATTATTGGATTAATCAGTGGCACAATTGCTATGACGATAGTCTTAAGTATACTCAATTACTTTGTATTGTTGCCACTATATGGCATGATAATGAATTTAACAGACATTATGCATAATTTGAAAATTATTATTGTTTCTGGTGTTATACCATTCAATATTATTAAAGGTATTGTAATTTCAATTATCTTTATCTTATTATATCGTCGTCTTAGTAAAGTGATAGAATCATAAAAAGTGCACGGGATATAAATATTTCTGACTAAAAAATAAACGTCAATTTCTATTAAGAAGATATAGAAATTGACGTTTATTTTAGTTTTATGAAATTTTCTAGCTCGCTGTACTATTTTCTTTCGTATATATATTACCATTTAGGAACACCAAATTTTACTTTATGGTAGTGATTTTGAAATGTGCTGACGCCCGGAGGAATAGTATAAGTGAGAGACTACAGGCTCGAACCATACCCTAGGCAAGCATGCACGGTCAAAATCGTAGGTTTTAAATATAAGAGGAGACTGGAACGAATCAATGTTGTCCCAGCCTCCTCTTATTTTGAGAATAAGGATTTACGTCCCATTCTCAATTCTTACCGTGATTGTCAATCGTCATCAACAAGCACTTATTCAAATTTTAAAGCATCCCCATCAAATGGTTCCTCTTCAATTTTAATAGAATCTGTTGGACAACCTTCCAATGCATCTTCCATATCTTCATATAATTCTTCAGGCACTTGCGCTGTGCCTTGGTTGTCATCAAGTATAACATATGCTATACCTTCGTCATCGTAGTCATATATATCAGGGGCAGCGGCGCCACATGCACCACATGCTATACATGTATCCATATCTACTATCGTATATTTAGCCATTTCTTTCGCCTCCTTTGACAAAAATGCTACAATAATATCATACCTAATATTGTAATCATCCCATTTATTTTTTCAAATGTTTTTGTTTAATAAATAAGAGGAGTAAAACATGTATAATATATTAAATTTTGTGCATTCGCAAGCACATGATTACAAAACTCAAAAAAGCATATTTAATATTATCACAGGCAAAAAGTCTCATCAAACCTTTTTTGATGCTTCTAGCCAACATCTACTTTCATTTTATCATAGTTTACCCAACTTAAAATATCATTCATTCGAGCGAATTTTAACGGAAACTAATGATAATCATACTAATTTAACATTAAAGTGCAACAATAAGCATACCTATGACAGTATGCGTAACACTTTTAATGCCTTACAATTACTTATCCAAACTATTTCGTGTGATATACACAAATTTTATCAATTCACACCAGTATCTCAACAACTACAAGTTCAAAAACAGGTAAAAAAACTATTTAATACTATTAAAAAGCAACAAGAAACAGATAATTTTCTAGCCGAACTACAACAATTGTTGACTGCCATTCATGATACAAACGGTAAAACTTACATACATTATTATTTACAAGGCTATAATGAAAGTATGTATACGCGACAACAAGTTAGTTTAATAGAGAATATCCCACAACATCTGTTAATGGAGTTAGAATACAATGATTTAGTTGAGATGGTTACCCAATTAGAGAATAATTCAAAATATCCATTACTTCATCAACTCGTTTTGCGTCCACCTTTATTAAATAAAACTGAACAAACTTTGCACAGTATACTGGCGCAGCAATCTTTAAATGATATTTTACGAGAGCAAAACGTCAAAATAAATACAATTGAAGATCACCTCATTGAATTATTTATCAAAGGTTATTTATCTGATTATGAAACATATGTAACTACTCAAATGATGGGGGACTTTAGTCACTACTATCCTGAGCATTCAAATGAACGATTGAGAGATATGAAAGCAAGATTTTCTGATTTAAGTTATTTCCAACTTAAACTACTGATTGTCGGTTATCAAAGAGGTGAACTAAATGCTACATAAGGCACTAAAAACTTGGTTTGGTTTTGATCATTTTAATGAAGGACAAGAAGAGATCATTACAAGCGTTTTAAAAAATCAACCTACATTAGGTATTTTACCAACAGGAAGTGGCAAAAGTTTATGTTATCAATTGCCAACTTATATCAAAAGACAACCAACACTTATCGTTTCACCCTTAATATCCTTAATGGATGACCAAGTGAGTCAAATGAAAGCACAAGGAGAATCATCTGTCAGTTGTGTACATTCTGGGATGGACGCTGAAGAAAAACGTCAAAACATCGACAAGTTATCATCTAGTCGCTTTATCTTTTTAAGTCCCGAATTCTTATTACAAGGTACTAATATTAAGCTCATAAAGAATATAAATCTCGGCATGATTGTCTTAGATGAAGCACATTGTCTATCTGAATGGGGCTATGATTTCCGACCTCATTATGCATTAATTAGAAAGGTAACAAAATACTTTCCTCAAGCTACATTGTTAGCGTTAACTGCTACAGCTCAACCTTTTTTAATCGATGATTTAAATGATATGTTGGAAACAAAGTTCCATCAAATTAAAACAACTATGAATCGAAATAATATTATGTTGTCTCATAAAAATTTTAGTAACGATGACGAAAAATTAACATGGCTATTACCGTTTATAGAAAATTCTGGGCCCACAATTATTTATGTATCTTCTAAAAAAATGTGTGCCACTCTTGCACATGCTATATATGAACATGGCTTTTTAACTGGAATATATCATGGAGATATGTCTTACCAAGAAAGGCATACTGTTCAACATCAATTTATTAACAATGAAATTCCGGTTATTGTAGCTACGAGCGCTTTTGGTATGGGAATTAATAAAAAAGACATAAGAACTATTATTCATTATCATTTACCAACGAGCCCCTCAAACTATTTACAAGAAATAGGAAGAGCTGGTAGAGATGGTACTTTAAGCCAAGCGATTAGTTTATATCAACCAGACGATAGTTTCTTATTAGAAACCTTGTTGTTTACTGACGCCATATCAGAAAATGATATTCAATCATTTGAACTTGGTGAATTAATTGATATGAATAAGCATGAAATATTAACAGTGTTAAATGAAATATATACAATCCAAACGCTTAAACGTATCTTTAACACAGTATTTCGACGAAAACAGTTAAGCTATTATAGAATGCTTGGTTATATAAATCTTGATCAATGTCGAAGAAAATACTTACTAGAATTTTTTGGTGAGTCATTTATTAACAAGCCCACTTATTGTTGCGATATAGACAGTGAAGAATTAGACCTAAAACAATTAAATAGAAAAAAAGTAAAACGAAAAATGGATTATTTAGAAAAATTACAAAGTTTGTTCAAATAAATGAGTAATTGCTTTACTTCACTTTTTTAATCAAGCTATAATAAAGCATATAACAAGTATAATTTTATTTTCATTAAATTGTTATACATATCTACCATTGTATAGGGTATAGCTTTGTATGCAAAAAAAGCAAAAGGAAGGATGAGCGGTTTGTCTAATAATAATTTTAAAGATGATTTCGAAAAAAATCGTCAATCTATTGACCCGAAAGAACATCTAGATACTGATAAAGCGAAAGGTTCTGTAGACAATGAAACGGAAAAAGTCACAGATAAGGCTGACGAGCAATTTCCACCAAGAAATTCACAGCGTAGACAACGTAGTCGTAGTACTGCTACAAATCAACCAAATTCAGAACAAGACACTGTGAATCAAGAAGATCATGATGAACAACATCCTACAACAGACAACAACGATTCAGATGTAGAACGTCAACATGATGAACATGATACTGACCGTGATGCGCAACAGGACTCAAACAATGAGCCTGATTCACAAGATGAATCAAGTAACAACAAGAAAAAAGGGGCCGCTGTTGCAGGTAGTGCTGCTGCTGTTGGCGGAGGTGCATACGCTGCCAAAAAACATCATGACAACAATCAAGAAGGACAACACGATGATGCTCAATCACATGATGATAGTGATAAACAGCAAGATCAAGAGAACAAGCAGGTAGATGATCAGCAGCAAAATGATGACAATGACACCAATAATGATTCTAAAAATCATAAAGGTAAGAAAGCTGGTGCTGCAGCCGCTGCAGGTGCAGGTGCGGGCGCTGCTGGTGTAGCTGGTGCGAAATCACATGATAAAGATAACAGCAAACAACAAGAATCAAACAAAAATGAATCAAAAGATGGAAAAGATAAGAAAGCCGGTGCAGCCGCTGCAGGTGCTGGTGCTGCGGGTGGTGCTACTGCCGCTTCCAAAGCTTCACATTCTGGTGGTAATGGAGGCAATGGCTCCGGTGGCAATGGTGGCAACGGAGCCGGTGATAATAATCAACATGATAACGACGGCAAGAAGAAAAAAGGACTACTTGGTAAATTATTGCCTATACTTGCCGCGATATTAATTTTAGCAGCTATTGCTATTTTTGCAGGAATGGCTTTAACTGGTAACAATGATGATGGTAATAGCGATAACGACAATAAAGTTGCAAATAAATCAGACGATAAAGATAAAAATGCTGATGACAAAGACAATAGCAAAGATAAAGACAAAGCTTCAGATAGTGAAAATGACAATGATTCAAACAACGAACAATCATCAGACGAAAACAATAATGGTGATAACGCAACATCTGATGATTCTAATGCTAATGATTCAGCTAACAACTCAAGCAATTCAAGTGACTCAAGCAACTCACAATCATCAGACCAAGATGGTCAAAGTACTGCTAACACTAGTGGCGAAAATGCTAGTGATGCTGGAAGCTCATCTGATCAAAATAGTCAAAGTCAATCACAACAAAGTCAGCAAAGCTCTGATAATCAACAATCAGATCAAGCAAACAGTAATACGTCCGATTCTACAGACGATAGTAGTCAAGCCACAAACAATGATTCACAAGGTCAACGTACACATGTTGTAAATGGTCAAAACTTATATCGTATTGCTATTCAATATTACGGTGAAGGCTCACCAGAAAATGTTGAAAAAATTAGAGAAGCTAATGGTATCTCAGGCAATGACATTCATAATGGTCAACGTCTAGTAATACCTCAATAATGAAAATGAAAGACCGAGCAGTAATTGCTCGGTTTTTTTGTGCAATTTTAATATAAGTTTTATAAAAATTCAGCGACTTGCAACACAATTTCATTTCGATTATTTGGATTTTTCTATACTATTGGTATAATATATTAGTGGTTAAAGGAGGCAGACAATAATGCAAACTGTAGAAAGCATAATTATCGGTGGTGGCCCATGTGGTTTAAGTGCCGCAATCGAACAAAAGAAAAAAGGAATCGAAACATTAGTAATAGAGAAAGGTAATGTTGTAGAAGCTATTTATAATTATCCTACACATCAAACATTTTTCTCATCCAGTGATAAATTAAGCATTGGTGATATTCCTTTTATTGTAGAAGAAAGTAAACCACGTAGAAACCAAGCATTGGTTTATTATAGAGAAGTAGTAAAACATCATCAACTTAATATTAATCCTTTTGAAGAAGTATTAACTGTTAAAAAAATCAATAATCGTTTTACTATTACAACAACTAAGGATGTATATCAGTGTCGCTTTTTAACTGTCGCAACAGGTTACTATGGCCAACATAACCAGTTAGAAGTTGAAGGTGCAGAACTGCCTAAAGTAAAACACTACTTTAAAGAAGCTCATCCTTACTTTGGACAAAACGTGGTTATTATTGGTGGGAAAAATTCTGCGGTTGATGCGGCTTTAGAATTAGAAAAAGCGGGCGCACACGTTACCGTTTTATATCGAGGTCAAGATTATCCTAATGCTATTAAACCTTGGATATTACCAAACTTTGAATCATTAGTGAGAAACGAAAAAATCAATATGGTATTTAATGCTCAAGTAACCAAAATTACAGAAACATCTGTTCAATATGAAAACGATGGTCACACATATGAAATTCCAAATGATTACGTCTTTGCAATGATTGGATATCATCCCGATTATACTTTCTTACAATCTATTGGTATCGATATTAATACTAATGAGTTTGGTACTGCTCCCGTATATAACAAAGAAACATTTGAAACAAATGTAGTCAATTGTTTTATCGCCGGTGTGATTGCAGCAGGAAATGATGCAAATACAATATTTATTGAAAATGGTAAATACCACGGCGGTATAATTACTCAAAGTATTTTAACTAAAAAGCAAACACCTTTAGAATCTTAAAAAAAGCTAGTGTCTTATAATATATAGACACTAGCTTTTTTATTATAATTGTGATTCAAAATATTTCTTTAATTGTTCATAAGACAAATTATTACTTAAGCCAACTAATAATTTTAACCTAGCTTTAGGACCGTTTAGACCATTTGAGAAAATAACACCTTTTTGTTCTAATGTTGCTCCGCCACCTTCATATGCATAAATGGGGCCGACTATACCATTAAAGGAACGAGAAACTAATACAATTGGAATGTTTTTAGCTAAACATTGTTGCAAACCTTCTAAACATGTAGGAGGTAAATTACCTTGTCCTAATGCCTCAATGATAATTCCATCAACATTCTCATTACTATAAAATGATAACACATCACTTTTCATTCCCATATAAGCTTTGATTAGAGGAATATTGAGTTCAGCATTAATATTATTTAAGATCATATGGTCATATGGGCGATGATGAAACTGAACACTATTTTTAGTAATAACACCTAATGGACCGTGGTTAGGACTTTGGAACGTATTAGTATTAGATGTGTGTGTCTTTGTCACGTTTCTTGCAGTATGAATCTCATCATTAAAGACAACCATAACACCATTATTTGCTGCTTCATCTGTAGATGCTACTCGAATAGCGGAAATAAAATTATATAAACCGTCTGAACCAATTTCATTTGATGAGCGCATTGCTCCAGTAATCACAACTGGTTGTGTTATATCCATTGACAAATCTAGCAAATAGGCAGTCTCTTCTAATGTATCAGTGCCGTGAGTAATTACATAACCATCATATTCATGTATACTGTGTGCTTCTTCAATTATTTGTTTCAATTGTTGGATATGATGAATTTGTATATGTGGTGATGGTACATTCATTGGGGTTATTTCGGTTACATCTGCATACTTTTCAATTACCTCTGCGTGATTTGATATTGGATTATTAGCATTGGTAACAACTTGATTTGACTCATCTTGCGACATACTAATAGTACCGCCTGTATGGATGACAAGAAGTTTTTTCATGACTGCATTCCTCCTATTTATAAACTACGTATTTATGATAAAATATAATTCATAATACAACAAGGAAGGGTTTCGTACAATGAATTTAATTAATATTGCATTAGATGGACCAGCAGCAGCTGGTAAAAGTACAATTGCTAAATTAGTAGCAGCTAAGTTAGCAATGATTTATGTAGATACAGGTGCTATGTATCGCGCTATAACATATAAATATTTACAACAAAATAAGCCAGAAGATTTTGACAAGCTTATTGCATCAACAACATTGTCTTTAACGTATGATGAAGACAAAGGCCAACGCATTATACTTGATGACAATGATGTAACTGATTTCTTACGAGAAAATGATGTTACAAATCATGTATCATATGTTGCTTCAAAAGAGCCTGTAAGAACTTTTGCCGTAAAAAAACAACAAGAACTTGCGAATAACAAAGGTATTGTCATGGATGGGCGAGATATCGGTACTGTCGTTTTACCAAATGCTGATTTAAAAGTTTATATGATTGCTTCTGTAGAGGAACGCGCAGAACGTAGACAAAAAGATAATGAACTAAGAGGCATCGAATCAAATATCGAACAACTAAAAGCAGAAATTGAAGCGCGAGATCATTATGATATGAATCGTGAAATTTCACCATTAAAAAAAGCAGACGATGCACTGACTTTAGATACTACAGGTAAATCTATTGAAACAGTAACTAACGAAATTTTAGAAATGGTCAATAATATTAAATAATTAAGTCAATTAAATTAATTTTCATAGTTGATTTATAGAATTTCGTCTTTTTTTTCAAAATTTTCTTATTCTACGTTTATAATTTAATTAAAATAGGGTACTTAGAAACTATATGTTTCAAAAATTGCAAGAATAGTTTAATTCGTTTTGTTATATACTACTAAAATAATTGATAAATTGTGGAGTTCTAGCTTCACTTTTACATAGTTTTTATACAAAACATGGGTTGCTGTGGTATTTCTTGACAATTTGGTTACTTTGTAAGATGTTATAATTATGTAGTGTAATAAGGAGGCAGACAAGATGACTGAAGAATTTAATGAATCAATGATTAATGACATTAAAGAGGGAGATAAAATTACTGGTGAAGTTCAATCACTAGAAGACAAACAAGTGATTGTCCATGTCAATGGCGGTAAATTTAACGGAATTATCCCAATTAGTCAATTATCAACACATCATATCGATAATCCAAGTGATGCGGTAAACGTAGGTGATGAAATTGAAGCATATGTTACGAAAGTCGAATTAGACGACGAAAACGAAACAGGTGCTTACATTTTATCTAAAAGACAACTAGAAACAGAGAAATCTTATGACTATTTACAAGAAAAACTAGATAGTAATGAAACTATTGAAGCTAAAGTTACCGAAGTAGTTAAAGGCGGTTTAGTAGTAGATGTTGGACAACGTGGGTTTATTCCTGCTTCATTAATATCAACTGATTTCATTGAGGATTTCTCTCATTTTGATGGACAAGTTCTAGAATTAAAAGTCGAAGAATTAGATCCAGAAAATAATCGTGTCATTCTTAGTCGTAAAGCTGTACAAGAAGTTGAAAATGCTAAAAAGAAAGATCAACTTCTCCAATCACTAACTGAAGGTGATGTCATTGAAGGTAAAGTCGCACGATTAACTAACTTTGGCGCCTTTATTGATATTGGCGGTGTTGACGGTTTAGTTCACGTATCTGAATTAGCACATGAACATGTTAAAACACCTGAAGATGTAGTTGCTATTGGCGACGACGTTAAAGTTAAAATTAAATCTATAGATAAAGATAGTGAACGTATTTCCTTATCTATTAAAGACACTTTACCTAGCCCGTTTGAATCTATCCGTGGCGAATTCAATGAAGGTGATATCATTGAAGGTAAAGTCGTACGCTTAACTAGTTTTGGTGCTTTTGTGGAAATTAAAGCTGGTGTGCAAGGCTTAGTTCACATTTCAGAAATAAGTCACAAACATATCGGTACTCCAGGCGAAGTATTAGAAGCTGGTGACATAGTGAGTGTCAAAGTCCTTGGTGTCGATGTCGAAAATGAACGTATCTCTTTATCAATCAAAGCAACATTACCAAATGAAGATGTTGTCGAAAGTGATGATGAAACGACGAAATCATATTTAGATACAAGTGACGATGAAGAAGACAATCCTACATTAGGAGATGTATTTGGAGATAAATTAAAAGACTTCAAATTTTAAAGTTTTCAATTAAATATTAAACTTAAATCTTGTCCTGATTGACAGAAGGGCAAGATTTATTTTATGTTCAAAATTATAATAATTTCAGAATTTATTAACTTTGTTGATAAAACAATTAATATTAGTAATGTAAGCATATACGTCGTTAAAGGGTATTTATAAAAAACTGCCGAATTAATTTCAGGAAAGTTGTTTCAAAATTTCTTTTTCTTTAGTGATGCCATATGATAGAATTATAGAGATTTAATATAGAGAGGAAGTTAGGTAATGACTAAACCTATAGTAGCAATTGTCGGTAGACCGAATGTCGGTAAATCTACAATTTTTAATAGAGTAGTGGGTGAACGTGTATCTATTGTCGAAGATACTCCAGGTGTTACTCGTGATAGAATTTATTCTACAGGAGAATGGTTAACTCATGACTTCAATATCATTGATACAGGTGGTATTGAAATTGGAGATGCTCCATTCCAAACTCAAATTAGAGCACAAGCAGAAATTGCGATTGATGAAGCAGATGTGATTATTTTCATGGTGAATATTCGCGAAGGTTTAACACAAAGTGATGAAATAGTCGCACAATTATTATATAAATCCAAAAAACCAGTAGTATTAGCAGTCAACAAAGTTGATAATCCGGAAATGCGCAACGAAATTTATGACTTTTATGCATTAGGTTTTGGTGAACCTTATCCAATTTCTGGTTCACATGGCTTAGGATTAGGTGATTTATTAGATGCTGTTGTTACACATTTTAAAGAAGATGTGGAAGATCCTTATGATGAGGATACAATTCGTCTTTCTATAATTGGTAGACCGAATGTCGGTAAATCTAGTTTAGTTAATGCAATTTTAGGTGAAGATCGTGTTATTGTGTCGAATGTTGCTGGTACAACACGTGATGCGGTTGATACAGAATATTCATATGATGATCAAAATTTTGTCCTTATAGATACTGCTGGTATGCGTAAAAAAGGAAAAGTCTATGAATCCACAGAAAAATATTCTGTCTTACGTGCTTTAAAAGCAATAGAACGCTCAAATGTTGTACTCGTAGTCATAGATGCTGAGCAAGGTATTATAGAACAAGATAAACGTGTCGCAGGTTATGCGCACGAAGAAGGAAAAGCCATTGTCATCGTTGTCAATAAGTGGGACACTGTTGATAAAGAAACGAATACAATGAAAAAATTTAAAGATGAAGTGCGAAAAGAGTTTCAATTCTTAGATTATGCCGAAATCGCGTTCGTCTCTGCAAAAGAACGCCAACGATTAAAAACGTTATTCCCATATATCAAAGAAGCAAGTGAAAATCATAAAAAACGTGTCAAAAGTTCAACACTTAATGAAGTGGTTACAGATGCAATTTCTATGAATCCTACTCCAACCGATAAAGGACGTAGATTAAATGTATTTTATGCTACTCAAGTAGCTATAGAGCCGCCAACTTTTATTATTTTTGTTAACGATGTAGAATTAATGCATTTTTCGTATAAACGTTATTTAGAAAATCAAATTCGTGATGCATTTGGTTTTGAGGGCACACCAGTGCACATCTTACCTAGAAAAAGAAATTAAATCGGGGGGATTTACTTATGGTACAAGTTACCGTATATGGAACTGGAAGTTTTGGTACTGCATTAGCTAACGTTTTAGCTGAAAATGGACATGATGTCTTAATGTGGGGAAAAAATAATGAAACAATTGAACAAATAAATTCGCAACATGTAAATACCAAATATTTAAAAAATGCAGAATTAAACCACCAAATAAAAGCAACTAACGATCTAACGCAAGCAGTTACATTTGCAGACGTATATTTAATTGCCCTACCTACTAAAGCAATTAGAGAGGTTTTAGGACAAATCGATGCGTTAATCACTAATAAGAAGATTTTTATCCATGTTGCTAAAGGGATTGAAAACAATACCTTTAAACGTGTTTCAGAAATGATAGAAGATACAATTTCGTCAGAACATAATGATGGCATTGGCGTTTTATCTGGACCTAGCCATGCCGAAGAAGTTGTCATCAAACAACCAACTACAGTAGCAGCTTCTTCCAATAGTGAAACTATTAGTAAATTAATTCAAGATTTATTTATGAATGATTATTTACGTGTGTATACAAATAGTGATTTAATCGGTGTAGAACTCGGTGGCGCCTTAAAAAATGTCATTGCTGTTGCCAGTGGCGTAATAGCAGGTATGGGCTTTGGTGACAATGCCAAAGCAGCTCTTATGACTCGTGGTCTCGCAGAAATTAGTCGATTAGGCGAAACATTAGGTGCAGACCCAATGACTTTTTTAGGTTTAGGTGGCATTGGTGATTTAATAGTTACATGTACATCTACCCATTCAAGAAACTATACTTTAGGTTATAAACTAGGCGAAGGTAAATCTTTAGATACAGCACTTGATGAAATGAATATGGTAGTAGAAGGTGTCTATACAACAAAATCTGTTTATCAATTATCTAAAAAGTATAATGTCGACATGCCTATTACCGAAGCTTTATACAATGTGTTGTTTGAAAATACACCTGTTGAAGAAAGTGTTAAGTACTTAATGGAGCGTGGAAAAAAAGCCGAATAACGAAGTAATTTTACACTATTAAGACAATAGATTACTTTTTTAAATAAAAATCCCTTTAATTCAAGCTTTTTCGTATATAAATCATTGCAGTAGCAATATTTGTTGTGTTAAAGTCATAGCATAATGATATTAAGATATCATTATTAACCCTAGGGGAGGTGAATTCGTAATGAACAAAACTGATTTAATCAACGCTGTTGCAGAACAAGCTGATTTAACTAAAAAAGAAGCAGGTTTAGCTGTGGATGCAGTATTCGAATCAATTCAATCATCACTTTCTAAAGGTGAAAAAGTACAATTAATTGGATTCGGTAACTTTGAGGTACGTGAACGTGCTGCACGTAAAGGACGTAACCCTCAAACTGGTAAAGAAATTGATATCCCTGCAAGCAAAGTTCCAGCATTCAAAGCTGGTAAAGCTTTAAAAGACGCAGTAAAATAATTCTTTACTTTACATCAAAGCCCTTTAATAAAGGGGCTTTTTCTTTTTACATAAATTAATACATATAATATAAAATCAATAAATAAAACGTTATTTTTGTCTAAATATATATAAGTTGTTAACATTGATAAGTTAGAAAGTGCATATTGGGCAACCAACTTTTTGTTTAATGTTATAATAGTTAGGCTGACCATATAGAATAAAAAGTTTTCTTAAATATTTTAGTCATCCTTGATTTTAATTTCTATCATATAATGTTACTATGTATATTGATTATAACGTGAGGTGTGAACATGGAATCAACATATACTATATTAAAAAAACAAATTACACAAAGACTTGCTGATGTACCTTTACATCAACCTATACATATTAATCGCGCATTAAGTGACGTACTTGATTCATATGACATACCTGAAAAAGCGAAACTAGCTTGCCTCACTATTGACACAGCAATGTGTCATTTAGATGCCGTTCCAGGTGATCATCTTTCTAAACAATCCATATTAATTGGTGATTTGTTGAGCGCACATTTTTACACGATTTTAGCTGAACTAAACAACCCTAGTTATCAAGCAAAAATTAGCCAAGCAATCGTTGAAGTAAATGAATTGAAATCTTCTATTCACCATAACCAAATAGATAAACAGCAAATAGAAAAAACTATATTGACCATTGAATGTCTGTTTCCTATTGTGACCATTCAACATTATATTGCTGATGTTAATACGATTGATATTCAAGCAAAAATGTTCAATCATGATGATGCACATTTATCATTCTATTTAAGACAATATTCGAAAGAGGAACAAAATACATTTTTCAAGAATATAAAACAAAATTATATTCATAAAAGAGGTAATTTAAAATGACTGAAAACAATGCTAAAAAAGAACAAGTACATACAGTATTCCAAAATATATCAAATAAGTATGATCGTTTAAACAATATCATAAGTTTTGAGCAACATGTTTTATGGCGTAAACATACGATGAAAGAAATGGCTGTAACTAAAGGAGCAAAAGCATTAGATGTTTGCTGTGGCACAGCTGATTGGACAATTGCTTTAAGCAAAGCAGTCGGCACTACTGGTGAAGTTTATGGCGTCGATTTTAGTGAAAATATGCTCGCAGTGGGCGAAGAAAAAACAAAAGATATAGATAACATCACACTTATTCATGGAGATGCTATGGACTTACCGTTTGATACAAATTCATTTGATTACGTAACTATTGGCTTTGGCTTAAGAAACGTTCCAGATTATTTGGCTACATTAAAAGAATTGAATCGAGTACTAAAACCTGGAGGTATGGTGGTTTGTTTAGAAACAAGTCAGCCGACGTTACCTGTGTTCAAACAATTTTATAAAATGTATTTCAAATTTGTAATGCCAATTTTTGGTAAAATTTTTGCAAAATCTAAAGATGAATACGAATGGTTACAACAATCTACATTTAATTTCCCAGACAAAGAGAAATTACGTCGTTTATTTAATCAAGCTGGTTTCAGCAATATGAAAGTACGTAGCTATACAGGTGGCGTTGCTGCAATGCACCTTGGCTATAAATAATACGAAACAACCAAAGGTGATTAGCGTGGCAAAGTTAAATATGAACAGTGAAATAAAGAAAATTGAACAACGATTACAACTAGCAATCACTAGTAAAGACAAAGTACTCGAAAATGCTGCTTTCCATTTATTGTCTTCTGGGGGTAAACGTGTTAGACCTGCATTTGTTATCTTAAGTAGCCAGTTTGGTGAAGATAGAACTGAGTACACCTACAGAGTTGCAGTAGCGTTGGAACTTATTCACATGGCAACACTAGTCCATGATGATGTAATTGATAAAAGTGATAAACGACGCGGCAGACCTACAATTTCTAAAAAATGGGACCAAAACACAGCAATTTTAACCGGGAATTTTTTGTTAGCACTTGCTTTGGATTATATTTCGTATATTCCTGATAATCATGTACACGCTGTTATCTCTAATGCGATTATAGATGTTTGTAAAGGGGAACTCTTTCAATTTCGAGATCAATTTAATGCGAAACAATCCATAACTAACTATTTACGCCGTATCAATAGAAAAACAGCTCTTTTGATTCAATTATCAACTGAAGTCGGTGCCATTTCTTCTGGAGCAGACGAAGAAACTGTGCGTAAATTAAAGATGATTGGTCATTATATTGGTATGAGTTTCCAAATTGTAGACGACATATTAGATTTTACTAGTACAGAAAAACAATTAGGAAAACCAGTAGGTAGTGATTTGATGAATGGCCATCTCACATTACCAGTTTTACTTGAGATGCGCAGTAACCCAATGTTTAAAGCAAAAATTGAAGCGTTACATAGTGATAGTCCAAGAATAGCTTTTGACGAATGTGTCTCAATTATAAGACACTCTGACAGTATTAAAGTGGCTCAAAACATTAGTGATCAATACTTAAATAAAGCACTAACACTTATTGAGTCCTTACAAAATAAAGAAGCTAAAAGTTTATTTAAAAAATTGATACAAAAAATGAGTAAAAGAAGTATGTAAGTTATGTAAAAACATTGAAAGCGCTTTTACATCCTGTTATTATAGTGTTATGCTGATTATATATCGTATAACATAATTCATGCGGTTAATTTAACAATTATTCAGCGTGATACATAACACAGGGGGATTTACGCACAATGGAAAGAACATTCTTAATGATTAAACCGGACGCGGTACAACGTAATTTAATTGGTGAGATTATTACTCGCCTTGAAAATAAAGGACTTAAATTAGTAGGGGCTAAGTTAATGTCAGTACCAAAATCTTTAGCCGAAACACATTACTCTGAACATGTTGATAAACCATTTTATGGGAGTTTAGTATCGTTTATTACATCTGCGCCAGTATTTGCGATGGTTGTTGAAGGTGAAGATGTTGTAAGTGTATCACGACATATCATTGGTACTACAAACCCAACTGAAGCGGCACTTGGAACAATTAGAGGAGATTTAGGCTTAACAGTAGGTAGAAATATTATCCATGGTTCTGACTCAGTTGAGTCTGCTAAAAGAGAAATTAGTTTATGGTTCAATGAAGACGAGTTGACAGATTATCAACAAACACGTGAACCGTGGATTTATGAATAATATAAATAATTAGTATAAAGGCAGGAATACAATTCAGTATTCTCGCCTTTATTTTTTATGCCTAAAACAGTAATATCATATCCGTTTTATAGCTTTCAATGTTACACTGGAACTAAAATAATCATATCGAGCTAATTATTTATTAAATTTTCTGTTAATATGATTATCTGAATATGGTAAGATAGAAAACATATCATTAATTTAAAGTATTAAAGAACGGAGTGTGCATATATGAGATATTTAACATCAGGCGAATCACATGGCCCACAATTAACGGTGATTATTGAAGGAGTACCTGCTAATTTAACAATTAATGTTGAAGATATAAACGAACAAATGTTTAAACGCCAAGGTGGTTATGGTAGAGGACGTAGAATGCAAATTGAAAAAGATACGGTTGAAATCGTTTCTGGTGTTCGTAATGGTTATACATTAGGGAGCCCTATCACTCTAATCGTCAAAAACGACGATTTTACACATTGGAAAAATATCATGGGTGCAGATCCAATAAGCGAAGAACAGCAAGAAAATATGAAACGTGTTATCACTAAACCTCGTCCGGGGCACGCTGATTTAGTAGGAGGTATGAAGTATAACCACCGCGATTTACGTAATGTGTTAGAACGTTCTTCTGCACGAGAAACTGCAGCACGAGTAGCTGTAGGTGCAGTTTCTAAAATTCTTTTAAAACAATTAAATATTGATTTCTATAGTCGTGTAGTTGAAATTGGTGGCGTTAAAGACCAAGGTCTTTATGACTTAGAAACAATTAAATCTAACGTTGATAAAAATGATGTACGTGTAATCGATGAAAGTATTGCTCAGTCTATGAGAGATAAAATTGATGAAGCGAAAAAAGCAGGGGATACCTTAGGTGGTGTAGTACAAGTTATTGTAGATGGATTACCTGTTGGTATTGGAAGCTATGTACACTATGATCGTAAATTAGATGGCAAAATTGCCCAAGGCGTCGTGAGTATCAATGCATTTAAAGGTGTAAGTTTTGGCGAAGGTTTTGATGCTGCTGAAAAACCAGGCAGTCAAATTCAAGATGAGATATTATATGATGAAACAAATGGATACCACAGAGGCTCTAATCATTTAGGTGGATTAGAAGGGGGCATGTCTAACGGAATGCCTATTATCGTTAACGGTGTAATGAAACCTATTCCTACGTTATACAAACCTTTAAACTCAGTAGATATTAATACTAAAGAGTCTTTCAAAGCTTCTATCGAACGTTCAGACAGTTCAGCTGTACCAGCAGCAAGTGTAGTGGTTGAAAATGTTGTTGCTTTTGAAGTTGCAAAAGCACTATTAGAGGAATTCCAATCTAATCACATTGAGCAATTACAAGCACAAGTTGAAGAACGTCGCGCTTTAAATATCGAATATTAATCACCAAATATTTAACACGCAATTTAATTTTCAAATATCGATTTATAAGATAGGTGAGACTATGAAATTAGAAACAACATATCAATCCAATAATTATCCAATAATTGTTGAGCATAATGCTATACAGCAATTACATCCATTTGTGCAATCCTACAAAGATATTGTGCTCGTAGTTGATGCTAAAGTAGAAGAACAATGGGGCGAGACTTTGGATTTCATTACCTCTGAATATGACGCGCATAAACTTGTTATACCTTCAGGGGAAGCTACGAAAACATTAGCATATTATAATGAAATAATAGAGGAATTACTAAGTAAAAATCTAACACGTAATACTTGTTTACTTGCAGTAGGTGGTGGTGCAACAGGTGATTTCACAGGTTTTCTAGCTGCTACATTATTGCGTGGCGTGGATTTCATACAAATCCCAACTACAATTCTAGCGCATGATTCAAGTGTCGGTGGAAAAGTAGGAATTAATTCTAAACATGGTAAAAATTTAATAGGTGCTTTCTACAGACCTAAAGCTGTTATCTATGACTTAAACTTTTTATCAACATTACCGTATAGTGAAATTATTAGTGGTTATGCTGAAGTTTATAAACATGCGCTTTTAAATGATAGTCATGCTGTCCAAACTATAGAACAGCAGTACAACTCAAGACAACGTTTAAGTGACTTAGTAGATATCGAAACTTATATTTACAATGGAATTAATACAAAATTAAATATCATTATTCAAGATGAGAAAGAAAATAATGTCCGTAAACATTTAAATTTAGGTCATACTTTTGGTCATGCAGTAGAATATAAATTCAAAATTCCACACGGTCACGCTATTATGATTGGCTTAATATATCAATTTATAGTATCTAATATTAATTTGAATACAACTTTTGATATTCAACGGTTTATTAATTATCTTCATATTTTAGATTATCCTTTAACATTAATAAATGACTTTGATTTTGACTCACTATATCAATTGATGTTAAGTGATAAAAAAAATGACGATGCCGGAGTACAAATGGTTTTATTACAAAACTATGGACAACCAATTGTTCAACACGTAGACAAAACCGTTCTCAAACAAGCATTTCACGAATTACAAACATATTTTAAAAAGTAGGTGACCCATTTGAGTAATAAAGAAATAATTGATGTCAATGGCCCTTTAATAGGCGAAATTGAAGTGCCAGGTGACAAATCCATGACACATCGCGGTATCATCTTAGGTTCTCTAGCAAGTGGAACTTCACGCATCTATAAACCTTTATTGGGTGAAGACTGCTTACGAACAGTTGAAATATTCCGTCGCTTAGGTGTTGATATTACTGTTAGTGCAGAAGTCATAACGATAAATTCTCCAGGTTATAAACATTTTGTCACACCACACCAAGTCTTATATACAGGTAATTCTGGAACAACGACAAGATTGGTGGCAGGTTTGTTGTGTGGATTAGGTATAGAAACTGTAATTTCAGGTGACACATCTATAGGTAAGAGACCAATGGATCGTATCATGAAACCATTAAAAATGATGGGAGCAAATATTTCAGGTATTAACGATAATTACACGCCTTTAATTATCAAGCCTGCAACAATAACTGGTATTGATTTCCAAATGGAAGTAGCAAGTGCTCAAGTAAAAAGTGCTATTTTATTTGCAAGTTTGTTTGCAGACAGTGAAACAACGATAAATGAAATCGATATTTCACGTAACCATACCGAAACAATGTTCCACCATTTTGGAATTCCTATTGACTCACAAGGGACTACAATCAATATCAAACCTCATGCTATTGATCATATACAGCCTGCAGATTTCCATGTACCAGGAGATATTTCTTCAGCAGCTTACTTTATAGTTGCAGGATTAATTACCCCAGGCAGTGATATTACAATTCATAATGTTGGCATAAACGATACTCGTTCAGGTATCATTGATATCGTACAAAAAATGGAAGGCAACATTACTTTGTTTAACAAAACTGATGGGGCAGAACCAACTGCATCAATTCGAGTACAATATACACCTAACTTGAAAGGTGTGCATATCGAAGGTGATTTAGTACCTAAAGCTATTGATGAAATGCCAATCATTGCTTTATTATGTACACAAGCTAACAGTTCAAGTGTGATTAAAGATGCCGAAGAGTTAAAAGTCAAAGAAACCAATCGTATCGACACAACAGCAAATATGTTAAACTTGTTAGGTTTCATGTTACAACCTACAAATGATGGTATGATTATACATCCATCTCAGTTAGAACAAACAACAACAGTCGATAGTTTTACCGATCACCGAATAGGTATGATGTTGGCTATTGCGTCATTACTTACAACTGAAACATTGCCAATAAATCAATTTGATGCAGTTAATGTTTCTTTCCCAGGATTCTTGCCGAAGTTAAAACAATTAGAAAACGAGGGATAATTAAGATGCAAGATATCTATAAGCTTATTGATGATATCAACTTACAAAAATTAGACAATTTAGAAACACGTGTGAATGATGCACTAAGTTCACCAAATGACGATGCATTATTCATCTTAGGCGAAACTTTATTCAATTTTGGTTTAACACCACAAGCCGTTGAAGTCTTTCGTACTTTGTATCATAAATACCCTGATGAAAGTGAATTACTAATTTATTTAATTGATTGTTTAATCGCAGAAAACCAAACTGACGAAGCGCTTGAATATTTAAGTGAAGTAGGTGTATCTACTGAACGCTTAATGTTAGAAGCGGATTTATATCAACAACTAAACATGTTAGAGGTTGCGATAGATAAACTAACAGAAGCGATTGATTTAGAGCCTAATGATCCTATTATCCATTTTGCTTTAGCAGAACTTCTTTATTTTGATGGCCAATACTTACGTGCTACAGCAGAATATGAAACAGTTCTTGAAACTGGTGAATACGAAATTAATGGTGTTAATTTATTTTCACGCTTAGCTGACTGTAGTTTACAAAGTGGAAACTACAGCGACGCCATCAAAATGTTTGATGAAATGAATGAAGACGAAATGAATTCTGAAGACTTCTTTAAAAAAGCGATTGCTTATGAAAAAAATGATTTAACTCAAGAAGCTATAAAATTGGTACAATCATTACTTTCTAAAGACCCTGATTATTTACAAGGCTACTTTTACTTACAACAATTATATGAACAAGAAAAAAATTATCCAGATGCCATTGAAATTGGTAAAGAAGGGTTACGATTAAGTCAATTTTATAAAGAACTGATGGTTTCAACAGGTACAATTGCGCTTGAACACGGAGATGCAAATGAAGGCGTTGAATTATTACTACAAGCATTAGATGTAGATAATGCCTACCAAGAACCATTGTTAATTTTAAGCGACTTATATCGCAACGAAGAAGATTACGAATCCCTTATTGGGTTGATACAATACGTCGATGAGGAAGATATGGGCCCAGTATTTATGTGGCATCTTGCACATGCGTTAGGTAAAGAAGAACGAGATAAAGAAGCTCAACATTTCTTTGCATTAGCATATCCAACTTTAAAAACACAAGTAGACTTTTTAAGTGACTATTATTTTTATTTAATTGAAATCGGCGATATAACTACTGCGAAACAATTACTATTACAGTTAGTTGAATTAGAGCCAAGTAATGATACGTGGCAGGATGAATTAGACAGAATTCAATAAATGAGGTGATTAAAATGACAGACAATTTAAATCAATTGAAAATAGACTTTATTGAATATTTACTATTTCAATATGAGTTTAAATCAAGAATCAGTGTCTGGACTTTAAATTATCTTAAAAGCTCTTTACAACAAGCAGAACGTATTTATTTTGTAGATTCAATCGTAAACAACCACGTTACATTAACACTAGCTACCATTCAATCTAATTCAAACGCCATTACATTACAAACGAATACCCAATTGTACAAAAATAGCAATGAAATTTTTAATTTCATTGCTAATTCTTCGTTTGCAATTGATATTAAAATAGATTTTGGTACGCAATTACGTAGAGAACGTCGTTTAGATGAATTACTGGTAGCGCAATTATTACAATCTCCATACTACATTACCTATTTCAATGATATATATACAATTCCTTTATCAAAGCATAAAGAAAATACGATTATAGCCAATTTGCAAGAAAATATTGATTTAAGTTTGCAAATGAATGATAAAGATCTTTTTTACCAACTAACTCAAATTTTAAATATTTTCAAACATAGAAATCATAATTCAACAATGAGGGATTGATAAGATGCCAATTAATTCACTATTAAATTTAATTACTTACAATAAAAAAATGCTATGGTTAATATTGCTATGTAACATATTAGGTACTTTGTATGGATATATATGGTACGGGGGACAACTAAGTGTAACTGATTGGCAATATAAAATATTTGTTCCTGATAGTCCTACCGCTTCACTTTTTCTTTGTATAGTATTGATTGCTTATTTATTTGATAAAAATCTACCTATTATTGAAGCATTAGCCTTTGTCACACTTATCAAATATGGTATTTGGGCTGTTATAATGAATATCATTATGTTTATTCAATACGATAATATAACTATAGTCGGATGTATGTTAATAATGTCTCATGGTATTATGGCATTAGAAGCTTTCTTATTTTATCGCCGTTTTAAAATTACACTAGTCGGTTTTATTGTTGCTATGATTTGGGCGTTTCACAATGATATTATTGACTATGTCTTTATGCAGTATCCATATTATGATTTTATTGAGTCTCATTTAGCAAGTGTAGCCTATCTTGCTTTTTGGTTATCGGTAATTCCATTACTATTCTATTTGATACGATTGAAGCAATGTAAAACATTTGACCATTCTTAACGTTCACAGTAAAATGATAAACAAAGGAGTGAATTTTCTTGTCTTTTATTTATATGATAATATATTTTGTTATTTTGATGGTGTTACCACTTTGGGCACAGCATAAAGTAAAATCAAATTATGAAAAATATTCACAAGTAAGATCTACAAGTGGTAAAACTGGTCAGGAAGTTGCATTAGAAATATTACATGCGAACGGTATTTACGATGTTGATGTAGTAGAAGGACAAGGCTTTTTAACTGATCATTATGATCCACGTAAAAAAGTCGTCGTGCTTTCACCAGCTAACTTCAGCAGACCTTCAGTTGCAGGAACTGCAATTGCAGCCCATGAAATTGGACATGCAATCCAGCACGCGCAAGGCTATTTCTTCTTAAGATTTAGAACTGCTTTAGTGCCACTTGCTAATATTGGGAGTTCTATAGGGTATTTAGCTGTTTTTGCAGGTATTATTTTGACAAGTCTGCAAAGTACCTTAGGTTCAACAGCATTATGGATAGGTATTGCATTAATGTCATTCGCAGTTCTCTTTTCTATTATTACGTTACCAGTTGAGTTTAACGCTAGTAAACGAGCTATGCAGCAAATTCAACAATTAGATGTTGTAAATGAAAAAGAATATAAGCATGCCAAAAAAGTATTAACAGCTGCTGCTATGACTTACGTAGCATCTACTGCTGTTGCATTAGCAGAACTTGCTAGATTTATTTTAATTGCACGTTCAAGCGACTAATAATAATATTAAACACCTTTTCGTCAAGAAAAGGTGTTTTCTTATGTCCAATTTTCTTTCTTACTATATAGTTACTAATTACAATAAAGAACATTGCAACATTAATGCATGGCTGTATATTTTAGTCTATACTATATAAGAAATGATTTAAAAGGAGCGATTAATATGAAAACTATGAACACGATGCAACAAGAAGTCGATACCTATATAAGTCAATTTAAAACAGGATATTTTTCTCCATTAGCCAATTTAGCTCGTTTAACTGAAGAAGTAGGAGAATTATCTCGTGAAATTAATCATCTATACGGAGAAAAGAAAAAGAAAGATAGTGAAGCAGATAATACAATTAAAGCAGAATTAGGTGACAACCTATTCGTATTGCTATGTATTGCTAATTCATTAGATATAGATATGACTGAAAGTTTTAATGAAACATTAGATAAATATAATGGTCGAGATAAAAATAGATTTGAATAATAGAAAGGGTGAATCATCCTAATGAAAATTGGAATTACATGTTATCCATCAATGGGAGGCTCAGGCATCATTGCTACAGAACTTGGTATTATGTTAGCTGAACGTGGTCACGATATCCATTTTATTACTTCAAATATACCATTTCGAATACGTAAACCATTACCAAACATTACATTTCATCAAGTAGAAGTTAATCAATATGCCGTTTTTCAATATGCACCCTATGATATTACTTTAAGTACGAAAATAGCAGAAGTCATTAATGAATATGATTTAGACATTTTACATATGCATTATGCAGTACCGCATGCTGTATGTGGTATCTTAGCAAAACAAATGTCAGGTAAAGATATTAAAATAATGACTACACTGCACGGTACTGATATTACGGTACTTGGCTATGATCATACGTTAAAAAATGCAATCAAGTTTGGTATAGAAGGTAGTGACCTAGTAACGAGTGTGAGTCAATCTTTAGCCAAACAAACTCAAGATATTATTAATACTAATAAACCCATTGTGCCAATCTATAACTTTGTACGTGAACAGGAGTTTCCTACAAAAAGAGATAATCAACTGAAATCCGCTTATGGTATTGCAGATCATGAAAAAGTTATTATTCATGTGTCAAATTTCAGAGCAGTCAAACGGATAGATACTATTATAGAAACGTTTACCAAAATTCATGCTCAACTACCATCAAAATTACTTTTATTAGGCGATGGGCCTGAATTAATGGATATGAAGCAAAAAGCAAAAAGTTTAGGCGTTGAAGATCATGTGCTCTTCTTAGGAAAACAAGATTGGGTCAGTGAATTTTACCAAATGTCGGATTTAGTATTATTGCTCAGTGAGAAAGAAAGTTTCGGTTTAACACTATTAGAAGCAATGAAATCCGGAGTTGTACCAATTGGCTCCAATGCTGGTGGTATAAAAGAAGTCATAAAACATGATGAAACTGGTTTTATTGTAGATGTTGGAGATAGTGATACAGCAAGTGAATACGCCTTGCAATTACTAACAGATCAAAACTTATACAATAAGATGCAAACTGCCATGTTAGCAGATATTGACGCTCGTTTTGCATCCAATTTAATTACAGATCAATATGAAAGCTACTACAAAAAAATGTTAGAGGGAAATCATGAGTAACTTATTATTTGAACAAGCCAAACCCATTCTTCAACATATTAAATCTCAAGGCTACGAAGCTTATTTTGTAGGTGGATCCGTGCGTGATTATTTAATGAACAAAGATATCCATGATATAGATATTACTACAAGTGCGACGCCTGATGAGATCGAATCTATTTTTAGTAAAACTATTCCTATAGGTAAAGCACATGGCACAATTAATGTATTGTATCAGGATGAAGCCTATGAAATAACGACGTTTCGTACTGAAGGTGACTATGATGATCATCGTCGTCCTAATGATGTTGCCTTTGTTCGTGATTTATATGAAGATGTTAAACGTAGAGACTTTACTATGAATGCAATAGCTATGGATGAAAATTATCATGTTATTGATTATTTTCATGGGCAGCAAGATATTGCAGAGCGTATTATTACAACGGTAGGTGAAGCGAGCGAGCGTTTTGAAGAAGATGCTTTACGTATTATTAGAGGATTACGTTTTCAAGCACAGTTAGCATTTCATATTGAAACAAACACATATCGAGCGATGCAACAGCAAATGAGTCACATTTCCTTTTTATCTATTGAACGTATTGTAGTAGAATTAAAAAAACTTGTGCAAGGTCAACACGTTTCAGTAAGCTTTGAAAATATGAAACAACTAAAGGCTTTTACGTATATTCCATTTTTCCAACAATCAAATATGGACTCTATTACAATAACAGAGCCTATATCTTTTAACTTATTTATCGCGATAATCCAAGTTAAACAATCTACAGAACTGTCGTTAGCACAATTAAAAATTAGTAATCAAGAAAAACATACGATTCACGCTCTTAGCCAGTTAATGTCAGAAATAGGTGAATTACAAAGTAAAGCTACATTAAAACGTATCGTCTATGATTATGACATGAAATTATTATTAGAATTAGTAACACATAGAACACTACTTGAAGCGAATCAAATTAAGTTACCTTCGCCACTTATATTTAATAAAGCCACATTAGCTGAAACTGCTAAACAATTGCCAATTGATACACGTAAAGCACTTGCAGTTACTGGCAAAGATCTATTAGCACATTTACAACAACCTAGTGGTCCATGGATGAAAGATATATTAAGAAAGATAGAACTCGCTGTGATACAAGGTGAAGTGAGTAATTGCAAAACTGAAATTTTAGAATGGGTGGATAATAATGTCTAAATATAGCAAAGATGTGATACAAATTTTATATCAACATCACTTAGATTATGTTTCAGGTCAATACATTGCCGAACAATTAAAAATTTCACGTACTTCAGTGAAAAAAATAATGGATCAATTGAAAACTGAAGGTTGTGAAATTGAATCTGTAAACCATAAAGGTCATCGCTTAATAAATCTACCAGACAAATGGTATAGTGGACTTGTATTACCAATTATCGAAGCACAGCAACTATTTGATCATGTAGCGGTTTATGATTCCTTACCTTCAACACAATTAGAAGCGAAACAACAATTAGTAGGGAATAAAGATACCTTTTTAATACTCAGTGATGAGCAAACACAAGGGACAGGTAGGTTTAATCGGCCATGGAATTCTGCAAAACATAAAGGTTTATGGATGTCTGTCGTTTTGAGACCAAATGTCCCGTTTAGTATGATAACTACATTTAATTTGTTTATCGCTTTAGGCATACGTGATGCGATTCAACAATTTAGCAATGAAAAGGTATCAGTGAAGTGGCCCAATGATATTTATATTAAAGACAAAAAAGTATGTGGCTTTTTGACCGAAATGGTAGCGAATAGTGATGGTATTGAAGCGGTTATTTGTGGTATTGGCATCAACATGCACCATGACCACAACGATTTCACTGGTGAGTTAGCAGACAAAGCTACCAGTATCGGTATGCACACAAATGAACAACTTAATCGCTATTACTTTTTACAATCACTAATTAAAAATATAGAATATCGCTACAATCAATTTATTAATAATTCTTTTGACACTATTCGTGATGAGTATATTGCTGCATCGAATATTTGGCATAAACGTTTACGTTTTACAGAAAATAAAGAACAGTTTTATGGTGAAGTAATAGATATTGATAATAATGGCTTTTTACTAGTAACAGATGAAAACAATCAAACGAGAAAATTAATGAGCGCAGACATTGACTTTTAATATCTAAGAAAGGAGGATAACACTATGACTCAACCATGTTATGCAGTTGTGGATTTAGAAACAACAGGTAACCAATTAGATTTTGATGAAATTATACAAATAGGTATTACTTTTGTTCGTGAAAATAAAATAATTGGTACGTATCACTCTATGATAAAAACAGATTTAGATATTCCTCCATTCATTCAGGCACTTACTTCTATTGAAGAAGATATGCTAAGTCAGGCACCTTATTTTCATCAAATCGCACATGATATATACAACCAATTAAAAGATTGTATTTTTGTAGCACATAATGTTGCGTTTGATTTAAACTTTATCAAAAAATCATTCAAATCATGTGGTATAAAATTCAAACCTCGTAAAGTTATGGATACACTAGAGTTATTTAAAGTAGCTTTTCCGACAGATAAAAGCTACCAGCTAAGTGAACTTGCAGAAGCACATAATATACCTTTAAATAATGCGCATCGCGCAGATGAAGACGCTACAACAACAGCTAAATTAATGATTGTAGCATTTAAAAAGTTTGAGCAATTACCATTAGATACTTTAAAGCAATTATATTACTTAAGTAAAAATCTAAAGTACGATTTATTTGATATCTTATTTGAAATGGTCAGACTACATAATCAAACAGAAATTCCTAAAGACTTTGAACGTTTTGAACAAATCATTTATAAAAAGCAAAAAGACTTTAAAGCACCATCGTTGAATTATTCTGGCACATTAAAAACGTTGTATTCTGACATTACTGCTAAATTAAACTTAACTTATAGACCGCAACAACTTTATTTAGCTGAAATAATTTTGGAACAATTAATGCAAAGTGAAAAGGCAATGATTGAAGCACCTTTAGGTAGTGGTAAATCTATAGCATACTTACTCGCTGCACTAATGTACAATATTGAAACAGGAAAACACGTTATGATTTCCACTAACACCAAACTGTTACAAAACCAATTATTAGAAAAAGATATACCTATGTTAAAGCGTGCTTTAAATTATAAAATCAATGCTACATTAATTAAAAGTAAACGCGACTATATTTCACTAGGTCTAATTAGTCAAATTTTAAAAGACGAGTCTAATAATTATGAAGTCAACATCTTGAAGATGCAATTACTTATCTGGGTGACAACTACAAATACAGGTGATATACAAGAGTTGAACTTAAAAGGCGGACAAAAGATGTACTTTGAACAAAAGTTAGAAACTTATGTTCCAGTACGAGGAGATGTGCATTATTACAACTTTATAAAACGTAATGCACACAATATTCAAATTGGTATTACCAATCACGCACATCTTATACATTCAGCACAAGATAATTCAATTTATCAACTTTTTGATGATTGTATTATCGATGAAGCACATCGCTTGCCTGATTATGCGTTAAATCAAGTAACCAATGAGCTAAATTACGCTGATATTAAATATCAACTAGGTCTGATTGGTAAAACTGAAAATGATAAATTACTAAAATCAATAGACCACTTAGAACAACAACGTATTTTAGAAAAATTAGATATCCCACCTATAGATGTCTTTGGTTTAAAAACATCAATAAACGAAATACATGAGTTGAACGAGCAGTTGTTCACTACTATTTTTGACATTATTAAAGCTTCAGATATCTACGATGACGAAATGCATAAACTACATTTTGTTTATCATTTTGACCATGAACCAATTTTACGTGCATTACATGCCATAACGCATAAATTAAATATGACATTAGAATATTTTAATGGTATGAGTCACAAAGTTATTAAATCTGTACGCAAGCAATTGTTGTATATTAATGATCAATTTCGAGCTATTGAAAACAGTTTAAAACATGGACACACAAGTTATTTATCAATTAAAAATATTAATCAAAAATCAACTATTAAACTTAATGTTAAAGACTATAACGTTAAAGATGTTCTTACAAAACAAGTATTACAAAAATTCAACTCGTTAACGTTTATTTCAGGAACTTTGACTTTTAATCATTCGTTTAACCACTTCAAAAATTGGTTTAATGAGGATGTTGACTTTAATACTTACGAAATAGATAATCAAGTCTATTCTGCCAACAAGACAACTGTGTTTATGCCAAATGATGTCGTATCTTATAATTATAAAAATATAGATGATTACGTGGCTTCTATTATTAGCTATGTTGCTGAATATGTCTCTATAGTAGGGTCTAAATGTTTGATACTATTTACGAGTTATAAAATGATGCACATGGTTCAAGAATTACTAAACGAACTACCTGAATTTGACGATTATGTCATTTTAACGCAACAGCAAAATCAAAATTACAAAATTGTACAACAATTTAATAACTTTAATAAAGCTATACTATTAGGTACTGGAACGTTTTTTGAAGGTTTTGATTTCCAATCTGACGGCATCAAATGTGTCATGATTGCTAAGCTTCCATTTATGAATCAAAATAATACCAAATTTTGGCTAATGGAATCTGAATTCTCATCAACTTTCAAAGACTATATTTTACCAGATGCTGTAACTAGATTTAGACAAGGTATTGGACGTTTAATACGTAATGAACATGATAAAGGTATTTTGGTTTCGTTTGATGATCGCTTAATAAATAGCAGCTATAAACAATTCTTTGAACAATCATTAGAAAACTATCAACAACGCAAAGGTGATATTAAACAATTTCGTAATGTCTTAAAACACCTAAAACGTTAAAAGTTTGTATAATTCCTAAGTTAGTAACTAGAAGTTAACTATCGATTTTGTTAAAATATATAAGGATAAATGAAATACAAATTAGGAGACTGGTTATGAAAACAACAATTAACGAAGCAAAAAAATACCTTAACCAAGAAGTAACGATTGGCGGTTGGTTACATAATAAACGCTCAAGTGGTAAAATTGCCTTTTTACAATTGCGTGATGGCACAGGTTTTATGCAAGGTGTGGTCGTCAAGGCAGAAGTGAGTGAAGAGACATTCCAACTTGCTAAAGATATTACACAAGAATCATCTTTATATGTGACTGGTACTATCACAGAAGATACACGTTCGGATTTAGGTTATGAAATGCAAGTGCAATCTATTGAACTAATTGATGAAGCACATGACTATCCAATTACACCTAAAAATCACGGCCCAGAATTTTTAATGGATCACCGTCATTTATGGCTACGTTCTAAAAAACAACATGCTGTAATGAAAATCAGAAATGAAATTATTCGTGCAACATATGAATTTTTCAATGAAAATAATTTTACCAAAATAGACCCACCTATTTTAACTGCAAGTGCACCTGAAGGTACAAGTGAATTGTTCCATACGAAGTACTTCGATGAGGATGCTTTCTTATCACAAAGTGGACAGCTTTATATGGAAGCTGCAGCAATGGCTCACGGTAAAGTTTTCTCTTTTGGTCCAACATTTAGAGCAGAAAAATCAAAAACACGTCGCCATTTAATTGAATTTTGGATGATTGAACCAGAAATGGCGTTTTACAATCATGCAGATAGTTTAGAAGTTCAAGAGCAATACGTGTCTCATGTTGTTCAATCTGTACTCAAAAATTGTAAAATTGAATTAAAAGCATTAGATAGAGATACATCTAAATTAGAAAAAGTGAGAGCACCATTCCCACGCATTACTTACGATGATGCTGTGACATTCTTAAAAGAACAAGGTTTCGATGATATTGAATGGGGTGATGATTTTGGTGCACCTCATGAAACAGCTATCGCAAATCATTATGATTTACCAGTGTTTATCATCAACTACCCAACTAAAATCAAACCGTTTTATATGCAGCCTAACCCTGAGAATGAAAATACTGTATTATGTGCAGATTTAATCGCACCTGAAGGTTACGGTGAAATAATTGGTGGGTCAGAGCGTATTAATGACTTAGAGTTAATGGAACAACGTATTACAGAACACGGTCTAGATGCTGAAAGTTATAGTTACTATTTAGACTTACGTCGTTATGGTAGTGTTCCTCATAGTGGTTTTGGTTTAGGTCTCGAACGTACAGTAGCATGGATTTCTGGTGTGGAACACGTTAGAGAAACTTCTCCATTCCCACGTCTATTAAATCGTTTATACCCATAAAACTTCACAACACATTGTCCAGTCATGTTGTAAACGACTGGACTTTTTTCATAGTTGTTTATGTTATAAAAGGAGGCGTGTAACTAAATGAATAAAAGACAATTGCAACAACGACCTGTCGTAATTAGAAAAGAATTACTGGATCATTATAATGAATTAGGTATCAATGAAACTGAATTAGTCATTTTAATAAAATTATTATACGCTGCTGAAACTTCAAATAAACAACCCCCTATAGAATCATTACAACAGGGGACTTCATTAGAAGCACGACAAATTACTGCGGTGATTCAAAATTTAATTCAACGTGATTTACTATCACTTGAAGTACACAAAAATGAAGAAGGCAAATTCACAGAGTATATGGATTTAGAGCAATTTTATGAAAAACTCAGTCAAATTCTAGAACAAGAGACGATCGCTATCCAGAATGATACAGATGAACTTGCTTTTAATACATTATTCCAACAAATTGAACAAGCATTTGGTAGACCACTTTCACCTTATGAAATGGAAACTTTAAATCAATGGATTGACGTTGATCAACATGATTTAACAGTTATTCAAGCTGCCCTTGATGAGGCAATGAGCCAAGATAAATTAAACTTTAAATATTTAGATAGAATTTTATTAAATTGGAAAAAACACAATGTTAAAACTATAGAAGATTCTAAACAAATTAGCAGACAATATAACCAACCAAAAATGAAACAAACGGTCAAAGATATTCCCAAATTTGATTGGCTAAATGGAGGTACACCCAATGATAAGTAATAAAAAAGCATTAGCAATGGTCGACACAATTGCTGATATGTTTCCTAATGCTGAATGTGAATTAATCCATGATAATCCATTTGAACTTACTATCGCCGTCTTATTATCTGCACAGACTACTGACATATCAGTAAATAAAATTACACGCTCACTATTCAAAAAATATAAGACACCAGAAGATTACTTATCAGTAGAACTAACAGAGTTAGAAAATGACATTAGAACTATTGGCCTTTATCGTAATAAGGCTAAAAATATCCAAAAATTATGTCAATCTTTATTAGAAAAGTTTAACGGTGAAATCCCACAAACGCACAAAGAATTAGAAAGTTTAGCAGGAGTAGGAAGAAAAACAGCTAATGTCGTTATGAGTGTTGCTTTTGGTGAGCCATCATTAGCAGTAGACACACATGTAGAAAGAATTTCTAAACGCTTAGGCATTTGTCGTTGGAAAGATAACGTCAGACAAGTAGAAGACAAATTATGTAGTATTGTTCCTAGAGAAAGATGGAATAAAACACATCACCAGCTTATATTTTTTGGACGCTATCATTGTTTAGCGCGCAGTCCTAAATGTGATGTCTGTCCGTTATTTTCTGATTGTCGAGAAGGGCAAAAGCGTTATAAAGCAGCCTTGAAAGAAGGGTGATTAATGATTACGAAAGAAACATTTATAGAATTAGAACAAAAAATCGATGTCTATGCACAACAAAAACAACTAAAAACTACCGAAGCACAAGAGTATCTCGATCAATATTTACAATTAATTGTTGATTACTTTAAACAAATCAACGAAATTGAAGAAATTGATTTTAATACATTAGATAGTTTAAATGTTGTACCTATGAACTTCCAAGAGCGCTATGAATATATTCTTGCTCGTAAGCATCATTTTATGGGCTATAGACAAATGAAAACTTTAAAAACAGAGTTAATTAAAATGAACGCTGCTTATCAAATAAGACAAAAAAACTCCAATCTCAAATAGTTGAGATTGGAGTTTTTTATTAATGTTGCTTAGTTAGCAACTGCTTGTTGACTTTGTTGATTTTGTTGAGTAGTGGTACCACTTCTATTTGTCGTAGTTGCATTATTGCTTGTACCAGAGTTGTTTGAAGTGCTACTACTGTTTGAGCTACTGCTTGAACTATTACTTGATGATGAGTCATCATCATCACTGCTACTACTGCTACCTTGGCCTTTAGGATCTTTATCTGTCGTATTGTCATCCTTATGACCGTCAACTGATAAGTCGTCTGGCTCGCTGCCATTAACTGAATCAGGTTTAGAGAAGTCTTTGCCATCTCTAGGTGCAATATTATTCATTACATCTTCTAGCAAGTATTGTGGATATTCTTGTTCTTCATGTCCAACGAAGGAGTTTGTACCACCTTGTTTAACTTCACTGAAGCCCATCCACACTGACATACTGTACTTAGGTGTAAAGCCATTTATCCATACATCTTTCGCTGCATCGTCAGGTAAGTTGTATTGTTGATAAGTTTGTGCACCATACGTTCCAGTACCAGTTTTTGCTCCCATATTCACTCCATCTACTTTATGTCCATAAGCAGAACCATAAGGTTCGAAAGTACCTTTTAGTGTTTCTGCAAGCATATAAGCAGTAGAATCTTTCATCGCTTTATTACTTGAATGGTCAAATTCTATTGTTTCACCGTCTTCTTTAACAACTTTTTTAATTGAATGTGCGTTGTTATATTCACCACCATTTGCAATAGCAGCAAATGCAGAAGCAAGTTGCGTAGGTGAGAATTCAGATGCTGAACCACCAAGTACTTCAGAAGGTCCTAAATCAGCTTCATAGTCTAGACCGACTTTTTCAGCGAATTTCTTCGGTGCATCATTACCGGCATTTTCTTTTGTAGATTGCCAAGCTTTTAATGCTGGAATATTAAAACTTTGTCTTAAAGCATCATATAACTTAACTTCACCGTGACTTTCAGTATCATAGTTTTTAAATGTGACACCGTCTACCTGATAAGATTCCTCATCTTGGATTGCATGGTTTGTTGCCCAATTCATATTTTCTATGGCTGGACCATAAGCCAAGAATGGTTTTAATGATGAACCAGTAGGGTGTGCATCAGTTGCTTGGTTTCTATCAACGATATCTTTATAGTCACGTCCACCAGAAATTGCAACTAAACTACCATTTTCACTATCAACGATTGAAGAACCTACTTGTTGATCTTGGTTTTTATAGTAACCTCCATTATTTATACGCTCTTGTAAAGTTGATTGGACATCTTTATCCATATTCGTATAAATTTTAATACCACTATTTAATACTTCAGCTAAGTCTTTGTCTTTATATTCTGGGTTGTTCATTAGTTCTGATTTAACAAAGTTGATGTAAGAATCATATTCCGGGTTCTTGTTTTCATCACTTACTTCTCTATCTTCAGCTGAACGTTGTACTAAGTTATCTTGTAATGATGTTTTCTGTGCTTCTTCTTTTTCTTCCTTAGAAATCTTATTATGATGTTCCATTAAATACAACACAGTATCTTTTCTTGATTCAGCTTGTTTTGGATGGTCGTAAACATTATAAGTATTTGGTACTTGTGGTAAACCTGCTAAATAAGCTGATTCCGCTAGGTTAAGATCTTTCAAGTCCTTATCGAAATAATACTTAGCAGCAGCCTTAACACCATATACACCGTCAGAGTAATAAATCTTATTTAAGTATATTTGGAAAATTTCATCCTTACTATACTCTTGCTCTAAACGATACGATAAGTATGCTTCTTGCGCTTTACGAGCAATTGACTTTTGGTCGGTCAAGAATGATCGTTTAACAACTTGTTGTGTTAATGTTGAGGCACCTTGAGAACCAAAACCACCTGTAAAGTTTTTAAGTACTGCACCAAACAAACGTTTATAATCTAATGCACCGTGATCATAAAATCGACTATCTTCAGTTGCCAATACTGCATTTTTCATATTTTCTGGCACATCTTCTAAGTCGACATGTGCACGACGTTGACCATTATCCAAAGTTTTAACTAATTCACCATCTTTATCGTAAATTTTAGCAGGCATTGGATCCTGTAGTTTGGCTTCATTAAATGCTGGTGCTTTCCAAGCATAGTAAGCAAATAATAAAATTCCAACCAATGCTAATACGATAAAGGCGATAATTATAAACCCGATGATTTTAATAATCGTTCGCTTAATATTCCTATTCTGTTTTCCTTCGGACTGACCATTCTTTTCTTCGGTAGTCCTTTTCTTTTCCGTCATACGCGGTCCTCACTTTCATCTAATATCAACTTATCAACTGCTTTGAGATAATTCAATCGTGGTTGATACTGATAAGGAATATAGTAACCATTTTTTCTCAATTCTTCAACCGTTATCGACTTTTTACCGTCATTTTTAAATCTTTTCCAAAATTTTTGGAATTTAGCATAAGGTAAAAGATACACCTCATCTAAAGATTTAAAACGAATTAACAAAAAAACAATACCTTGATGTTGATAACATGCATCCATATGTGTAACTTGATGTTCGTGAATGTTACTTAATGGAAAAGATGTTTTGTTTTTAGTTTCTTTTGCTTCAAAGTCGATATAATGCCCTTGATAAAGTCCATTATAATCAGTTGTTGAAGGCGTACGAAAATAAGCTTCATTAATTACAGCTTTACTTCGTTGAGGATAATGAACATTAACAATTTGCACAGGGGTAGGCTTTTTATGTATGACAGCCATCCCATGTTTTAAATAATAACTGTTTGAATGTTCAATATCATTTTCAAGTGACATCCCTCGGCCACCATAATCAATTTTACTAGATTTCAGTGTCCCAGTTCTTCCGACTTGAGCCTTATTTACTTTAAATGGTTTTCCATTTGGATAATTCATTGTTTTCACCACTTTAGTTTTAATTTCAAAACTTCATTCATTATACATGATGAAGTGTAATAAATCCAAATTGCGAAAACAAAATAGTGTATTTATTATATCATAAATACACCAAATACATTTTAACGCTCTTTCTTGAATTAAACAATAAATGTAACCAATTTAACTGGTTGTAAAGGTTATTTTTATACACAACATTATCAATGACTATAAAATCATTTTATGGTAAGTTTATTGAGTAGGAGGTATTCTCATGCCGCAATTTATACAACAACTAATCCATGATGTACAACATATGGAAGAGCAATACAAAAAAGCTAAAGCAGGAGAACTATTCGATTTTTATGAAATTGTTAAACCATTCACTGATTTGGTCGATCAACATATTGCTGTGCTGAAGAGTTATGAGCCTCATATTTTAGCATTACCATATATGAATAAAATGAAATTTGATATCTTAGTGTCTAACATTGAAGAGCTTTCGGTTGAATGTCATTTCAAAAGAACTAGTCGCAAACTTTTTACAGAAAAATTAAAAGCTGTACATTACGATTTGAGTTATATTCAAGACAATGGTGTTAATTTATGATTAAAACAATATATGTTACAGGTTATAAATCATTTGAACTCAATATTTTTAAAGATGACGCACCGGAAGTAAGCTATTTGAAAAAGTTTATCTCTCATAAATTAACTCAATTGATTGACGAAGGCTTAGAATGGGTATTAATACAAGGGCAACTTGGTATTGAATTATGGGCTGCAGAAGTAGTAATTTCATTAAAAGAAGATTATCCCGACTTAAAATTGGGTATAATAACACCATTCTATGGCCATACAGATAAATGGAATGAGCTTAATCAAAACAAATACCGTTACATTGAGCAACATGCCGATTTTGTCGATAGCGTATTCCATACGACGTATCAGGGTCCTTATCAATTTAAACAAACAGATCAATTTATGTTAGACCATAGTGACCAAAGCTTACTAATTTATGATGAAGAACAAGAAGGTAGCCCAAAATATTTCAAGCTAATGTTAGTTGAATTTATGGAAAAAACAAACTATACTTGTGACATAGTAACATTCGATGAATTAACTGAATTCATTAATGACATACAATGGTCTCAAGAACAAAGTTTCGAATGAGGTGGAGAATAATATGGCAGATGTTTCATTAAAATTATCAGCAAAAGATATTTACGAAAAAGACTTCGAAAAAACAATGACACGTGGTTATAGAAGGGAAGAAGTAGATGCCTTTTTAGATGATATTATTGCAGATTATCAAAAAATGGCAGACCTTGATAGTGAAGTCGTGAAGTTATCAGAAGAAAATAGCAAATTAAAAAAAGAACTAGAAGAATTAAGATTACGTGTTGCCACATCAAGACCACAAGAAAATAAAAACTTTTCTTCAAATAGTAGCAACAATAACAACAATGTTGATATTTTGAAACGTATATCTAATTTAGAAAAAGCTGTATTTGGTAAATAACCGTTACTAATACGTGCCTGTTTTTTTGTACATAATAAGTAAGTTTTGATTTTCTCAAAACTTACTTTTTTTATTTGTTTATATTTCTATAAAATGATATAATCATTCAGATGGTGTTTTGGGTAATCGCTATAGTGATATAGAGGAAAGTCCATGCTCACACAATCTGAGATGATTGTAGTGTTCGTGCTTGATGAAACAATAAGTCAAGGCATTAAGTTGACGGCAACGAAATAACCTAAGTTTATAAAATATGGTTAAATTAGTTTGAAAGTGCCACAGTGACGTAGCTTTTATAGAAATATAAAAGGTGGAACGCGGTAAACCCCTCGAGTGAGCAATCCAAATTTGGTGGGAGCACTTGTTTAGCGGAATTCAACGTATAAACGAGACATACTTTTGCGAGAAAAAGATGTGTAGACAGATGGTTACCACCGACGTACCAGTGTAACTAGTACACGTTATGAGTACAACGGTACAGAACATGGCTTATAAAAGCATCATCCCTAGTTCCAAAGCTCTCCTAACACGGAGAGCTTTTTCTTGTTTTTATTAAATTTAAAGATACATATCAACTTATATCTATTTAAATAAACTTTTGATACGATATAACTATATATTTGAGTGAAGGAGCAAAAACATGTATAAAATACTAGCTGTATGTCCTATGGGATTAGAATCCATTGTAGCTAAAGAAGTACAAGAGTTAGGTTACGAAACAACAGTTGAAAACGGTAAGATATTTTTCGAGGGCGATGAAACAGCTATTGTGAAATGTAATCTATGGTTACGAACTGCAGACCGAGTAAAGATTGTAGTAGGAGAGTTTACTGCAACAACATTCGATAATTTATTCGAACAAACAAAAGCATTACCGTGGGAAGCAATCATAGCAGAAGATGGTAATTTTCCTGTTCAAGGTAAAAGTGTGAAATCTGTACTTTATAGCGTTCCTGATTGCCAAGCAATTGTCAAAAAGGCAATTGTTGAGCGTTTGAAAGTTGCATATCAAACACGAGGTTGGTTAAGTGAAACAGGAGCTAAGTATCCTATCGAAGTGTCTATATTAAAAGATAAAGCATTACTGACAATTGATACTTCTGGTTCTGGATTAAACAAACGAGGCTATCGTTTAGCTCAAGGTGAAGCACCGATAAAAGAAACTTTAGCGGCAAGTTTAATTAAATTAGCGAACTGGACCGGAGACACACCACTTATCGATCCATTTTGCGGGTCAGGTACTATCGCAATTGAAGCGTGTTTAATAGCACAAAATATCGCACCAGGATTTAATAGAGACTTCGTTTCGGAATCATGGGACATTATGCCAAACGATTTATACAATCAAATGCGTGACGAAGCAGATCAAGCTGCTGATTATGATCGTGAAGTAGAAGTACTTGCATCCGACATTGATCCTGACATGGTTGAAATTGCTAAACGTAACGCTGACGAAGTAGGTTTAGGCGATATTATTAAGTTTAGCGTTAAAGATGTAAATACATTAACCGTTGAAGCGAATAGAGCAATTGCGCTCATTGGTAATCCACCTTATGGAGAACGTATAGGGGATCGTGAAGAAGTAGAAGAAATGTATAAATATATTGGCACATTAATGAAACAACATGCACAATTATCCACATATATTTTAACAAGTAACAAAGAATTCGAGTACTTAGTAGATAAAAAAGCAACAAAACGACGTAAGCTCTTTAATGGCTATATCGAATGTACCTATTATCAATATTGGGGAGAGAAAACTCCAAAGAAGTCTTAACACAAAACATACCGGGGGTAGATAGAGATGAATAACGAATTTAAACGCGGAATAATTTTTGCCTTCGGTGCATATATTTTATGGGGGATTTTACCTTTATATTGGGAACTTATTCAAGGCTTTGGTGCCTTTGAAATCCTTGCATTTAGAATTATATTTTCAATGATTTTCATGGTCTTTATAGTACTTATTGGTAAGAATAGGCAGGCCTTTGTACGTGATTTAAAAAGCTTAATAGGTAGCCCAATCAAACTCATAGCCATTATAGTCGCAGGGTATGTTATTACCATAAACTGGGGAACATTCATCTGGGCTGTAACTAATGGTCATGTACTACAATCCAGTTTAGGTTATTATATCAATCCAATAGTTAGCATATTACTTGCGCTCATCTTTTTAAAAGAACGTTTTAATAAATTTGAATGGTTAGCAATAATTTTAGCTTTTATTGGTGTTTTGTATATGACTATTAAAATCGGTGAATTTCCATTTGTTTCTTTATTGCTAGCTTTTTCATTTGGAATTTATAGTCTAATCAAAAAATTAGTACCCATTGATGCCATCAGTAGTATTACTATAGAATGTATTGTAACAGCACCAGTTGGGTTTATTTATTTATGGTATATATGGCAACAACAGCAAATGTCATTTGGAATAAATAGTTCATCGTTATGGCTTATTTTTTCAGGAGCTGTAACTGCAGTGCCACTTATTCTCTTTTCAGCTGGAGCAAGACGTATACCATTATCTCTTACAGGTTTTATACAATACGTCGGTCCTACACTTATGTTTATTTTAGGTATTTTTGTATTTAAAGAAGCATTTGATGTCGACCAACTAATCACATTTGTATTTATCTGGTTAGGTATTATTGTCTATAGCATTTCACAATATTTAAAAATCAAGAAATCAAAAAACCCAGTTGTTAATTAACAGCTGACTTGTATTATTATTAATAACATTGATTAAAAAGTTATTTAACATTTACTACTTGTGTAGTCGATAGTTAAGTAACTTTTTATTTTGTTATCCTCTGACTATCAAATTATAAACGTACAATAAGTGTAATTTTTATGCGTTTATTACTAGCCTTAAGCGGTTAACTGTATTATGGTAGAGATAAAGTAACAAAACTCGAATAAGTCTTAACAAACAATCATTGTTATAAATAAATATTTGCTAACTTTTAAGTACTGAAACATTGCTATTGATAAACAAAAATTTAAAACAATTGGAGTGATTATATGAGCAGAGTATTAATTATAGGTGCCAATGGTGCAGTATCCAAGGCAGCTATAAACTCTTTTTTAGAAAACACAAATTATACTTTACGATTATTTTTACGAGATGCCAACCGCTTACCTGATTATGCGTCAGATCGTATAAGGGTCAGAGAAGGCGACGCTACTAATATAGATGATGTTACACATGCGATGGAAGATGTTGATATTGTTTTTGCTAGCTTATCAGGTGAATTAGACAAAGAAGCTCAAACTATCGTTCAAGCAATGGAAGTTAGCACAGTTAAAAGACTTATATTTGTAACTGCACTAGGGATACACGACGAAGTCCCAGGCAATTTTGGGGAATGGAGTGCAGCAAAAATTGGTGATAAACTGTCCATTTATAAACAAGCTGCTCATACGATAGAAACTTCTTCTTTAGACTACACATTATTACGCCCTGCATGGTTAACTGAGAAAAACGAAGTTGACTATGAAATTACAGACAAAGCAGAAAAATTTAAAGGGACTGAAGTATCACGCAAAAGTGTAGCAGAAGTAGCAGTAAATATCGCAAAAGATCCGAACTTATATTTACGACAAAGTATTGGTATTAATAAACCTAATACGGATGGCGATAAACCAGCTTGGGCATAAACACAATATAAAGTATGAAACCTATAATACTATCAATTTAACAGGATAGTTATTATAGGTTTTCTTATACATAAAACGTATGTACTAAATTTATACAGTTTATTAAAAATAATGTTATCACTGTCTTTTGACAAACAGTAATTTGTTATACAATGAAGATAATTAAACAGGTTAAAAAGGGGATTGCAAATAATGTCAAACACACAGCAACTCGACATTTTATATAAATTAAAAAAGGAAGTAGCAAAATCTAAAAATGAACGTTTAACACATATTATTAATCAAGTGATTAAAAAAGTGTATCTTAATCAATTTACAACAACATTTGTTGGGCACTTTTCTGCAGGTAAATCAACATTAATTAACTTATTGCTTGAACAGCAAATTTTGCCAAGTTCACCCGTACCTACAACAAGTAATACAGCCATTGTTTCTGTCGATGAGCGTGAAGGTATCATTGCTAATTTAAGTAATCAACAGTACACAGAGCTGACTACTTACGACGAAGTAAAAGCTATGAACAAAGCCAATATTGATGTAGAATCTGTAGAAATTAAGTTTCCATCAACGAAATTTAACAAAGGGTTTACTTTGCAAGATACGCCTGGCGTTGATTCTAATGTTTCTACACACCAAACGAGTACAGAACAATTTATGTATACTAGTAACATTATTTTTTATACGGTAGATTATAATCATGTTCAATCGGCACTGAATTTTCAATTTATGAAACAACTGAATCAAGCTGGTATTCCTGTTGTCTTTGTAATCAACCAAGTAGATAAACATAACGATGAAGAATTAGCCTTCGAAACATTCCAAGATAGAATAAATAAATCGCTTGCGGACTGGCAACTTGATATAGAAAAAATCTTTTACGTTTCTAAATTCGACAATCCACATAATGAAATCTCACAATTATCTGATTTTCTCGTTGAACAAGACAATAACCGTGAAGCATTAGATACTTATGTAGATCGAATAGTTAAGTTTATTACTGATGAACAGTTATCATATATCCAACATGAAATACATGATACTTTAGAACAACTAGCGATTGACGAAGAGGATTTTGATCAAGCATATTTAAACTTCCAACAACATCAACAAGTAAGCGAGGAAGCTCAATTATTAAATAATCCAGAGAAACTTTATGACTTTTTAGCGCACAAACGTAAAGATATTTTAGATAATGCATATATTATGACACATGATATGCGTGAATTAATTCGTAACTATCTTGAAAGTCGAACTAAGAATTTTAAAGTTGGTGGACTATTTAATAAACGTAAAAAAACTGAAGAAGAGCAAGATAAAAGATTATCCGTAGTGATTTCTAATTTACAAGATAAAGTCAATCAACAAATTCGCCAACCATTAAGAGAAGATATGTCTTTCTTAACAAGATTTATTAATTCAACCTCGGTAAATGAGGCAATACTTAATCAGCACTATGATATAACTGCGAGTATGATTAGTGATTTATATAAACCACAAATTAATATTAGTAATCAGTATGTACTTACATTTTGTGATGAAATTATACAAACGATACAGCAACATATTAAAAAAGAAACCGAACCGCTTTTCGACAAAGCGATCAAATTATCCAAAGCACAAGATATTGGTTCGGATGAAGTAGATGATTACAATGATTATGAAAAATTTATGGAGCTTAGAAATTTAAGGGAATCATTAGAAACTAAAAACTACCGTCATTATTATATTCACATTGATGATTCTTTAGATAAATTAATCGATCGAACAAAAATTACATTTACACCACAACAAGAACAAAATTTATCAAACAATGCACAGCATGATGCTTCAATGTCTCAAGTTGAAACCGATGATCAAAGCGATAAAATATTAGAAGGCTTAAAGTTAATCAGTGATGTACCAATGTTTGATCAAACGAAACAAGATATCCAATCAACTGTTGAACGCATGGAGCAAAAAATAGTTAAAATAGGGGTCTTCGGTACTTTTAGTGCCGGCAAAAGTAGTTTAATTAATGCACTACTAGGTAAGCAGTACTTGATTAGTTCACCTAATCCAACAACTGCTGCAATGACAGAAATATCTTATGGACATGACAGTGCGATAACACTTAAATCGGAAGAGCAGTTATTAGAAGAACTTAATAATATGTTTGAAATTAATGCAACGTCATTTCAATCATTCTCTGAATTTTTTAATACTGATATCGAAAAATTAAAACATCAATTAGAGAAAAACCAACTCGCATTTGTCCACGCACTAGAAAATCATTACGATGCTTATAAAGCTAAAACCGCTTCTGGTTTAGTTCATCAAATAGAAAGTGATGAAATTCGTAAGTGGAGCGCCGTTGATGAATATGCAGCCTTCGTTAATACAGTACATTTAAAATTGCCGTTAGAATGGTTAAAAAATAAAATTATTGTAGATTCTTTAGGTTTACATTCTAATAACCAAAGACATACCAATGAAACTGAGAAAGTATTAACATCTTCAGATTTAATTTTGTATGTAAGTTACTTTAATCATGCATTCACAGATAATGATAAAAAATTCATCGAGCATATGAAAGAAATGAATCAACTTAACTCAAATCAAGCATTTAAAATGATTATTAATGCTACTGATTTGGCTGAATCAGACGAAGATTTATCAGCAGTGTTCGAATACGTAGATCATGCTTTAGCACAAGTTAATTTGGCATCAAAAATCTATCCAGTGTCTAGCAGGCAGGCATTACAAGATGATGACACATCAATGCAAAAATTACGCGATGATATTTCACACTTTGCCTTAGTCGAATCTAAGCATATTTTACAACAACAGATGTTACAACGATTAACTCATGTCTCACAAGCATACACTGAACTTATAGAAGAATTTAAAAACAACAAAGCTCAAATTGAACAACGAACACAAAAATTAACGCAATTAAAAGATACAGCGGTCTTACCACACAACATCATTCAAAATACAGAACAACGTACAGATAATGAAGTAGAAGACCAAATTTACCATTTAAATGAACGGTTAAAATTACAACTTAAAGATGAAGTGAAATCAGTTTACAATAGTCAAATGACTAAAAATAAAAACTTTAATGAAGCAAAAACACATGCGACAAAAATTTATTTAAATCAAATACATCAACGTTTCTATTTGGAACAAACACTATTATTTGAACGTATCAAAAAACACTTTATAGAGCAGTTTAATCAAGAAGTTGCACCTATACAGCAATCATTAGAACAGTTACATGTTTTCATTTCACCAGAAATCGATTTGACTCATATAAAAACTGACCATCCATATTTAAGAATAGAGTTACAAGATATGTTAGCTGCGTTACCGAAATCTTTAACTAAAAGAAAACTATTAGAAGCCAATACGCAACAAACGTTGCAAGAAGACATAACTGTTGCAACAATAAACTTATTAACATCCGATATTGCTGACTTTAGAGAAGCATTAAATGATTCAGTGACGACAATGGCTGAAATAGCTGAAACAAATTTAAAACAATTAGAATTAGAAATTCAAGCTCAAATTAACGAACTACTATCATTCGATATTGATGATTCCTTAATTAAGCAATTAGAAATCACCAATAAGAAATTACAAACATTGTTAGCACAATAAAGAAAGAAGGCACTTATATGGCAAATAGAATATTACTCGTTGACGGTATGGCGTTATTATTTCGTCATTTCTATGCAACGAGTATACACAAACAATTCATGCGTAATTCAGCAGGTATACCAACGAATGGCGTTCAAGGTTTTGTTAGACATGTATTCACTGCACTTAAGGACATTGAGCCAACGCACGTGGCCGTGTGTTGGGACATGGGACAACAAACTTTTAGAAACGATATGTTTACAGGATATAAACAAAACCGTCCTGCACCTCCAGAAGAGTTAATACCACAGTTTGATTTTGTTAAAGAGATTTCTGATCAGTTCGGCTTCGTTAATGTGGGAGTAACAAATTATGAAGCCGATGATGTCATCGGTACGTTAGCTCAACATTATTCTGAAACAGATGAAGTATTTGTCATTACAGGTGATCGTGATATCTTACAATGTATTAACCAAAATGTTGAAATATGGTTAACTAAAAAAGGGTTCAATATTTATAATCGCTATACGTTAGATCGTTTTACAGATGAATATGGACTTCAACCTAAACAATTAATTGATGTTAAAGCATTTATGGGTGATACTGCAGATGGATATCCGGGAGTAAAAGGCATTGGTGAAAAAACTGCTATTAAGTTAATTCAACAACATGGCTCAGTGGAAAATGTTATCAATGCAATAGACCAATTGACAGTTGGCCAACGTAATAAAATTGAAAACGATATGGATAACCTTAAAATTTCCAAATCATTAGCTGCAATTCATACAGAAGTACCACTTAACTTACAGCAGTTGTTAACTGATATGCAATTTGGTACAACTCTGACAAATGCTTTAAATATTTGTCAGCAACATGAATTACATGTGTCACAAAAATATTTAGCAACACATTTCAAATAATAAAAAGAAGGAAGTCAGTTATTTTGACTTCCTTCTTTTGCTTTGCGTAACCATTTTATATAGCGCTTGTTGCGCATAATGATTAGCCTCTTTATTTTGCGCTCTTGGTACCCATTTCACAAACATTAACTCAAACATAGGTGCTTTAGTCATTATTTGTGAATAGTAATGTTTAAACTTTTCATTTTTAACAGCTTCTTGATTCATACTATCTTCGATTAATTTTGAATCCGTAAATACTAGAGCATTAGACACGTTATGTTCTAGCGCACACGATAGTGCAAAATCAAAGGTTGCCCATTCTGCACTATGATTATCTAATTCACCCAAATATTGTTCAAATACTAAACGCTCATCGTCAGTCACTATAATTACTGCTCCAACACTTTCACCTGGATTACCAGCTGTTGCAGCATCAAAATAAATTTTAGCCAAATGTCTTGCCACCTTACTGTTATAATCTATCTATTACTAGACTAGCATAAAGTTTTTCAAAAGCTAAATACAAACTGAGTATTGAATAATAATTACACTTAACTATAGTTCCAAGCGTTACAACTTAGACTAGTTTGATGTGTATAATAACAGACTGTAAGTTTTATTAATCAAGGCATTTCTCATAAGTAGATCAAATATTTGTGAAATCATAAAACTTTATTTATTACAATTTAACCAATGCTCCTTAATGAGAACTAACTGTTATAAATTATAATTAGGCACTATAGTCTATATAACGTCGGAAAATGGAGTATAATGCTTAGTAGGATTATCCACCTAAGGAGGTAAATCATGAAACAGTTATTTATAATACATGGCTATCAAGCCAATCCTAATAGTCATTGGTTTAACTGGATCGCACAAAAAATACAACACTATGGCTATACTACCGATATTATTGAATTACCAAATCCTCATAAACCTGAATATCATGCTTGGTATGATACTTTAAAACATCATATGGATCATGAATTAAATGATCAAACGATTATAATTGCTCATAGTTTAGGTGTTATTACAACGCTTAATTACCTTGCGCGTTTGTCAAAAGCACCAAATATTAAAGCATTAATTTTAATTTCAGGCTTTCACGAAAAATTACGCAATTTACCCGAATTGGATGCTTTTATCTCACAAACCATCGTAAGTAACATCAACGCTCAACATATTTTGGCGCTTGCAGCTACAAATGATCCTATTGTCGATAACGCCGCTTCTAATCGTCTCTCCCAACTATTAAATATTAATACTATAAACATTGAACATGACGGTCACTTTTTAGCTGAAGAAGGTTATACTTCTTTTGAATTTCTGTGGACTCAACTACAGCATATATTAAATAACAAAAAAGACTGAGGTCGAATAAACATTCAACCTCAGTCTTACTTTTTAATAACCTTCGTCTAGGTTCTTAATTTTACCTTTTCTATACATAGATTTAGCCCAATAACCAAATGGAACATTGAAAATTGTAGAAATTAATTTTAATAAATACGTAGTGATAAAGATTTCAAACACCGCACTATTAGGCATTGTGCCAAGAAATGCGATAGACACAAATAATGCTGTATCTATAATATTACTAATAATAGTACTGCCGTAAGCTCTCACTATAAATGTTTTATCCGAACTAAATACTTTTTTAATTAGATTAAAAATCATTACATCTAAATGTTGGCCGATAATATACGCAATAATTGAACCTAATGCAATACGTGGAACAACATTAAAAATTGTCACAAGTGCATCTTGAGAACTATCAACTGAAGAAGGGATGAAATGTAATGACATTTGCATCACTATAATCATTACTAACGTCGAACTAAATCCTAACCATACAGCTCTTTTGGCTATTTTTCTGCCATAGATATCATTTAAAATATCTGTCGCTAAATAAATAGAAGCGAACATCACATTACCTAATGTAGCCGATATAGTAAATAAATCTACTGTTTTAATCACTTGAATATTAGCAATAATCGTACCTATAGCTACCCAAGTTATGAGTCCATGTTTGCCAAAAAATCGATACATAGCTACTAACAATATGAAAGTAACTAAAAAAGTTAAAACACCAAATATTTCGTTATACATTTTCTTTCCTCCTAAATTTTGATAATGCGGGTGTTTAGAAACCGCAAAATTCAACCTATTCATTCTAATAAAATAACTATTGAAAAGCAATAGGCTAAGTTAATTTGTCATATTAAACTTAAATTTTATAACATCGGTTTTCAAATTTATAAATAATAGCTGTTATTTGCTATAATAATAGACACAATACGTATCTATCGCTAATATTTGATATACTACAAATTATAATATTTACAACTGATTTATACACACTAGTGGGCGACATTGCTAATTGATGTTAAAATAAAATTAACGCTTGAATGATAGTAAAATATACTATTATGTTCGGTCGTCTCTTAGTGCTAACAAGTTACATGAATTAGGAGTGTGAAAACTATCCTTACGTATACGGAGAAAGAAGCTATTGCGGCTATTGATAAATTGATGAACACATATTGTCATCAATGTTTACTAAAATCTCATATTAAACATACACAAGGAAAAACACAGGCACATCATTTTTGTATAAATGAATGTTCTGTCGGTAAACAAATTAAACAATTAGGAAATGAATTACAATAGGAGGTCATAGGATGGAAATTGTTAGAGTTGAACCAACACCTAGTCCAAATACAATGAAAATTGTATTAAGTGAAAAGAGGGAAGATAATAAATCAAACACCTATACTACAGTAAAAGAAGAGCAACCTAAGTTTATCAATGATTTATTAGCGCTAGAGGGTGTAAAATCAATTTTCCATGTCATGGACTTTTTAGCGGTTGATAAACAACCTAAATTTGATTGGGAAGATGTATTACCTCAAGTTACTGCAACTTTAAATGATGAAAGTGAAGAAGAGACTGCCACAGCACCAGATGAACACTTTGGTGAAATAAAAGCTGAAGTATTAATGTTTAAAGGAATACCATATCAAATTAAACTTACTTCATCTGACGAAGAAAAACGTAAACAATTACCAGAAATATATGTAGACAGTATGCTAGCAGCGCAAAAAGAAAATGATAACGTCGTATTTTTAAGAAAATGGGAAAACTTTGGTGCACGTTACGGTGATTTTGATGAAGTTATGTCAGAAATCACTGAAGAAATCTATGCTTTATACCCAGAATCACAATTGTCGACGCTTGTAAATAATGCTTTACAAACAGATATTGTTATCCCGGAAAAACATTATCAACATGTAACTTTAGATGACTTTAAGACGACAGATGATTGGAAAGCACAATTACGTATGTTGAAACATTTCCCAACGCCAACATTAGATGATATTACATTATTAGATTATGTGATTTCAGAAGCAGCGAAAGTACCGTTACGCAGAGAAGCGGTTGTATTACTTGGGATGATTGAAGATGAACGTGTTTTACCTTATTTGTATAAAGGACTTAACGATAAAAGTCCAGCAGTTAGAAGAACCGCAGGAGATTGTTTAAGTGATTTAGGCTTTAAAGCAGCATTACCAGCAATGGAAAAAGCTTTAGCTGATCCACAAAAAATTGTCCGTTGGCGTGCAGCTATGTTCCTATTCGATGAAGGTGGTCCAGAACAACTTGATACATTAAAAGCTCACGTTGAAGATTCTGCTTATGAAGTCAAACTGCAAATCGAAATGGCAATATCACGTATTGAAAATGGTGATGAAGCTTTAGGTTCTGTATGGAAACAAATTGCAAATCGAAATAAGTAACTCATACATGTTAAAGATACATCGTAAATAGTGAAATTAAATTAGGAGAGTGTAACAATGAATGCTTACGAAGCTTATATGAATGAATTATCTAAACAAATGCGCGAAGAACTTACTACACATGGTTTTAATAGCTTAGAATCTGCGGACGCAGTTACGAATTATATGCAACAAGTTAATGCTGAAGATACTACTTTTGTAGTAATCAATTCAACATGTGGTTGTGCTGCAGGCCTTGCACGACCAGCAGCAGTTACTGTTGCTGAACAAAACGACAAAGTACCTAATCATAAAGTGACGGTATTTGCTGGCCAAGATAAAGAAGCCACTGCAGAAATGCGTAATTATATTCAACAAGTACCATCTAGCCCATCATACGCGCTATTTAAAGGGACAGAGTTAAAACACTTTATCCCAAGAGAGCATATTGAGGGTCGCGACATTCAAGATATCTGCATGGATATTAAAGATGCATTTGACGATCATTGTTAATATTTGAAAACTTAACAAGCAAGATAACTGTTGATTTATTAGCGATTGACACACGTGTCAATCGCTTTATTTTTCAAGAATAATGATTACGCTTTAAAAAAATGTCTTTATGAAATATTATTAATATAACGATTCAATGTGGAAGGAGTGTGGTGATTATGTTAAATGCTTTTGATCAAGCTTATCATGATCTATGTAACGAAGTACTAAACATTGGTAGTACAAAAGATGATAGAACAAAAACTGGAACAATTTCAAAATTTGGCCATCAACTTCGCTTTGATTTGTCAAAGGGATTTCCGTTATTAACGACTAAAAAAGTTTCATTTAAATTAGTTGCTACAGAGTTATTATGGTTTATTAAAGGCGACACTAATATTAAATATTTATTAGAATATAATAATAATATTTGGAATGAATGGGCATTCGAAAATTATATTAATTCTCCAGATTATCACGGACCAGATATGACTGATTTTGGTCATAGAGCGAATCAAGATGAAGATTTCAAAGCTTTATACCAAACTGAAATGAAAAATTTCAAAGCTAAAATATTAAATGATGAAACTTTTGCGGCAAAGTATGGTGATTTAGGTAACGTCTATGGCAAACAATGGCGTGATTGGGAAGATAAAGATGGTAACCATTTCGATCAATTGGCAACTGTCATTGAACAGATAAAACAAAATCCAAATTCCAGACGACATATTGTATCTGCATGGAATCCAACTGAAATTGATACGATGGCATTGCCACCTTGCCATACAATGTTCCAATTTTATGTTCAAGATGGCAAATTAAGCTGTCAACTATATCAACGTAGTGCCGATATTTTCTTAGGTGTACCTTTTAACATTGCCAGTTATAGTTTATTAACACATCTCATCGCCAAAGAATGTAACTTAGAAGTGGGAGAATTCGTTCATACATTTGGTGATGCACATATTTATTCTAATCATATCAATGCTATTGAAACGCAATTATCTAGAGATAGTTACGCACCTGCTACAGTTAAAATAAATAGTGACAAGTCAATTTTTGATATTAATTATGAAGATATTGAATTAATAAATTATCAATCGCATCCAGCGATTAAAGCACCAATTGCAGTATAAAAGTCTCTAAAGTTATAAAACAGTTAAATTTGTTATATAATAGACACCAAGTTAAATTAATAATTAAGAAGAACTAAGTTTTTTAAAGGAGGAACTTCATGACGCTTTCAATATTAGTTGCGCATGACCGCCAACGTGTCATTGGCGCAAACAATGACTTACCTTGGCATTTACCAAATGATTTAAAACATGTAAAACAATTAAGTACTGGTAATACATTAGTTATGGGGAGAGCAACTTATGAATCTATCGGTAAACCTTTACCTAATAGAAAAAATGTAGTACTTACGCGAAATCGTTCTTTTCATCCTGAAGGTGTAGAGGTGATACACTCTTTAGATGAAATTAATAATTTGCCAGGTCATGTTTTTATATTTGGCGGGCAAACATTATTTGAAGCAATGATTGATAAAGTCGATGACATGTATATAACGGTAATCGAAGACAAATTTAATGGCGACACGTTTTTCCCACCTTATACTTTTGAAGAATGGGATGTTGTTTCCTCAGTACCTGGTGAGTTAGATGATAAAAACACCATCCCACATACGTTTTTACATTTAGTTAGAAAGAATAATAGGGGGATAGCAAATGAAAAACAGGATAATAGTAACTGACTCTACATCTGATCTATCACAAGATTACTTGAATGACAACAACATACATGTTGTACCATTAAATTTGTCAATTGACGGAGTGTCATATGTAGACCAAATTGATATCAATTCAGAAGACTATATACAACGCATTGAGGAAGGTGCAGATGTTAAAACAAGTCAACCGTCTATAGGCAAATTTATAGAATTATATAATACTTTAGGTGACAATGGGGATGAAATTATAAGTATTCACATGACTTCCGGTTTAAGTGGTACTTATCAAACTGCATTGCAAGCGAGTCAAATGACTGATAGCAATGTTACTGTAATAGATTCAAAATCGATTTCGTACGGTTTAGGCTATCAAATACAACATTTAGTTACTTGGTGTAATGAAGGACATTCCACAGACGATATCTTACTAAAACTTGAAGAATTACAAAAAAACATCAAACTGTTTGTCGTCATTGGTCAATTAAATCAATTGATTAAAGGTGGACGCATTAGTAAAACTAAAGGGCTAATCGGTAATATGATGAAAATTAAACCTATCGGCACATTAGTCGATGGGAAAATTGAATTAATGCATAATTCACGAACTCAAAATGCGAGTATACAGTTTTTAAAGAAAGAAGTTTCTAAGTTTATCAAAAATCATAATGTTAAATCTATCGGTATTGCTCATGCCAATATAATCCAATTCGTAGATAAAATTAAAAAGCAATTTGCTGAAGAATTTGATCATCATACCTTTGATGTCAATACGACAACGCCTGTAATTACTACACATACAGGTCAAGGCGCGATTGGATTAGTAGTAGTTCGTTCATAAAGCTAATACAATTAACTATAGCAATTCAAATATCTTATTATTTCTGCTGTTAATAATTGCAAAATCCTTAATATATTTTATATTTTATGACACACTAGTATTAGAGGGAGGTATTTTATGGCTTATGCAACATTAGCAGGTGGTTGTTTCTGGTGCCTCATTAAACCATTTACTTCTTATCCAGGTATCGAAAGCATAATATCAGGTTATGCTGGTGGCCATGTAGAGAACCCGACTTACGAGCAAGTAAGTACAGGGCAAACCGGTCATGTTGAGGCAGTACAAATTTCATTTGACTCCGATATCACTTCTTTTGAAAATATTTTAGATATATTTTTCAAAACATTTGATCCAACAGATAATTCGGGTCAGTTTTTCGATAGAGGTCCACATTATGAGCCAGCAATATTTTATCATGATGAACACCAAAAAAAGGCTGCCGAGTATAAAATTCAACAATTAAATGAACAACAAATCTTTAATAAACCAGTCATTACACCAATAAAACCATATACAAATTTTTATCCAGCTGAATCTTATCATCAAGATTATTATAAAAAGAATCCTTTACATTATCAGCAATATCAAAAAGGTTCTGGTAGAAAAGCGTTTATTGAAAAGCATTGGGGGGAACAGAATGATTAAGAAAAGTAAATCAGAGCTATCTGAAATGGAATATTTAGTAACACAAGAAGATGGTACTGAACCACCATTTCAAAATGAATATTGGAATCATTTTGAAAAAGGGATTTACGTAGATAAATTATCAGGCAAACCACTGTTCACATCAGAAGAAAAGTTTGAATCTGATTGTGGTTGGCCTAGTTTCTCTAAAGCATTAACGGATGATGAAATTGTCGAATTAGTGGATAAATCTTTTGGTATGGTTCGTACAGAAGTAAGATCTGAAGACTCAAATAGTCATTTAGGTCATGTGTTTAATGACGGGCCACAAGAATCTGGTGGTTTACGTTATTGCATTAATTCTGCAGCAGTACAATTTATACCGTATGATAAATTAGAAGAACTAGGGTATGGTGATTTACTAACCCATTTTAATAAATAAGGAGCGAATACGATATGTTTAAAAAATTATTTGGAAAAGGTAAAGAAGTTAACAAAAATACGGAAGTTTTTGCACCAATAACTGGACAATATATTCAAATCGAAGATATTCCTGATCCAGTTTTTGCCCAAAAAATGATGGGAGAAGGCTTTGGAGTTAATCCTAGTGAAGGTGAAGTAGTTTCACCTATAGAAGGCAAAGTAGATAATGTATTTCCTACCAAACATGCTATTGGTTTAAAAGCTGAAAATGGTTTAGAGTTACTTGTACACATCGGTTTAGATACTGTACAACTTGATGGTGAGGGCTTTGAAGTATTAGTAGACAGTGGAGATACTGTCAATGTGGGTGATCCAATTTTACGTTTTGATATTGACTATATTCAAAAAAATGCTAAATCAACAAATTCTCCAATCATCATTACTAATTCAGATCAAACGAGTGATATAAACTTCGCTGAAGCTACTGATTTAATAAAAGGTGAAACTAAAATCGCTGATGTGACAATGAAATAATGAAAAACCACTCATTTTATCAATTTATATTAACCGTGAGAGGTCGAAAAGATGCAAAAGGTGAGCTTGCCGAAGAAATTTTTGATGACTTATCTTTTCCAAAACAAGAAAAGGATTTCAACCAATTATCGGATTATGTTGAAACTCACGGCAATTTTACAGTATCTATGGCAGTATTCGATGATTTATATGAAGAATACCAAGAGTGGCTTAAATTTTAAATATCAATATATTTGAGTTTCACATTTTAGATATATTAAAATATAAAAATAGAGTAAATAGCTGGGTGAAACGTATGAGTTCAAACCCAGCTATTTTACTGTTTAGTTAGATGATTAGGAAGTGAATTTATGACAGAACCACAAGATACACATACTGAAGACAGCACAGAGAAGTCTCAACCAGCTACAAAATACTTACAATTCAAACGGCGAAAATTTATTTGGCTTGTTTTAGCTACTATTATATTAACAGCTTTGATTACGGTTTTTGCTACAATTTCCATCAGTAATTTTATGTCTGGACTTACTAGTGAACAACGTAAGGATGTAGCCAAAATAGAACAAGCCTATAAAACAATTGATAACGAATACTATAAAGACGTAAAGTCTAAAGAATTATCAGATGCTGCTATAAACGGTATGGTCAAACAACTTGATGACCCTTATTCAGAGTATATGACGAAACAACAAACTAAAGCATTTAATGAAGATGTCTCCGGTGATTTTGTCGGCATTGGCGCTGAAATGCAGAAAAAAAATGACCAAATTCAAATAACAAGTCCTATGAAAGACTCACCAGCTGAAAAGGCAGGAATACAACCAAAAGACATTGTTACTAAAGTTAATGGTAAATCTGTTAAAGGTAAACCTTTAGATGCTATTGTAAAACAAGTGAGAGGTAAAAAAGGTAGTGAGGTTACACTTACGATAAAAAGAAATGGTGAGGAACAAGACATTTCTATTAAACGTAATACTATACATGTGAAAAGTGTTGAATACGAAAAACATGGAAATAGTGGTGTGTTTAAAATCAATAAATTCCAAGATAGTACAGCAGGCGAATTAAAATCTGCAATTATTAAAGCACGCAAACAAGGAATTGATAATATTGTACTAGACTTACGAAATAATCCTGGTGGTTTATTGAATGAAGCAGTTAAAATGGCAAATATCTTTATCGACAAAAATAAAACTGTTGTGCAATTAGAAAAAGGGGAACATAAAGAACAGGTAAAAACACCGAACGACTCACTAAAAGAAGCTAAAGATATGAATGTTGCTATCTTAGTTAATGGCGGTTCAGCAAGTGCTTCAGAAGTCTTTGCAGGAGCCATGAAAGCTCATGATAAAGCTAAAATATATGGTAGTAAAACATTTGGTAAAGGGATCGTACAAACTACTCATGAATTAGACGATGGTTCTATCTTAAAATACACTGACATGAAATGGTTAACACCAGATGATAAATATATTCATGGTAAAGGGATAAAACCTGATGTTAAAATTGACACACCTGAATATCAATCATTAAACGTTATTCCAAATAACAAAACTTATGTAGAAGGTGACGAAACTAGCCATGTCAAAACAATAAAAATTGGACTTAAAGCATTGGGTTATTCCATAAATAACGAGTCTAAAACTTATGATAATGAATTAACTGAAGCAATTAAAAAATTCCAAAAAGATCAAAAATTAACTGTAAATGGTAATTTTGATAAAGAGACGAACAATAAATTCACTGAAATGTTAGTCAACAAAGCAAACGAAAAAGATACAGTACTTGATGAATTACTTGATAAACTTAAATAATACGAGGTGTCAGTCAATGATTCGTAATGCAACAATGAAAGATCTTGATTCAATAATGGTTATCGTAAATCAAGCAAAAGCAATTATGCAACAAGATAATAATCCACAATGGGATGACAACTACCCATTACAACAACACTTCGTGGGTGATATTGAAAACAAATCACTTTATGTGTTAGATGAAAATAATACGGTTTATGGTTTTGTTGCGGTCGACCAATCTCAAGCAGAATGGTATGATAGCTTAAAGTGGCCTATAAATAAAAATCAGGCATTTGTAATACATCGATTAGCAAATTCCCCTAATTATAAGGGAGGCGCTACAAAACTTTTTGCTTTTGCTTTAAATTTAGCCAAAAGCCACGAAGTTGATTATGTACTTACTGACACGTTTGCATTAAATTATCGTGCACAACAATTATTCACTAAATTTGGCTTTACTAAAGTAGGCGAAGCCACAATGGATTATTTTCCATTTGATAAAGGGAAACCTTTTTATGCTTATTACACCAAATTAAAAAAATAGAGCGAGGTTGTTTTATGTCGAAAATAGCATTTACCGGTGGCGGTACTGTTGGTCATGTTTCTGTTAATTTAAGTTTAATTCCTACAGCATTAGCAAAAGGACATGAAGCTTTTTATATAGGATCTCAAAAAGGGATTGAAAGAGAGATGATTGAATCACAGCTACCAGAAATCAAATATCATGTAATTTCCAGTGGGAAATTACGTCGTTACCTGTCTTTTGACAATTTCAAAGATATCTTTAAAGTCCTTAAAGGAATCATCGATGCGCGTCGCGTATTAAAGAAAGAAAAACCTGATTTGTTATTTTCTAAAGGAGGATTTGTGTCTGTACCTGTAGTTATAGCTGCTCGGTCATTAAAAATACCAACTATCATTCATGAATCTGATTTAACTCCAGGATTAGCAAATAAGATAGCATTAAAGTTTGCTAAAAAAATATACACAACATTTGAAGATACGTTAAACTACTTACCTAAAGATAAGGCTGACTTTGTAGGTGCAACTGTCCGAGAAGATTTGAAAAGTGGTAATAAATCGCGTGGTTATCAATTAACGCAGTTTAGCAGCGACAAAAAGGTCTTACTAGTGATGGGAGGTAGCCTCGGAAGCAAAAAATTAAATGATACTATAAGAGGTAATTTAGATGCATTACTCAAAACATATCAAATCATTCACCTAACTGGTAAAGGACTATTAGACGAAAAATATATTAATCGCCCAGGTTATATTCAGTTTGAATTTGTGAAAGATGACTTAACTGATTTATTAGCTATTACCGATACTGTTGTTAGTAGATCTGGTTCTAATGCGATTTATGAGTTTTTAACGTTACGCATTCCTATGTTACTCATTCCATTAGGTTTGGAACAGTCTAGAGGAGACCAAATTGACAACGCTAAAAATTTTGCATCAAAAGATTTCGGTAGATATATTTTAGAAGATGAACTTTCTGAAAACCAACTAGCTGAACAATTAGCTGATATAGAACATAATAGATCAGACATTATTGATAAAATGAAAACTTATAAAGAAAGTTATACTAAAGAAGATTTATTCGATAAAATCGTTACAGACGCAGAAGCTTAATAAGGGGGGCGTGGTGCAATGTCACACTGGAAAAGAATTTCATTATTAATCATCTTCACCTTAATATTTGGTGTCATTGCATTTTTCCATGAATCAAGATTAGGAAAATGGATTGATAATGAAGTATATGAATTTATATACTCATCAGAAAGCTTTATTACAACTTCAATCTTTTTAGGTGTAACAAAAGTGGGCGAAGTTTGGGCAATGGTATGCTTATCATTGTTATTAGTGGCATTCTTAATGCTAAAACGCTTAAACATTGAAGCATTATTTTTTGCTATAGTTATGAGTTTATCTAGTACATTAAACCCTCTATTAAAAAATATTTTTGACAGAGAACGACCTACTTTACTCAGATTAATCGATATTTCAGGTTTCAGTTTCCCTAGTGGACACGCTATGGGTTCGACAGCCTTTTTCGGCAGTGCGATTTATATCTCGAATCGAGTAATGAAAGGGAAATCAAAAGGATTTATGATTGGCTTATGTGCATTATTTATCATAATGATTTCTTCTTCTCGCGTTTACTTAGGTGTACATTATCCTACAGATATTATCGCGGGAATTATAGGTGGCGTATTTTGCATTGTTTTAGCGACGCTAATGTTACGTAAAAAATTGAATATCTAAATTATTAGGTCATTTAGATAAAATATAAAGCTGACTTTACTAAAGTAAAGTCAGCTTTTATAATACGTTGACTCGCAACGTTAGTCTTTTACGGGCATATAAAAGGGGATATTTCTGAAAATGATCAATGCTAATAAGAACGTAATGTGTGGGGGGAATGTCTTATTTAGTATTGATAATCATTTTCAATTACATTATACAACATTGAGAATCATTGTCAATTAAATCCTTAGAATTTTTTTAAATTTTTCGTTTTATGAGTTAAGTTAACACATTATTTAATGTAATGAGCTATGCTATTGTTCATTCGAATAGCTTGCTAAAATAATATGATTATAATAAGATTATTTAATTACTAAGATGCATATGAGGTGCGATGTATGACAAAAATATTAATTGTTGAAGATGAGCAAAACCTTGCTCGCTTTATCGAATTAGAACTAAAACACGAAGCGTATGAAGTTGAAATTGAAAATGATGGACAAACCGGCTTAGACAGAGCATTGGAATATGAGTTTGATTTGATTTTACTTGATTTGATGTTACCAAATATCAACGGTTTGGAGATATGTCGTCAAATACGTCAAGTTCAAAATACACCTATTATCATGATAACTGCGAAAAGTGACACCTATGATAAAGTTGTTGGTTTAGATTATGGTGCAGATGATTACATTGTAAAACCATTTGATATAGAAGAATTACTGGCACGAATTCGTGCTATGTTAAGACGACAACCACAAAAAAATGAGATTAACATTAATGGTTTAGTAATTGATAAAGGTGCATTTAAAGTATCTGTTAATGGTGAACATGTTGGACTCACTAAAACTGAGTATGACTTATTATTATTACTTGCTGAAAATATTAATCATGTTATGCAGCGAGAACAAATAATAGAATATGTATGGGGCTATGATTCAGAAGTAGAAACTAATGTAGTTGATGTTTATATTCGTTACTTACGTAATAAGTTGAAACCTTTTGATAAAGATAGCTACATAGAAACTGTTAGAGGCGTAGGATACGTGATACGAAGATGAAACAACGTAAATTAAAAACTCAATGGATGCTTATCACTACTACAATCACATTTTCTACTATATTAATTTTTAGTTTGATTATTATATTCTATTTAAGTAGTGCTTTGAGGCACAATGAAGTTAGCGAGGCAGAACGTAGTTCAAACGATATTAACAACTTATTTCAATCGCAACATATTAAAGATATTACGCCACTAGATTTAAATGCATCATTAGGTAATTTTCAAAAAGTTATTTTGTTTGATGATCACGGCCAACAAATTATCGAAACATCAAATGACAATTCCATTAAGTATTCTCCAACTTTAAAGCCATCTAAATTTCATCAGATTGAAATCGAAAGTACTGGCAACAAAGATTACCTAATCGTTACAAATAGCGTGCACAATGATAATTTTGATGGTTACAGTATGATTGTTCATTCATTAGATAATTATAATACATTAGTAAACTCGCTTTACTTTTTCGCTTTTGCTTTTGGAATAATTGCTACTATTTTAACAGCTATTATCAGTTATTTTGTGTCATCACAAATTACTAAACCACTCATTACAATGTCTAATAAAATGCAACAAATTAGAAGGGATGGTTTCCAAGAACAATTACAATTGCCTACAAATTATGAAGAAACAGATAATTTAATTGATACATTCAACGAAATGATGGCTCAATTAGAAGAATCATTTAATCAGCAACGACAATTTGTAGAAGATGCATCGCATGAATTGCGTACACCATTACAAATTATTCAAGGTCATTTAAATCTTATACAACGGTGGGGTAAAAAAGATCCTGCAATCTTAGAAGAATCATTAAATATTTCACTAGAAGAAATGACTAGAATTACTAAATTAATCGAAGAACTTTTACTATTAACTAAAGACAATAACAATGTAAACGAGCGTGAAATAGAAATAGTAGATATTAATAAAGAAATTAAGTCACGCATTAAATCTGTTGAACATTTGCACCAAGATTATACCTTTGAATTTATACCATATCCTAAACCTTTAAATATTAAAATCAATCGCTATCAATTCGAGCAGGTGTTGATTATATTTATTGATAACTCCATGAAATATGACCAGAAAAACAAACAAATAACAATTCAAACCGGTCTTAAAAACAAACAAATTTCAATAGAAATTACTGACCATGGCTTAGGTATTCCGCAAGAAGATATTGAATTTATCTTTGACCGTTTCTATAGAGTAGATAAATCTCGTGCACGTAACTTAGGTGGCAACGGCTTAGGACTGTCTATTGCGAAAAAAATAATCGAATACTATGGTGGAACAATTCAAGTTGATAGTGAATTAGGAAGTTATACTACATTTAAAATTACATTTTAACAATTAAATATAATAATACAAAAATAACTATGATTAGTTTGTCGAAAAGAAGGGCAAAGTACAACTGATTGTAGTTATTTTTTTAATTACAGCAACTTTTTAATCAATAAAGAAAGCATCAAAATATAGATACAATAGCAATTTTATTTTGTTGATTGATTTTTGCGTTATACAAGCTTTTGCTACTTTAATTTCAATTGATTTAATGCTATTATTGATTTGTAAGCGTTTCAACTATTTTGTGGAGGGTGTAAAATGAGCAACGAAAGACAGGTAACTGAGGCACCTGTAAATTTCGGGACAAATCTAGGATATATTCTTGATTTGTATGACAACTATTTAGAAGATCCGACTGCAGTCCCTGAAGATTTGCAAGTCCTTTTTAGTACAATTAAAAACGGTGAAGCTAACATCGAAACCAAATCAGGCGTTCAAAGCGCTAATACCAAAGCAGATAGCACGATCAAACGTGTTATGAGATTAATCGATAATATACGTCAATACGGGCATTTATTGGCAGATATTTATCCAGTTAATCGTCCTGAAAGAAAACATGTACCAAAGTTAAATATTGAAGATTTTAATCTTGATAAAGAGACTTTGGAAAGTATTTCGGCTGGTATTGTATCTGAACATTTTAAAGATATTTACGACAACGCATACGAGGCTATTGTTCGTATGGAAAAACGTTACAAAGGTCCTATTGCCTTTGAATATACACACATTAATAATAATAGAGAGCGTGTATGGTTAAAACGTCGTATAGAGACACCTTATAAAGCCACACTAAATGACAATCAAAAAATTGAATTATTTCAAAACCTTGCACATGTCGAAGGTTTTGAAAAGTATTTGCATAAAAACTTTGTAGGCGCAAAGCGATTCTCAATTGAAGGCGTCGATACACTAGTACCAATGTTACAACAAACATTGAAATTAGCAGGTAATGAAGGTATACAAAACATTCAAATTGGTATGGCACATAGAGGACGTCTTAACGTCTTAACACACGTGCTAGAAAAACCATATGAAATGATGTTATCTGAATTTATGCACACTGATCCAATGAAATTCTCACCAGAAGACGGTAGTTTATACCTGACTTCAGGCTGGACAGGCGATGTAAAATACCATTTAGGTGGCGTGAAAACAACATCTTCTTATGGTATTGAACAACGTATTTCACTTGCTAATAACCCAAGTCACTTAGAAATTGTTGCACCAGTTGTTATTGGTAAAACAAGAGCAACACAAGATGACACTAAAAAAGCAGGCTCGACAACAACTGAATTTAATAAATCTATGCCAATTTTAATTCATGGTGACGCAGCTTATCCTGGACAAGGTATCAATTTTGAAACAATGAACCTTGGCAATTTAGATGGGTATTATACAGGTGGTACGCTACATATTATTACAAATAATAGAATTGGTTTCACAACAGAACCTGAAGACGGACGTTCTACAACGTATTCATCTGATGTTGCAAAAGGCTATGATGTGCCAATTATGCATGTTAATGCAGATAATGTAGAAGCCACTATCGAAGCTATTGAAATTGCAATGGCATTCAGAAAAGAATTCGATAAAGACGTGGTTATTGACTTAGTTGGTTATCGCCGTTATGGACACAATGAAATGGATGAACCATCAATCACTAATCCAGTTCCATATCAACAAATACGTGATCATGATCCAGTCGATATTTTATATGGTAATCAATTAGTTGAAGAAGGTATTATTTCGAAGGATCAAATGAATAATATTTTTGATGAAGTTCAAAAAACATTACGTGCTGCACATGATAAAATCGATAAAAATGACAAAATGGATAATCCAGATATGCAAAAACCTGAGAGTTTACAACAACCTTTACAAGGTGATGATCGTCAATTTACTTTTGAACAATTACAAGAAATAAATGACGCTATGCTATCTTATCCGTCTGATTTTACTGTGTTGAAAAAACTAAACAAAGTATTAGAAAAACGTAAAGAACCATTTAACTCTGAAGATGGATTAGTAGACTGGGCTCAAGCTGAACAATTGGCCTTTGCGACTATTACACAAGATGGCAAACCAGTTCGTTTGACTGGGCAAGATAGCGAACGCGGTACATTTAGTCATCGTCATGCAGTATTACATGATTCAGAAAATGGCAATACATTTATACCGTTAAATCATGTTCCAAATCAAAAAGCTACTTTCACAGTTTATAATTCACCATTATCAGAAGCAGCTGTAGTTGGTTTTGAATACGGCTATAATGTACAAAATAAAGATTGTATGACTATTTGGGAAGCACAATACGGAGACTTTTCAAATATGTCGCAAATGATTTTTGATAATTTCTTATTTAGTGCACGAGCTAAATGGGGAGAACGTTCAGGTTTAACATTATTATTACCTCATTCATTTGAAGGTCAAGGACCAGAACATTCTTCTGCAAGACTTGAAAGATTTTTACAACTTGCGGGCGAAAATAATATGACTGTTGCAAATCTTTCAAGCTCAAGTAACTATTTCCATTTACTTAGAGCGCAAGCTGCTAATTTAGGTACTCAATCAATGAGACCATTAGTAATTATGTCTCCAAAAAGTTTATTGCGTAATAAAACAGTTTCAGATCCAATTTCTAAATTTACTTCAGGCAAATTTGAACCAATTTTAACTGAAGAACATGATAAAGAAGCTGTTAAAAAAGTGGTTTTAGCGTCAGGTAAAATGTTTATCGATTTAAAAGAGCATTTGGCTAAAAATCCAAACAATTCTATTTTATTAATTGCTGTTGAAAGATTATATCCATTCCCAGCATCAGAAATAGAAGCTATTTTAAATGATTTACCAAACTTAGAAACTGTCGCTTGGGTACAAGAAGAACCTAAAAACCAAGGCGCATGGTCATTTGTTTATCCATACTTAAAAGAGTTAACTGTAGACAAATATGATTTAAGCTATCACGGACGTATCCAACGTGCAGCACCAGCTGAAGGTGATGGCGAAATTCACAAACTCGTACAAAATATGATAATTGAACAAAGCACAAATAATAACTAGGGGGAAGTTAGGCATGCCAGAAGTAAAAGTTCCAGAATTAGCAGAATCAATCACAGAAGGTACCATTGCAGAATGGTTAAAACAAGTAGGAGATAGCGTCGATAAAGGTGAAGCTATTCTCGAATTAGAAACAGATAAAGTCAATGTTGAAGTAGTTTCAGAAGAAGCAGGTGTATTACAAGAAACTTTAGCCAACGAAGGTGATACTGTTGAAGTTGGTCAAGCTGTTGCAGTTGTAGGAGAAGGTTCAGGCAATGCAAGTAACAGCAATGAAGATACTTCATCACAACAATCAACTGAAGCATCTTCAACTGGAGAGGCAGCGTCCACTTCAGATGAAGCACCAAAAGCAGAACAAAATGACTCTACAGATTCAACACAACGCGTTAATGCAACACCATCAGCACGTAAATATGCTCGTGAAAAAGGCGTTAATTTAAACGACGTGGCAGCAAAATCAAACGATGTTGTACGTAAAGAAGATGTTGATCAACAACAAAATGGAGCAGCTGCTTCAAACAATAAACCGGCTGAAAGTAGTAAAAAACAAGAAACACCAGCTCCAGCAGCTCAAAAACCTTCAAAACCAGTTAAACGTGAAAAAATGTCGAGACGTAAGAAAACTGCTTCTAAAAAATTACTAGAAGTATCAAACAATACAGCAATGCTTACAACTTTCAATGAAATTGATATGACAAACGTTATGAACTTACGTAAACGTAAAAAAGAACAATTCATTAAAGATCATGATGGCACTAAACTTGGTTTCATGTCATTCTTCACAAAAGCAGCTGTTGCAGCATTGAAAAAGTATCCGGAAGTTAACGCTGAAATCGATGGCGATGACATGATTACTAAAGAATACTACGACATTGGTGTTGCTGTTTCTACAGATGATGGTTTACTTGTACCATTCGTTAGAGATTGTGATAAGAAGAACTTTGCGGAAATTGAAGCTGAAATTGCTAATTTAGCAGTTAAAGCACGTGATAAAAAATTAGGTTTAGATGATATGGTCAACGGATCGTTTACTATTACAAATGGCGGTATTTTTGGTTCAATGATGTCAACGCCAATCATTAATGGTAGTCAAGCAGCAATCCTAGGCATGCACTCTATCATCACACGTCCAATTGCTATTGATGCAGAAACTATTGAAAACCGTCCAATGATGTACATTGCATTAAGCTATGACCACCGTATCATTGATGGTAAAGAGGCAGTAGGCTTCTTGAAAACAATAAAAGATTTAATTGAAAACCCAGAAGATTTACTATTAGAATCTTAATACACAACATAAAATAGTTTATTAACCTCAATACAACGGCGCACAGCGTCGTTGTATTTTTATGTATTTATTCATTTGTGGGAAATTCCCATAAAACTTCTCCTTTATTAGCTTAAGTATTTGTAAGATTAACATGGCGACTGTTAATCTAAACATCAACTTTTCACGTTATTGGGCTGCTCTTAATTGAGTAGCCTTTATCTTTTATATGGATACATGATATAAATTTGGCGTACAGCCTCGTATATACGTTACTTATGCTATGAATCTCATCCTTAAACACGTGAATTATCTAACTGCGCTATGCGCTAAAAACGGGCTTAAAATTCAAATTAGAGACATTGTACGAATATATGCGTAAGGTGTTATTATACTTGCAAACGATAAATTTGTGAGGTGTTGAACATGACTGAAAATGAACACAATACAAGTAGAAATAGAAAGCGCAAACCACTTACACTGCATGACAAGTGGAGAATAGACGGAGAATTAATTAGAAAGAGCGACCCTGAATATTATGATAGTGAGCAATCTAAAAAAGATTTTAAGGCAAACCTTGAGAAAATACAAAAAATTCTTCAGAAAAATAAAGAACAATAGCTAATATTAAAGCTTTAATATGAAATAGTTAATTAATCTTAATACAACGGCGCACAGCGTCGTTGTATTTTTATTTCATTACCGTCATTACGTAAATTAATAATGTATAACGATATGTAACCGTGCAGTTTCATTATGTTCATTGTTATATTGATGAAACATATTGCCATTAAATTTAATAGATTCATGCTGCTGTAAAATGAACTTTTCTCCATCTAATGTAATTGTTACTGTCCCATCATATACCGTTATATACTTCATAGAGCCAGCACCATGAGGAGATACACTAATTTTTCCACTTGGTTCAATGACAGCCATAAAACTTTCAATTTTTCTTTCAATATCAAATTTAAATATAGAAAATATTTGATATTTGTTGTGCTCTGAAGATAGTGCTTGTGTCTGATCTAACGTTATTTTGTTAATGATAGCATCACTTTCTTGCGTTAATTCTGTGAAAGATACTTTTAATCCACTAGCAATTTTCCATAACGTAGTAATAGATGGTGTTGATGTTTTACGTTCTATTTGACCTAACATTGTTTTACTAACTCCTGTAAGTTCTGATAAATGGTCTAGTGAATAACCATGTTGTTTTCTAAATAACTTTATATTGTCAGATATAATTTCATTAATTTCTTTCATAATTTATACACCTCAAAGGTCATTATAACGTACAAAAAGAACAAAACAAAGAACAATCGTTAAAGTTAACTATTTGTGCTTTATATAAATTATAGAGGTGGGGGAGGTCTTTATTTACCGTCTCAATGCCTATTTGAACCGCAACAAGAACTTTTGTGTTAACTAGTAAATACACTGTCAGCACAACTATAAATTAAAAAAGCAACGTCTGTTGATAGACATTGCTTTAAAGATTTTATTATAAAATCCAAATTGTAAACTTCATTCACTATAATATTAACCGATAAAAATAAGAATGATACCGATAATTAATAATGCTATAGACACTCGGGGTTTTGATTGTTGAAATAAATTACTTAATAAAACTATAGCAATACCAATAATGAGGAATTGATTATTAAATGTCGTCACTCCCATAAAGTCACCAATCATCATTATTAGTCCATAAATTAATACAATGATTAATAACACTGTACAGAGTACAGAAATAAATCGGGCTATTTTCAAAATTACCATCTCCAAATTGTTAGTGATTTAAATGCTACATATCACATTGTACTAGTGAAATGAGCTAAAACAAAAGTATGTTTGAACTTTTTAATAATAAATTTCAATTGTTATATACAACAAATTAATGATCAAACATTAACTTTCTACTGTAATATGTCTGTTTCATAGTTTAAAATAAGCTAGTGTATAACTAACTTTTTGATAAAGCATATTTTCATAATTAAAAATTTAAGGAGGGGTTTTATGACTAGAAAAGTAATCTTAAATCTTGCAGTAACTTTAGATGGTTTTATAGAAGGGCCAAACGGTGAAATTGATTGGTGCATTATGGAAGATGATATGCAATTCGATAAATTTTTAGAACAAATTGATACGATTCTGTTTGGACGCAAAAGTTATGATTTATGGACCGAATATCAACCTAATAGCAATACTCCGCAAAGTGAATATCATATGTGGGAATTAATGCAAAACACCCACAAATATGTTTTTAGTCGTACACTACAATACTCTAATCCTACAACTACTTATATTAATAATCATATTGCCAACACTGTAAATCAATTAAAAGCTCAACCCGGCAAAGATATTTGGCTTTACGGTGGCTCTAGTATTATCACAACATTTTTAAATCAAAATTTAGTCGATGAATTGCAGTTAGCTGTGCATCCTATTATTTTAGGTGCTGGTAAGCCACTTTTTGTAGCTATTAACAACCAAAAACAGTTAGAACTCTCTACAGTAAATACTTACAAAAGTGGAGTAGTACAATTAATTTATCGTCAAAGTACAAAAAATAAGTCAGAAAACAGTTAAACTTAACACTGCATCTGACTTAGGATTCGATTAACACTTGTTGTTTACTAGTTTGTATGCCATTAAAGTTGCTTAAATTGAGTAGACAATGACTTCGATAATGGCAATAATTAAAAATACAACAAATACTATACCGAAAATTTTATTATTTGGCGCTTTATCTTTGGACGACTTTTGGTTGTTTTTATTTTTCAAATTCGTAAAGAATGTAATGCCTGAATACACTGCAATTAATACTGTGATGCCAAATAATAATAAGAAGTTAATCATTCAAAAACCTCCTTATTTAATATTATTGTTAATAAGATAATATTAGTTGTTTATATCTTTATTTTAATACAAAATATCATTTTATCAACTTTGTTTCTTGTTAATTCAACATATTCAAAGTTCATTCTATAAATTAATTAGAAAATACGTTATAATAAACCAAAAGAATGTATTGAGGTGTCTATGAATGAATGGTCTTAGAAGTGTTACGATTGGAACGAGCGATTTAAACAAATCTCAAGCACTATTAACTGATGTGCTAGGTATGACTGTTGGACAAAAAAAGCATGCTTTACGTTTTGGCGATGCAGACTTAGCGTCTGGTACTCGTGTACATGTAGTAGAAATTCCTAACTATAATATTGCGAACAACCAAATTAACAGCATTGGCTTACGTGTACCCACAGATGAAGCTTTATTAGAGTATCAAGCTATTTTGAAAGATGTTGGTATAGACTATAGCGCTATTACAACTTTAAACGATCATCAATACTTTCACTTTAAAGATCATGATGGGCAACAATTTGCCATTTACTCCAATGAGCATAATAGTGGGACACCTTTAGGTATGCCATCTTTTGATAGTTCAGTGAATCCATTGCATCAAATTCAAGGACTTGCACCGGTTATTATAAAAGTGAATGAACCATTACTAACACAATCTATTTTGTCTAAAGTGTTTAATCTTACTCATTACGCAGAATATGTTGCATCGGACAACGATGATTTCAAAGTTCAAGTTTTCAAAATTGGTGATGGTGGATTAGGGGGCGAATTGCATTTATATCCTGCTGCCGAAGAAATTAACATGCCTGCACATGGGATTGTAGAACAAATAGAATTCGCAACTGAATCAACAGAGGAATATCAACATGCTTTACAACAATTAGAAGTTATTGGCATTCCATACCAAACACTTGATCAAGGTGACGCCCAATCATTAAGAATTTCAGAAAATAGCGGAATTACATTTATTTTAACATTAGAAAAAACAAAGTAATGAAAGGATTTTATAAAAATGCTACACGAAACATGGAAAACACATGAACCACTTAAGAAAGTAGAAGTTGTGCATACAAATGCACAAAAGTTTAAAGTATCTGATATGTTGACAGTAGGCAAACAATATGACGTCATCAATGAAACCGAAGATTATTATCAAATTATTGATAATGCTGGTTTAGTTGGTGGTTATTATAAAACTTATTTTAAAGAAGTTTAACATCTAACTAAAAGACATTAATATTAAACATGAGTAATACATGATTAGAATAGTAGACTAGGGTGATTTTTTACTCCAGTCTCTTTTTTAATGACAACACATTTACTGATTATAAGGAGCTATTTTTCATGGTAAAAACACAATATATCAATTCTGATGAAACTATATTCAATGATGCTTCGGCATTATTACGATTAAATAAAAATATATTACTCAAAGGACCAACCGGTTCAGGTAAAACTAAGTTAGCTGAAACATTAAGCGAAACAATAGAAACACCGATGTATCAAGTCAATTGTTCTGTTGATTTAGATGCTGAAAGTTTGTTAGGCTTTAAAACAATTCAAACCAATAGTGAAGGCCAACAAGAAATTGTTTTTATCGACGGCCCTGTTATTAAAGCAATGAAAGAAGGACATATTTTATATATTGATGAGATCAACATGGCTAAACCAGAAACATTGCCAATTTTAAATGGTGTACTTGATTATCGTAGAAAACTAACAAATCCATTTACTGGTGAAGTTGTTAAAGCTGAACCTGGGTTCAATGTAATAGCAGCAATCAACGAAGGTTATATTGGTACCTTGCCAATGAACGAAGCTTTGAAAAACCGTTTTGTCGTTATACAAGTGGATTATATAGATGGTGATACGTTAGGTAATGTTATTAAAGAGCAAAGCCAACTAGATGACGACAATTTAATTTCACGTATTATTAAATTCAATGAAGATTTACGTACAATGACAAAACAAGGACAAATTTCTGAAGAGGCTGCTAGTATTCGTGCATTAATTGACTTAAGTGATTTAGCAACAATTATGCCAATTGAAAGGGCAATACAGCGGACAATTATAGATAAATTAGAAAACGAGAGAGAACAACAAGCTATCATCAATGCGGTTGAATTAAACTTTTAGTGAGGGATAAGTTATGAGTGATCGTTTTATAAAATTTAACGACGAACAACTAGATGCCAAACAAGTAATGATGTTACAAGACTTGTCAAGATTATTACTAAAAAACAAAGAAACACATGTCAAAATTCAAAAATTCCCTTATTTCGATCCAATCAATAATGTGTTGATAACAAGCTCTTTTTGGTCACATCGACCAACACATATTGAAACTGCAGGTTTAAAAACAGATGTCATGCTTGCAGCATACGGATACCAGTTAATGGATTCAACAGTCGTTAATGATGTGATTAATAATGTAGAATCATTTACTCACACGAAGTTTTATCAACAGTTATTTAAATTGCTCGAAGATAAAAGAATTTTAAATATCATTATACAAGAACGACCTAGTACGCAAAAAGCAATTATTCTAAGAAATAAAGTAAGACAGCAATTTATAGAGACACAGATAAATGTCTATAAAACCAAAACAACATTTACTGATTTATTATTATTGCACTTGGCGCACTCATTTTTAACTGAAAACTTTTATGACATTCCTCATATTCATCCACGAATTGATGATATTTTAGTTAATATGTACCAGTATTTACCTAATTTTTTCTACAATGAAAACTCTGAAGACAACAAATTTTTAGCTGATCGAATCATGTATCAAATAGACGATATATTAAAAGAAGATATGCTTAATGAGTATTATCATCTACCTAAACAAGTTTATAGTGCTATGGAAACGCAGTCTTTTGAAGACTTGCGTCGTACAGATGCTAGTAACACTGATGGTACTAATGAACAAGAGAATTCTGAAGATATCGAGAGCGAAAAAGCGGAAACTAAAAGTGCTGACAGTCAATCTTCAGGTGGTGCATATTTAGAAATGGAACTTCATGAAGGCACTAATAGTGACGTTGCAAGTGACAATGATACTGCTCGTGAAGGCGATCCTAGTGATGATATGACCGATATGCAACTTAAAAAAGGAAAAGGTTCTAACCAAACTATAGACAACGAAGAGGGCGGCTCACTAGGAAGTAATAATCTATTTGCTCTGACTGGTATTAATGAAAATGTTGATATTGATTGGCGCGTTCCAGAAATAAAACCTGATTTTCAGCAAGCTTATAGAGAAGTAGAACAAGATGTAGCTTTTGAAACTAAAGATTTAATCAAAATCATTAAAAAAACAATTGATCGTGAACATGATGATGAACGCCATAATTTAACCAAAGGACGACTACAAAAAAACTTATTAAATTGGTTTATTGATGACCAATATAAATTATTTTATAAAAAACAAGATTTAAGTCAGTCATTTGATGCAACTTTCACTTTATTAATAGATGCCTCAGCCAGTATGCAAGATAAAATGGACGAAACCATAAAAGGTGTAGTCTTATTCCATGAAACGTTAAAATCATTAAATGTAAAACATGAAATTTTAGCTTTTAATGAAGATGCCTTTGAAGCTGACGAAAATACGCAACCAAACATTATAGATGAAATCATTCATTATGATAAATCTATCTATTCAAATGAAGGACCACGTATTATCGCGTTAGAACCCCAAGATGATAACAGAGATGGCGTTGCTATACGTATTGCAAGTGAAAGACTACTCAGACGTTCTCATAATCAACGATTTTTAATTGTCTTTTCAGATGGCGAGCCTTCTGCATATAACTACAGTCAGGATGGTATTTTAGATACTTATGAATCCGTAGAAACTGCACGTAAAATGGGGATTGAAGTTTTTAATGTATTTTTAAGTCAAGAACCTATTACCGAAGATATCGAACAAACGATACACAATATTTACGGACAATTTGCGTTGTTCGTAGAAGGTGTTGAAAACTTACCAATTCAGCTTTCACCATTACTCAAAAAACTATTGTTAAAATCTTTTTAACCGATTTTAGCAATAGTTTAAAATATTCTGAAAAGTTATATAGACTTATTGTCGTTAATCGTGGTAGAATAATGAATATTATATTTTTGGAAAGATTGAAGGAGTATAAAATATGAATAAAAATACATGGATTATAGGTTTCATGCTTTTCGCTATCTTTTTTGGAGCAGGTAACCTAATTTTCCCACCGAGTTTAGGCCTAGATAGTGGACAGTACTTTTGGCCGTCTATTTTAGCATTTTCACTTACAGGGATCGGTTTACCATTATTGGGAGTAGTGGTAGGCGCATTAGATAAAGAGGGATATATCGGTTCATTAAATAAAATATCACCTAAGTTTTCTATTGTTTTTCTAATTGTTATTTACTTAACGATTGGACCATTGTTTGCGATTCCGCGTACAGCTTCAACATCATTCGAAATGACTGTAACGCCAATTGCACATACAAATAGTAGTCTTGCTTTATTTATTTTTACAGTTATCTATTTCTTAATTGTTTTATATTTATGTATTAATCCAACTAAAATGGTAGATCGTATCGGATCTTTATTAACACCATTATTGTTAATTACTATTTTAGCTATGATTATTAAAGGTTTTATTGATTTTGGAAGTAATTCAGCAAGTAAGGAATCAGAGCTATTTACATCTAATTTAGCAGGTTTTTCACAAGGATTTACAAACGGTTATTTGACTATGGATGCGATTGCAGCAATTGCATTTTCAATGATTGTAGTTAATGCTGTGAAATCTACAGGACTCACTCATGCAAATCAAATATTTAAACAAACATTATTAGCAGGTGTTATTGCAGCAGTAGCATTATTGTTTATTTATATTTCTTTAGGCTTTATTGGAAATCATATGAATATATCGCCAGATAAAATTGCCAGTCTAACTGCTAAAGATCAAAATATTGGTACATATCTATTGACGACCATTGCTACAACTGGTTTTGGTTCACTTGGTAAGTATGTGTTAGGTATTATTGTAGCGCTTGCTTGTTTAACAACTGCGTGTGGTTTAATTGTATCTGTATCCGAATACTTCCATAAAATTGTACCTAAAGTATCGTACAAAGTATTTGCAGTTATTTTTACAATTATCAGTTTTATCCTAGCAAACCAAGGATTGAACTCAGTAATTAAAATGTCAGTACCGGTTTTAAGTGTTGTATACCCAATCGCTATCACATCAGTATTACTCATTTTAATTGCACGTATTGTACCAACAAAACCAATCGCACAAAGAATTCCAGTTACAGCGGTAACTATCATTGCAATTTTAAGTATTGTCCACACTCAAGGTTGGATTAAATTAAGCTTCATTGATGTTTTACCGTTAAAAGAATATTCATTAGAGTGGTTCCCAATTGCCGTATTATTTACAATTATAGGTTATATTGTGGCTACTTTAGTCAAAAATGAACAACCGATTGTCTATGAAAAAGAATAATTAACACTAATAAACAAGCACTTCCCAAAAAGGGAAGTGCTTGTTTTATTAATCAATGTAATAGGGAAGTTACACGATGTTAACCATAATTATTGTGGTTTATTTTTCATATCCAATAAATGTTGTTTTAGTTCTCCCTCTAGCTCGCTGAGTTCACCTTCAGCCTGTTTACGTTTATCTCTACCTTGTTTTTGAATTTGAAGTGTTTGTTCTATCGTCTCTATAATATCACTTTGAGTCGTTTTCAATGTTTCTATGTCTACTACACCACGCTCGTTTTCTGTGGCAGTTTCTATAGCATTTTGTTTTAATAGTGCAGAATTTTTCAACAGTAAATCATTCGTTGTATCAGTAACTGCTTTTTGTGCGGATACTGCATGACGTTGTCTCATTAAAGTTAAGGCAATTGTCATTTGATTTTTCCATAAAGGTATACTAGTTAAAATAGAGCTTTGAATTTTTTCCGCTAACGCTTGGTTAACATTTTGTATCATTCGAATTTGCGGTGCTGTTTGGATGGCAATTTGTCTTGACAGTTGTAAATCATATATTCGTTTATCTAAACGTTCTACAAATTGACTCAAATCAGCGGCATCTTGCACTACCATTTGATTATTAGAATTTTGTGCTTCTTTTTGTAATTTTGGTAATTCTGTACTTTCAATCAATTGTTTTTTACGTTTTGCTGCCTCAATATATAATGTTAAATCGTCAAAATAGTCCTTATTTTGGTCATATAACTGATCCAATAACTCAACATCTTTTTTCAAATTCGTTTTATGTTTGTCTAATTCAATAGAAATACGATCAATCTGAGAACCTATTGATTGCATTTTAGAAAAAATTTCATTCACAGATGCTTTAGTACGTTTGAAGAATCGTTTTAATTTTGATTGATTCTCAGGGTTTAATTCATCTGGATTAACTGATTTTAATTTAGCCATTAAACCATTAAGTGAATCTCCAACCGGGCCGATATCCGATGTTTTCACATCGTTTAATATACGGTGTGAAAATTGAGACATATTAGATTGTGCTTCGGTACCGAAATTTAATAACCCATCATGATCCATCGGTGTAATAGACGAACTTAATTCCTCAATCTTTTTTTGCTCTTCTGGTGAAAATTGCTTCGTTTGTTGGATGATTTGTCCTTCATTCGCAGCTTGCTCGTCAATAAAAGAATCAAGAGGGTGTGCATTAATTGAATCTTGCTCTCTTGTCATAACCTATCTCGCTCCATTCTTTCGTCGATATTTCACTTCATTTCTGACGTTTTTGTTCAATTTTATTTAGCTCTATTTCGATATCTAGTTTTTCATAATCTTCTTCGTTAATTCGTTTTAAGTCTGCTACTAAAGTACGGTTAACTTCATCTAAAGTAATACGTGTTTGTTCTAGACGTTGCTTATCTTCTTTAGATTTTTTGGGTGATTTTGAGAGTCGAGTATATGCTTCAATTAAATTCAAAGCATTATCAATGTGTGAATAAAAGAAACTTTCTACTAAGAAAAACTTAGCTGGTTGCTGTTTTACAGCGTAGTAAATAGCACGTGCAATACGATATATTTCATTCACTTGTCTGAAATCTTTAATTGATCTCACATTAATAAATACTTTTAATATGCGTCTAATCTTGTCTTGTGCATGGCTTAATTGATGTTGTACATAGCGATGCTCTCTCCGTGATAACCCAATTTCTTTAAGATACTTTCTCGATGATAAGCGTTGCGTAGGGAAGTAAGAACCCAAAAACGCAGCAACTGAAATTAATACATCAAAAATTGCCTGAATATCAAATGCAAACACTGAAATAAACCATACTACAATCGCAAACGGTATCGCGACTATCATCCCCAAAATACGAGAAATATTGTATCTCAAATTACATCTTCCTTTATTTTAAATAGTTTTAAATTTTGTCAGTGTCTTGTCTATGTCTAATTCTTCGACAGTAAAGTTCTCAACATGTGACGCAGGTGATGCACCGGCTATAACTGCTTCAACAAAATGATTAAGCGCTTCTGGTTCACCTTGCGCAAAAACTTCTACATAGTCTTCTACATTTTGTACAGTACCTGCAATATTATATTTAAGCGCCAGTCTTTCTGTATAAAAACGAAAACCAACACCTTGTACCATCCCAAATACTTTAATGTGTTTACGTAGCATACAAATCACCTCTTAGGTCTATTATACGAAATTTTTTTCTACAAAACTAATATTTAAGTTTTTCTACCTGTCCTTTATCGGCCAAAAGTATGAGTCAGAAAACTTGATTTTGTCAATATTAAAGTTAAAATATTACACATAGAGTTAATTTCATATTTATTAACACATTTACATTACATTAAACTATTGCCAACAATACAAATGTCAAAATTAAATGAAAATACATATGAAAATGAATTTTTGAAAAAGGGGAGCTTTAACCATGTGGACAGTTGCAAAAATTAGAGCTGATTACGAAGGCTGGTGGCTATTTAGTGACTGGACAGACCATATTATAGAACAACAATCGTTTTCAACTTACGATGAAATGTTAGAAGCATACCGATCTATAATAAATAATAGTAAAGATAAATTTGATAATTTTTTAGTAGGGAAACATAATATCCACGCGTTTTATAACAATTGTGAATTAGGATTCTGTGAAGATTGTGATGAGGATTTACAAATATTTTATAGTTATATTGTTTTAAATAATGATAAAGTTTATTATGATCTTCCAAAATTTAACTAATTTGAATTTTTCAATTATGTATTGCATTTTAATATGCAATCCCGTATACTTGTAAGTAAGCAATTGTTTTATTCCATATTGCAAAGAATATTGTAATAACAGATTTCTGTAACATCGTATTTTTTGTAATATGCGAATAAAGCATATTGAATGAATTTTAGTCTTGGAGGTTTCACAATATGAAACAAGGTACAGTTAAATGGTTTAATGCTGAAAAAGGATTTGGTTTTATCGAAGTTGAAGGAGAAAACGACGTATTCGTACACTTCTCAGCTATTAACCAAGAAGGTTACAAATCATTAGAAGAAGGTCAATCAGTTGAATTCGAAGTAGTTGAAGGCGATCGCGGTCCTCAAGCTGCTAACGTTGTTAAACTATAATTTATAGATTATAAATTGACTTATAAAAGAACCTTAAAAAAGGTTCTTTTTATATGTCCATAATGATTTAAAGCCCCTTGTATGTTCGACATACAAGGGGCTTTTTCTTATTTTGTATCATTAATAATTAATTGACGCAATGACTGCCTTTTTATCACTTCACGGGCTTTACCGTCTTTCAAGAAAAAGACAGATGGCTTTTGCATTTGATTATAGTTAGATGCCATAGAGTAATGATAAGCTCCTGTCGATTGAATAGCGAGATAATCACCGCGACGTACTGTAGATGGTAACTTTGCATTCTTGATAATAATATCACCAGATTCACACAGTTTCCCAGCTATAGTCACTGTTTCATCTGCTACATCATTTCTATTAACGAGTTTAGCTTCGTATTCAGCATCATATAATGCTGTACGAATATGATCACTCATACCACCATCAATAGAAACATATTTATTTACATTTGGAATTGTTTTAATCGTTCCCACTTCATAAAGTGTAATACCTGCTTCACCTACAATTGAGCGTCCAGGTTCAATTCCAATTTCAGGCATTGGATAGTCTTCTGCTGTAGCAACATCTTTGATCGCTGTAGTGATTTCTGCAATACCTTCTTCAATAGGGAAGCTCACATCACCGTCAACATATTTAATGCTGAAACCTCCGCCTAAATTAATCAAATCTACAAAAACGCCTTCAGCTTTCAACCATTGAATAACTAGTTTAGATGTTTCAATCATAGCCTCTGTACCTTCTATTTGAGAACCTACATGGAAGTGAACACCTTTTAAGTTTAATTTTGTGGCATTTTGCACCGCTTCAATTCCTTGTTTTGCTAAACCATGCTTAATGGATAAGCCAAATTTACTGTCTTCTTGACCTGTTTGAATAAACTCATGTGTATGTGCTTCAACTCCAGGATTCAAGCGTAGTACTACATCAACAACATCAGAAGCATAACGATTAATTAACTCTATCTCTTCTAAATCATCAATAACGATGTAACCAACTTTATTTTCTAAAGCATATTGTATCTCTCTTTTAGTCTTATTATTACCGTGGAAGTGAATTTGACTAGGATCGAAACCAGCTTCTAATGCAGTATAAAGTTCACCCTCAGACACCACATCTAATTGTAAACCTTCTTCCGCAACTAATTTAACCATTTGAATACATGTAAAGGCCTTTGAGGCATAAGAAATATTATATTTCAAGCCGCTTTGTTTCATGGCATTATGATATCGTTGCATTTGTATTCTAATTTGTGATTCATCATAGACGATAGTAGGGGTACCAAAGCTTTGCGCTATAGTTTTTAAGCTTGTACCACCCATTGTAAGCTCGCCATTATTATTATATTCTACAGTCATTATTATCTATACTCCTTTATCAATGAATCATGATTCATTGCACTTAATTGTTCTGAATTTGCTCCCACACCTTTAAACGTATGTTCATCTATACGTATATCATTATTATATAGTATCACTTCATCTTGTGCATGTACTTCATCGTCTACTTCAACAAACATATGACTCATCATTAATGCACGAATAGGGTAACGACGACCGTTAATAATCACTTCGTGTTGTGCTCTCGTTTTTAAAATACCATCACCATAACCAATATCAACTACGGCTAGTTTCGTCTGATTACGTTGTGCCTCAAAAGCAAAACTATAACCACAATAATCTCCAGCATTGACAGTTCTCACTTGAATAACATTACCTTTCACCGTTAATGCTTGCACAATATCCAATGTTGAGAGGGTGCTATAAGGTCTCGAGCCGTAAAGTGCAATACCGATACGTGCATGTGTATGATTGGGTAAAATGCCAGACTCACGATAATAACTTGCACTGTTTTGAGCATGTATCATATCAAATTGTTGACCTTCATCTAATAATGTATTAACAATATTTAACCAATTTGCTTTTTCTATCTCATACTCTTCAACATCAAATTCATCTGCATAGCCAAAGTGTGTCCACAAACCACGAATGTGCATTTTTTCTGCTTGGTGGTTTTGTTGATGATGTTGTAATACTTCGCGTAATTCAGCTAATGTTTTCAAACCTGAACGATGTAACAGATTTTCATATTCTAAATGTATATTGATACCTGCCAACGATTCATAGTATTGATAATAAAACTCTAATGAAGGGAGCGTCATTTCGATATTATATTTACGTACTGTATCAAAGTCATAGACAGCATTCATTAAAAATACCGTCGCTTGGGGTGCAAGTTTACGAACTCTAATCGCTTCTTTTAGTGAAGTTGTGCTAAAAGTAGTAATACCAGCTTTTAAAAACTGTTGTACAGCAAATTCTAAACCGTAGTGATAAGCATTGTTTTTTACTACAGCCATAATAGAATTATTGTGTTGTACGTGCTTTACATTATTGTAAAAAGTTTGTATATCTACTGACCAAGTGGCTGTCATTGTGCTTGCACCTCTCCGTAATGATTTAAAATTTGATCATAATAATCTGCGATTCTAATTAGCATAGCTTCATTGAAATTTAAATGTGCAGTATGTAATCCCGTAACAAATCCACGTTGCTCATCTTTAGTACCAACAAACACAAAATAGCTAGGTGCTAATTGGCTATAAAAACTAAAATCTTCGCCAAAAAGGTAAGGTGTCGTTTTATCTACAACTTGTAATCCAGCATTTTCTAGACCTGTTACTACATGTTTTCTCAGTGAAGGGTCATTGTACGTTGGTGGGTAACCTTCTGCAAATTTAACTTCACACTCAACACCGAATAATAAATCAACACTTTCTGCAATTTTTAACATTTGTTGCTTCACAACTGCCAAATCTTGAGTATCATATGTGCGAATTGTCCCTTCAAGATATCCTTGACTTGGCACAGTATTAATTGCTTCACCAGCTTCAAATCTGCCCATATGAACGATATTTCTTTTAAGTCCATTTAAATGGTATTGTTGAATTGAACCCACTTGCGCCAATACATGTTGTAATGCTTCACCACAAGAATGACCTTGTTCCTTATCAGCAACATGACTAGATAGTCCTTTCAAAAAGAAACGATACTCAGTGGCACTTGCTGTAATTTCTTCATCGCGAATTGCAACTTTTCCTTCTTCGACAAAGGGCATTACATGTACTCCGAAAACAGCTTCGATAGGGTACGCTTCAAAAGCACCAGCTTTTATTAAACGATTGGCACCGCCACCTGATTCTTCAGCGGGTTGAAAAATAAACACTATATTTTGTGGTAACGTACCAGCATCTGCACGTGATTTACAACGCTGTAAAAATAACATTAATGCAGTAGTATGACCATCATGACCACATGCATGCATAACATTATCATTGAGACTTTTATAATCAACATCATTTTCTTCAAATATCGGTAATGCATCAATATCAGCACGATAAGCAATTGTTTTTTGACCATTTCCAGGTATATACGCTACTAATCCTGTGTCTAGTGGTCGTTCATAGTGAACACCTAAACTATCTAGAAAGCTCGCAATATATTGCGTCGTTTCATATTCATGTAAACTTAGCTCAGGATATTGATGTAAGTGCCGTCTATGTTTCGTAACAAATTCAAGTTCATTCATATTAGATCAGTCCTTTTAGTTCATGAGTTATATTTGTTCAATCATTATGTATTATAAAAATAGGAGGGAGAGAAATATCATTGTTAGTGTTATGCTCTAAAGTACTACTAAACATGGCACACAATGATATAACTCAATCCTCCTAAAAAATTTTATTGATGATTTAAGTATAACTTATTAGTTATTTAAGTTTCTTAAAGCTGATACAATTTCACGTTTTGAATCTTCAACATCTGATGTTTGTTTTATCACTTTAGCTGGAGTACCGGCTACAACTGCGCCTGCTGGAACATCTTGAGTAACAATTGCTCCTGCTGCCACAATTGCTCCTTGACCTACACGTACACCTTCTAAGATTACGGCATTAGCACCGATTAACACATCATCCTCAATGACAACTGGAGAAGCACTAGGGGGTTCAATGACACCTGCTAATACAGAACCGGCACCTACATGTACGTTTTTACCAGTTGTAGCACGACCTCCTAATGTCGCATTCATATCAACCATCGTACCTTCACCAACAACAGCACCGATGTTAATCGTTGCACCCATCATTATTACTGCACCATCTTCAATAGTGGCTTGTTCTCTAATAAATGCACCTGGTTCGATACGAGCATTAGTATTCGTCAAGTCTTTTAATGGGATTGCTGAATTACGACGATCTTGTTCGATTTCAACATCTGTAAAACTTGCTTCATTGGCACTATAGAATGGTTGCCACTCTGCCGCTTCACAAAAGATGACTTTTGAACCTTCAGATCCAAATACTTTAAAAGTTTCAGGGAAAGTCACGTTGGAGAAATCTCCATTAACATAAACCTTCAGTGGTGTAGATTTTTTTGCATCACTAATATATTGAATAATTTCTTCTGCTGATAAATGTTGTGTCATAATTTAATTAGCTCCTTTAATTTATAAATTATCAAAAGTATAATATCCTTGAGTTTGTTTCACAAGTTTTTCGGCTGCACTTATAGCGCCATTTGCAAATATGTCTTTTGATTGTGCACGATGTGTAATTTCGATTGTTTCATCAATACCTGCGAATAAAACCTCATGTTCACCAACGATTGTACCTCCACGCTTGGCATGTATACCAATTTCGTCATCAGTACGTTTTTCATTAACTTCATGTCGATCATAAACTGGTGTTGTTTTATCGCGCAATGATTCTATTACATCATACAGTTTTACTAATGTACCACTAGGTGCATCTACTTTTTTATTATGATGTGCTTCCGTTAATTCAATGTCATAATCACGTAACAGTGGTACAGCTGCTTCTAATATTTTAGTAAGTGCATGAACACCATAACTCATATTTGCACTGAAAAAGACTGGCATTTGTGTACTTAATGCTTCTAAGCGTTGAATAATCTGTTCTTTTTCACCAGTTGTTGCAATTACTAATGGTAGTTTAAAAGATTCTTCTAATAATGGTAATAAGAGTTCAGGATTAGAAAAATCAATCGCTACATCTGCATCTTGTGCATCAGCAATATGTTCAACAGTAGGGTAGGGATATGTATTATTGCTATCCCTAACGATTACCCCTACAATTTCATGACCTTTTTCTTCCGCTAGTCGTGCAACACGTTCATTCATTGCACCGTAGCCAATAAGTAATATTTTCATCGATGTTCACCCGCTTTATAATATGCATATGCTTCTTTTAAGACATTTTCGTCTGCTGTTTCTAATGGTACAAGTGGTAAACGTACTTCATAATTACCAAAGCCTTCCACCGTAGTCAATACTTTGATTGGGATAGGGTTTACATCTACCGCTAAAGTATTTAACAACGTTTCAATCGGTGCAAAGCTTGCAGTTATATCTTCACCATTTTGTTGTGCTTCAAACAATTGTTGTAAATCATCAGCAATAACATTGGCTACAACTGATATTACACCATGTCCGCCATCTTTAAAATATTGTACGATATTATCATCATTACCACTATAAAGTGCAAATTGATCTGTATCTAGACGCTGTTGTAAATCATGTAAGTAGTCAAAATCATTAGTTGCATCTTTTAAGGCAACAATATATTCATTTTGACTTAATGTTTCTACTGTAGCTGCCTCGATTGTCATATTAGTGCGAGAAGGCACATTATATAACACTACTGGTAGTTGAGCAGCATCGGCGATAGTCGTAAAATGTTCGATTAATCCGCGTTGGTTCGTTTTATTATAATACGGTGTAATCAACATAATAGCATCTGCACCCAGTTCTCTTGCTCTCACAGAAGCTTGAATAGATTTTTGAGTACTATTTGTACCTGTACCAGCAATGACAGGTATACGTCCATCTACAGTGTTAATCACTTCTTCTAAAATTTGATCTTTTTCTTCGTCAGATAGTGTAGGATTCTCTGCTGTCGTACCGTTTACAATGATAGACTGAGCACGCTTGTCGATTAAATAATTCACATGTTTTCTAAGTGCAGTATAATTTACTTCATTATGGGTGAAAGGCGTAGTTAAAGCTACACCAACACCCTCAAAAATGTGTGTCATATTATTTAACTCCTTTCAAATTCATAACTTGTTCCAGTATTTGAACAGCGTTTAAAGCTGCACCTTTCAATAAATTATCAGAAGTGCACCACACATGGAATGTGTTGTCTAAAGAATCATCACGTCTAATGCGTCCAACAAAGATTTCATCTTTGCCAGTAGAATTAATTGCTAAAGGATATTCATTATTTGCTGGATTATCTTCTAAGACAACACGTGAGTCATTGTCAAATAACTGCTGAATATCTGCAACTGTAGTATCTTTATTAACAGTGACGCTCATATGAACACTATGACTATCTTGAACAGGAACACGTACACATGTCGCTGTTACTTTTAAAGCATCATCTTTTAATATTTTACGAGTTTCATCAATCATTTTTTGCTCTTCTTTTGTATAGCCATCTTCTAAAAAGACATCTATATGTGGGAGCACATTATTATAAATAGCATGTGGATATGTTTCAGGTGCTTTACCGTTTGCACCTTCTGCTAATTCTTGTTTACCTTTCACACCTGAACCTGAAACAGCTTGATACGTAGTATACGCCACACGTTTTAAACCATAAGCTTCTTGCATTATTTTTAACGGGACAACTGATTGAATCGTTGAACAATTTGGGTTAGCAATAATTTTTCTAGTTAATTCTGGTTCGTTTACTTCAGGGACAATTAAGTCAATGCCTTCGACCATACGCCATTGACTTGAATTATCGATGACCACGGCACCAGCTTGTTCGAAAATAGGGGAGAAGTGCTCACTTGTACTACCGCCTGCACTCATTAATACAAAATCATATTGTTCATTTGCAGCTTCTTCTGTTAACTCTCTGACAGTATATGTTTTACCTTGAAAAGATACTTCTGTACCAGCTGATCTCGCTGATGAAAAAAGTACTAATTCATCAAATTGTATACCTTTTCTATCTATTGTATCTAACATATTTCTTCCTACTAAACCTGTTGCTCCTGCAACTGCTAATTTTGTCATAATTGATACACTCCATTTTCTATTTTTTAAATTATTTGCTTACATTTCAAAGGTTTCATATAATGCCGCAACAGCACGTTCACCATTGTCTGCATCAATAACATATGAAATGCTTATTTCAGAAGTCGTTGTTTGATAAAATGCAATGTCGTTGTTGATTAAAGTGATAAATGCTTTTGAAGCCACGCCAGAGATATCTCTCATTCCTGAACCAATTAAAGAAATTTTGGCATATGATTCATTTATTTTGAAATCTAAAGCGTTGTAATCTTCTGACAACTCTTCCAATAGTTTTGAAATTTGAACTACATCAGTATCTTTAATTGTAAATGATAACTGTAAACCTTCAATATTTACAATTTGTGAAATCATATCCACGTTGACTGATCCTCGATCGAGTTGTGTAAACAATCTTGTTAATAATTTATTATCTGGTAATGGGTAACTAATTGTCACATGCATCATATGCGTATCTAAGGCGACACCAGTCACCGCTTTTTTCTCTAATAAATCTGTTTGTTCCATTATCCATGTTCCTTTCACATTTGATAAAGTTCTACCTAAGTAGAGTGGGATGTTATAATTATTCGCTAATTCAACACTTCTAGTTTCTAATACACCTGCTCCTAAAGCACTCATTTCCATCATTTCTTCGTAAGAGACAGCTGACAAACGATTCGCTTTAGCATATACCCTAGGGTCTGTTGCATAAACACCATCTACATCAGTATAAATTTCGCATGGGGTATTGTTGCTAGCAGCTAAAGCGACTGCCGTTGTATCTGAGCCACCACGTCCTAATGTGGTTAATTCAAAGTCATCATTAATACCTTGAAATCCTGCAATTACTAGCACATCATGTTGTTCAAATGCTTTGTGAAATGTATCTGGATTGATTTCAGCTATTCTACTTTTCAAATGATGGCCAACTGTTTTAATACCAGCTTGGTAACCAGTCATTGCTTTTGCACTTATACCAATATCATTCAATGTCATTGCTAAATATGATACAGTTTGCTGCTCACCAGTTGTTAACAGTAGGGCAAGTGCATCGTCTTTAGGTGTTTCAGTCAACATATTTACATTTTCCATAAGTTGATCTGTAGTTTTTCCCATCGCACTAACTACTACAATTAATTGTTCACCTTGTTCAACTCGTCGTTTTAGCATTTCCGAAATATTCCTAATTTTCGAAAAATCACTAACAGACGAACCTCCAAACTTTAAAACACTTCTATTCACTTACATATCCTCCTCAAAGTATTAGGGGAGAATCACAAATCATATAAAAAAAAGAACAAGCTCTAAGTGCGAACCTGCTCTAAATCTATATACAAGTGATGCACTCCATTATTTTAAATAATGACAGACCTTAAGCTCTTAACCACAAAGTCCAACAAAACAATAAGCTGCTATTATTGTCGTTTCGGCATCTCACCCTTTCAATTTTAGCTACTAGCAGATAGTTTGTTCTAAAATTTACTAATGATTGATGCGCCTCATCTAATTCTTATTAAATTGGTTATGATTCATATTATACATATAGGGCATATGACTGTAAACCTTTAAATTCATTTTATTTGAATTTACTGAAAACTTATTCATTTTATATGTTCAAAGTTAATATTAATGTTATTTTACACTTTAAAATGTATTAAAACTCTTCATATATCGCTGGATTTTGATCTTTGCGACGACCATCTTCACGCGTTAAGTTATTTATCTTAACCATTTCTTCATCATCTAATGAAAAATCAAAAATATTAATATTTTCCAATTGTCTTTGGTTAGACGTTGCTTTAGGAATTGGGACAATACCATTTTGCACGTGCCATTTTAAAATTACTTGAGGTATTGATTTATTATATTTTTCAGCTATCGTAGCAATTGTTTCATCATTAATTACGTTAGAAGCTCTACCGATAGGGCTCCATGCTTGAATTACAATACCTTTTTCTCGATGATAGTCTATAACATCTTGTTGGTTAAAGTAGGGGTGTAATTCTATTTGATTGATGGCAGGAAGGACTCCTGTTTCTTGCTCAAGCGTATCTATATGTTCAGGTAGGAAATTACATACACCAATTGATTTTAATAACCCAGCTTTTTGAGCATCGATAAGCGCCGTCCAAGCCTCTACAAATTTCCCTTGTTTTGGATTAGGCCAATGTATAAGGTATAAGTCAATATAGTCAACATTAAGTCTATAAATAGACTCTTGTATGGCTATCATTGCGCTATCATAGTCATGATAACGACCTGGCAATTTAGATGTTACGATAACTTGATCTCTAGCTACGTGACTTTGTGATATTGCCTTACCAACAGTACCTTCATTTTCATAATTATAAGCAGTATCCAGTACACGATAACCATTGTTCAAGGCATTCACAATTGCATGTACACCTTGTGTCCCATTTAATTTATATGTACCAAAGCCAACAACGGGTATAATGTGACCATCGTTTAAGTTTAACTTTTCCATAAGTTATATCCTCCTTAAGTCAATTTAGTTTCATTATATATATCCATACCATTAAAAAACACTATTTTGCATAAAATTAGCCTTAACGTGTGAGTAGAAATCACGTTAAGGCTAATTGTTATAAGTCATTATTTATTTAATACACCAATTTCTTGTAAATAAGCTTCGTATGAAATTTCTTTAGATAGACTGCCTGGTTGATTTAAATCGATCACGCGGTTTGCAATTGTATTGATAAATTCAAAGTCATATGAAGTGAAAATTATAGAACCTTTAAAGGACTCTAAACCATCATTGACAGCAGTAATACTTTCTAAGTCTAAGTGGTTAGTTGGTTCATCAAGTAATAAGACGTTAGCACTTGAAAGCATCATTTTACTTAACATACAACGTACTTTTTCTCCACCTGATAAGACACTTGCTTTTTTCTTAACTTCATCGCCACTAAAGAGCATACGTCCTAAGAAGCCACGTAAAAATGTTTCAGTTTGCTCATCTTCCGGAGCATATTGACGCAACCAATCAACAAGATTAGTGTCAACACCATCAAAATATTCTGAGTTATCTTTAGGGAAATAACTTTGAGAAGTTGTCACTCCCCATTTTACGCTACCTTCGTCAGGTTTTATTTCACCTGCTAAAATTTTCAATAAAGTCGTTTTAGCAATTTCACTATCGCCAATCAGTACAGCTTTATCATTTGGATCCATCGTAAATGAAATGTTATCTAATACTTTTTGACCATCAATTGTTTTAGATACATTTTCAACAAATAATAAGTCATTACCAATTTCACGTTCTGGAGTGAACTTAACATATGGATAACGACGTGATGATGGTTGAATATCATCTAACTCGATTTTCTCAAGTTGTTTTTTTCTACTAGTTGCTTGTTTAGATTTCGAAGCATTTGCTGAGAATCGTGCCACGAAGTCTTGTAATTCTTTAATTTTTTCTTCTTTTTTCTTGTTTTGATCTTGAGCCATTTTCATTGCTAATTGACTAGATTGATACCAAAAATCATAATTCCCAACATATAATTTGATTTTGCCATAATCTAGGTCAGCAATGTGTGTACATACATTATTTAAGAAATGTCTATCGTGTGAAACGACAATAACAGTATTTTCAAAATTAATTAAGAAATCTTCTAACCAACTTATTGCTGGAATATCCAAACCGTTTGTCGGCTCATCGAGTAATAGCACATCAGGTTGCCCAAATAAACTTTGCGCTAGTAAAACTTTAACCTTTTGGTTGTTTTCTAATTCTGACATTAATTTATCTTGTAAATCTGCTTTAATACCTAAACCTGAAAGTAATGAACCAGCGTCGGCTTCTGCGTTCCAACCGTCCATTTCAGCAAATTCACCTTCAAGCTCAGCAGCTCTAATACCATCTTCATCACTGAAATCAGGTTTCATATAGATAGCATCTTTTTCTTTCATCACTTCGTATAAACGTTCATGACCTTTAATCACTACATCAATAACTCGTTCTTCTTCATAAGCAAAGTGATCTTGTTTTAAAATAGCTAGTCGTTCATTTTTGCCCATAGACACGTTGCCCGTTTGAGCATCTAACTCACCAGATAATATTTTTAAAAATGTAGACTTCCCAGCGCCATTTGCACCGATTAACCCATAGCAATTGCCTTCTGTAAATTTAATATTTACGTCTTCGAATAATTTACGATCACCAAATCGTAAACTCACATCAGTAACTTGTAACATGCACTTACTCCTTTATCGTTATTCTAACGGACAAATTATAACATACTTATATCTTTGTTTCGAGCTTTCTAAAAAGGATTAATGCTTGTTAACGCTTGGCGTGTTATAATGGTACAGAATAAATATGTGCGAAGGAGACAAATATGGCACGAGAAGAAAAAGGAATTGTAGGAACGATTGAATTCTTAAAAGTTGTTGGTTTGCAAGGATCAACTTATATGTTACAAGGCCCAAATAACGAAACAGTTAAATTAAACCAATCAGAAGTTAATGAAGAAGACGAGTTAGCAGTAGGGGAAGAGTACAGCTTTTTTATCTATCCTAATCGTTCAGGAGAACTATTTGCAACCCAAAATATGCCAGACATCACTGTAGATAAGTACGATTTTGTAAAAGTATTAAAAACAGACCGAGATGGTGCCCATGTAGATGTTGGATTACCAAGAGAGGTCCTTATCCCATGGGAAGATTTACCTAAAGTAAAAACTTTATGGCCAGAACATGGTGATGAATTATTAGTCACTTTAAGAATAGATAGTGAAAACCAAATGTTTGCTAGATTAGCAACAGAAACAATAGTTGAATCAATGTTCACGCCTGTCCATGACGATTCAAAACAAAACGAAGTAATTGAAGCAAGACCATATCGTTTACTTAGAATTGGTAGTTTTTTACTATCAAAAGATGGTTATAAAATATTTGTTCATGAATCAGAACGTAAAGCAGAACCAAGATTCGGTGAACTAGTCAATGTACGAATTATTGGCCACAACGACAAAGGGGAGTTAAATGGATCATTTTTACCATTAGCCCATGAACGTTTAGATGAAGATGGCCAAATCGTTTTTGATTTACTTGTTGAGTATGATGGTGAATTGCCTTTTTGGGATAAATCAAGCCCAGAAGCAATTAAAGAAGTATTCAATATGAGTAAAGGTGCTTTTAAAAGAGCTATTGGTCACCTTTACAAACAAAAAATCATTAATATCGAAACTGGCAAAATTGAACTAACTAAAAAAGGATGGTCTAGATTAGAAAACTAGTTTCTTCTATTATTATAGGTGATGTTCAATAATAGAAATGAGCTTTTAAAAAATCTAGATCATAATAAATAAACACCCCTTCACAAATAAATGTGAAGGGGTGTTTATTTATATATATTATAATATCGGCTGTATTTATGCCGACTCCTGCGGGAATAGCTCTCGCCGAAGACTACAGGCTGAGGCAGTCCCCGCGGAAAGCGTGCATAAACATGCCACAAAGTCAGAAACTACATCGACAATCTCACTAAAGCACAATTAATGTACAAGTTCCATTTTATTCACTTAATACTTTCTTAATAATCAACTAAAACTTCCTCAAAATACATTTAATTATAAGTAAACAAACCCAAAATAAAATTTTCAACACAAAAACTAAATAATTATTTTGCTAATTTTAGTATCACGTAATGTTAACGTAACATTTATAACTCTTTAAACCCTTGATATGATTGACTTCCACAAGCTATGCTTTCAATTTTTAATTTTGTAAACACAATGATTCTATTCTTAACGAAACATTTACAATTAGCATATTTGAGATTAATAATTCGTCTGTATCATAAGAGTTGTAATAAATACATATAACTTGTTTTCGAGTTATTGATTCTATTTAGGAGGATGTTTCAATGAAAAGATGGCAGTTAATTGGTACTACAGTTGTTGGTGCTTCGTTTTTACTAGGAGCTTGTGGCGGTAGCGGAGGTTCTGGTGAAGGCAAAGATGTTGAAGGCGAAGTTAAGGGTGACGGTTCTTCAACAGTAGGTCCAATCATTGAAAAATTAAATGAAAAATTTGCTCAAGATTTTCCAAATATAACAGTTTCTTCTGGTACTTCTGGTACTGGTGGAGGATTTGAAAAATTCATTTCTGGAAGCACTGATTTTGCAAATGCTTCTAGACCAATCAAAGATGAAGAAAAGAAAAAATTAGAAGATAAAGGTATTAAATATGAAGAGTTCAAAGTTGCAAAAGACGGTGTAACTATTGCAGTTAACAAAGAAAATGACTTTGTTGATGAACTTGATAAAGATCAATTGAAACAAATTTATTCTGGTGAAGCTAAGTCTTGGAAAGATGTTAACCCAGAATGGCCAGATAAAGAAATTAAAGCTTTCTCTCCTGACCAATCACACGGTACTTATGATTTCTTCACAGAAGAAGTTATGGATGACGGTGATATCAAAGCAGAGAAAAATGCTGATACAAACGTAATCGTTTCTTCAGTACAAGATAATAAACAAGGTATTGGTTATTTCGGTTATAACTTCTACGAACAAAATAAAGACAAATTAAAAGCAGTTAAAATCAAAGGTGATAGCGAAGCAAAAGAACCAACTAAGAAATCTATTCAAAATGGTTCATACGCTTTAAGTAGAGACTTATATGTCTACGCAAATGAGAAAAAACTTAAAGACAATAAAGCTTTCCAAGAATTCATCGGCTTCATCTTAGACGATAAAGGTAAAGCAGCAGAAGATGCTGGATATGTTGCACTTCCTGAAAAAACTTACAAAGAACAACAAGATAACCTGAAGGACATTACAGGTGGAGATAGCAAAGAAAAAAGTAGTAAGGAAGAAGAAAAATAATTATAACATCAATTCTTTAAGATTGGGATAAGGAAAATGGCAGACGAAGTAAACACCACTTCGTTAACCATTTTCCATAACTGTTCACCTTTATAACACTTACGAAACACCGTTTTTGTAAGTAGGTGACAACAGTCCCCAATCTTTTTAAATTTTGGGAGCTTATTATATAGAAGGAAGGTATTTTTATGGCGGATAACAATTTCTCTGTTAGTGAAATGATTGCTCAAAACAACGCCAAAAAGAAAGGTACAAGCGACAAAATTGTGCCTGTCATCTTAGGAACTATTGCAGTTATTTCCATATTAACGACAGTAGGTATTTTAGTAACTTTATTAACGGAAACAATAACATTCTTTACACGCGTACCAATTACAGAATTTTTATTTACGATGGATTGGAATCCATTCTCATCCACACCTAAATATGGTATTTGGGCATTAATTCTAGGTACTTTGAAAATTACAGTTATAGCAACTATTGTAGCGGTGCCAATCGGCTTAGGTGCAGCTATTTATTTAAGTGAATATGCATCACAACGTGCACGTGCAATTATCAAACCAATTTTGGAAATCCTTTCAGGTATTCCAACTATTGTATTTGGTTTCTTTGCTTTAACATTTGTAACACCATTATTAAGAGACATTTTCCCATCATTAGGAAGCTTTAACTCTATTAGTCCTGGGATTGTAGTAGGTATCATGATCATTCCTCTTATTTCAAGTATGAGTGAAGATGCTATGTCCTCAGTTCCTAATAAAATGCGCGAAGGTGCTTTAGGCTTAGGTGCTACAAAATTCGAAGTAGCGACTAAAGTAGTATTACCAGCAGCTACATCAGGTATCATGGCGTCAATTGTTTTAGCCATTTCACGTGCAATTGGTGAAACAATGATTGTCTCACTCGCTGCAGGTAGTACACCAACTGCCTCATTAGACTTAACTGGTTCAATCCAAACGATGACTGGTTTCATTGTTCAAGTCGCAACTGGTGACGCTACTTTCGGTTCAGACATTTATTATAGTATTTATGCAGTAGGATTCACGTTATTCCTATTTACACTAGCAATGAATTTAATCTCTCAATGGATTACGAAACGCTTTAGAGAGGAGTATTAATATGACACAAGCAAATGATCAAACAATCTCTCAAGCACCATCAAATAACAACAAAGTGTTAGTAGATCAAAAATCAGTAGAAAATAAATTAAATGGACGCTTGAAAACAAATAAATTTAACAAATGGGCGTTCTTCGCCTGCACAATGGTTGGACTTGTTGTATTAGCGGTATTATTAATTGATACTATAATTAAAGGTGCTGGACATTTAACGCCATCTTTCTTTACAAGTTTCTCATCTTCAACACCATCGATGGCAGGTATTAAAGGCGCATTAATCGGTACAGTTTGGTTGATGATTACTATTATCCCAATCACGATTATATTAGGGGTAGGCACAGCAATATATTTAGAGGAATATGCTAAAGACAATGCATTTACTCAATTTATTAAAGTAAGTATTTCTAATTTAGCTGGTGTACCTTCAGTCGTATTCGGTCTATTAGGCCTGACTATTTTCGTACGTGGTATGGGAATCGAAGCACTAGCATTAAGTAACTCTATTCTAGCAGCTGCTTTGACTATGTCTTTATTGATTTTGCCAGTAATCATTGTAGCAAGCCAAGAAGCAATCCGTGCTGTTCCTAATACAGTGAGAGAAGCTTCTTACGGACTTGGAGGCAATAAATGGCAAACAATTAGAAGAGTCGTTCTGCCGGCCGCTATTCCTGGAATTTTAACTGGTTTTATTCTTGCATTATCGCGTGCATTAGGGGAAACTGCACCGTTAATCTTAATTGGTATTCCAACAGTACTTATGGCATTACCATCAAGTATTTTTGATCAATTCCAAGCATTACCAATGGCAATTTACAACTGGGCAAAACTACCTCAAGCAGAATTCCAAAACGTAGCATCTGCAGGTATTATCGTATTACTTGTTATTTTATTATTAATGAATGCAATCGCAATATTCTTGCGTAACAAATACAGCAAAAAGTTTTAGGCACAATATTCTAGCATAAAACAAACACCTCATTAAGTAACCTATATTTTAACCTTAATGAGCATCTATAAAGGAGTTTTAATTATGGTAAACAATTTAACTGCAAATAAAGATGAAAAAGTCGAATTAGAAAAACATACAGCACAAAATCAAGCACCGACTACGCCATTAGACACTAATTCAAACAACAAAATAGAGAGTTCAGATAAAAGCAAAAGTATTGTCTACTCTACGAAAAATCTTGATTTATGGTATGGCGATAACCACGCATTAAAAAATATTAACTTAGATATTTTAGAAAACAATGTAACAGCAATTATCGGTCCTTCAGGTTGTGGTAAATCAACTTATATTAAAGCATTAAATCGTATGGTTGAATTAGTACCTTCTGTAAAAACAGCTGGAAAAATCATGTACAGAGATCAAAATATTTTTGACGATAAATATTCTGTTGAAAAATTACGTACTAATGTAGGAATGGTCTTCCAGCAACCAAATCCATTCCCTAAATCAATTTATGATAATATCACTTATGGACCGAAAATTCACGGTATAAAAAATAAAAAAGTATTAGATGAAATAGTAGAAAAATCTTTACGTGGCGCGGCAATTTGGGATGAATTGAAAGATAGATTGGACACTAATGCTTATAGCTTATCTGGTGGTCAACAACAACGTGTATGTATCGCTAGAACGTTAGCTATCGAACCTGACGTTATCTTGATGGACGAACCAACATCAGCATTAGATCCAATCTCAACATTAAAAGTAGAAGAATTAGTTCAAGAATTAAAAGAAAAATATTCGATTATTATTGTAACGCATAACATGCAACAAGCAGCACGTGTATCTGATAAAACAGCGTTCTTCCTTAACGGTTATGTCAATGAATACGATGATACTGAAAAAATCTTCTCTAATCCAGCAGACAAGCAAACAGAAGATTATATTTCTGGACGCTTCGGTTAATAAACTATGGCTATTATTAGACATAATTACGAAGGCCAAATCGGCGAACTCAATAAAGATTTACGCCGGCTTGGCCTTCGAGTATATCGTAACATTGACTATGCTTTAGAATCGCTGAGTGTTAATGATCGTGATTATGCACGCCAAGTAATAGCACTAGATAAGGAAATTAATGCACTTGAATCAGAAATTAATGAAAAGGTAATTATGCTAATTACACGCCAACAACCTATAGCAACTGATTTACGACTTATGATGGCTTCATTAAAAATAGCTTCTGATTTTGAACGTATGGGTGATAATGCTGCAAGTATTGCCAAAATACGATTACGTGCACAATTTAGCGATAATTATGTATTAACACGGTTAAAAACAATGGGTAAATTAGCTCTGTTAATGCTCGTTGATTTAAATACAGCAGCAAATAACAATGACCTGACATTAATAAAAGAAATTATCGCTAGAGATCGTGATATTGACGATTTATATCGAAACATTGTCAATACGACTTATCTGATTGATAACGATCCTTTCGTTTCAGGACAAGCACATCTAGCTGCAAGACACTTGGAAAGAATAGGCGATCATATTTGTAATATTGCAGAGAATTATTATTACTTTATTACAGGTGAACGTTTCGAATCATACGATAATTAAAAGCTACCAAGCCATATGCTTGGTAGCCTTTGTTTATTTATTTTCAATAGTATTTGTTAAATCTTCTAACTCATTCACGAGCTCACCAATATAATTAATCGTCGCACGCAATGGTTGATCTGTTGTAATATCAATACCTGCAACTTGTGCTAATTCTATAGGTGATTTGCTTCCTCCAAGTTTCAATGTATTTAGCCAATCATTTACTGCACTTTGGCCTTCATTTTTTATCCGTTCTGCCATAACCGTTCCAATAGTTAGTCCCGCAGAGTAAGTATAGGAATATAATCCCATATAATAATGAGGTTGGCGCATCCATGTTAATTCAGCACCATCACTTAACTTAACACTATCTCCGAAAAATTGACTATATACATCTCTCATTATTTGATTTAATTGGGGCGCAGTTAACGATTCGCCCGCATCTACTTTTGTATAAACTTCACGTTGAAATGCAGCTTCTAACAAATGCGTTACCATATTATGATAATACGTTCTTGAAATTATTGATCCAATAACCCAACGCTTAAATTGTGGATCTTCACTGCGTTGAAATAGGTATGTTGCCATTAACATTTCATTCATTGTAGAAGGCGCTTCTACAAAATACATAGATGCCTCTGATTCTAAATAATTTTGATGGTGTTGCGCTAAGTTGAAATGACCTGCATGTCCAAGTTCATGCGCTAAAACAAATGCTTCAGCCATTTTTCCTGTCCATGAAATAAATACGTAAGAATGTGAAGCATACGGACTTGCACAATATGCACCAGTTTCTTTGCCTTTATTTTGAGCAAAGTCGATCCAACGATCTCTATATGCAGTTTCAACCATATTCAAATAATCATCACCCAAGACATTCAGTGCGCCATAGATATATGATTTAGATTCTTCAATTGAAATTTCAGGTTCATACAGAGGGTCAATCGAAATCTTCAGATCTTCAAAGCGCATTACTTCTAAATTATGTACACGCTTCAACAACTTAGCATATTTTTGCATAATAGGGGCAAGTTCGCTCATGATTACATCAATTTGTCGATCAAACATTTCACGTGTTACTTCTTGGTCTTGTAATAAATAATCTATAACAGAGTCATATCCTCTTAAATCTGCTTCTATCTTTTCTTGTTGTACTTGCATATTATATGTCGTTGCAGTAGTATGTTGATATTTTTTTAAAGCATCACTAAAAGTCGCAAAGCTTTTCTGTCTAAATTCTGGATCAGCATTATCTTCATAATCATTTTCAAATGTAGCGTAATCCATAGGATAAACAGCGTCATTATGCTTAAATGAATCAAAAGCAATATCTAACATCTTAGTATTGCCGTATAGTTCATAAGGCTTTTCAAAAATAGGGGAGAAACTCGCTAAAGCTTCCTCTACATTAGGTGCCAGTTGATATGGTTTGCGCGCTTTTAATTTAGTTAAAAAGTGTTTGTATTGAGAATGATCAATAACACGTGCTAACTCTTCATCGCTTAAAGCTAATATTGTAGATTCAACGAAGGCGAGATTACTTGCTATTTTGCCATATGTCGTACTAAATTTAGAACTTAAATTTTGTGCTGCTTCGTTTGTAGTATCAACACTTAACCTTAATTCAACATAGTTTGCCATACGATCTACTTCTATTAATATTTGTGAATATTGCTGTAACATTGATTCAATCTTATCTACAGTTATTTGAGTATCAAAATTTGCACGAAATTGTTGAGCTTGTTTAGTAGTCTCGGTTAATTGTGTATAAAAAGCTTCATCAGATATAAATAAATCAGTAATATCCCATTGTTCTTCACTAGGGACTTCATTTCTAAATGGTAAGGAAACCATCATTGATTTCACTCCTTTTCATTATGTATTCACTTTGCATTATACATTAATCACTTACTAAAGATATACTAAGGACAATTATTACGTGAGATACAACTATAGTCGCTATACATATAAAGTATTTTCAGATAAAATGTAGTTAACAAAGACTTTATGTCAATTTTATAAGTTTTGTGAGGAGCAATTAATATGAGTATATTTGATATGCCGAACTATTTGTGGATTACTTTTGTAGCAGCAATATTATTGACTGTATTTTGTAATTTAGTATTAAACAAATGGTTTTTCCCTGCAATTACCACTTTTATTGTTTTAGCAATTGCAGCATTTTTAATACCTAACTTTTACAACATTTCATATGAACCATTGTTGGGTTATGCTGCATTTTTAGCAATCTTTTGTATTATTATTACATTTTTATTATGGTATTTTACTCGAAATTGGAGACGAAAACGCAAAGAAAAAAAACTTAATAAAGAAATTAGAAAACGAGGCGGTATTCCTCGACAAGAAGTTGAAGAATATACACGCCACAAACAATAATAAAAAAGCGTTACAGGAAGATTTAATCGCCTGTAGCGCTTTTTATTTTTATTTAAATGCATTCTCAACATCATTTAATTGATCCATTGTTGCTTGCAGACCACCTTCGTTAAAAAACCAATCATTAGCCTCAAATAGGGTAATCTCATTATTTTTCACAGCTTTAACATTATTTATGACTGGGTTTTTTAATGCTTCCGGCACTCCATTCGTCTTACCATCCTTCGATCTATCTATTACAAACAACTTGTCAGGGTTTGTATGTGCTAAATACTCATACGAAATGACCGCGCCACTTGAACTAGCCTTCATATTTGTATCAGCATGTCTTATACCTAAAGTTTCATTAATAAATCCACCAAATCTTCCTGTAGAGCCATACGCCTTCATATCTTTGTCATCCACGTTTAAAAATAATACCTTATCTTTGTTAATGACTGTTTTAGTTTCTAACAGTTTCTGATCTAATTTATCGCTCATATTGTGTATAGTTTTTTCTCGTTTAAATATTTTACCAATAATCATAGCATTATCTTTTACGGATTGGATATAATTATCGAAGTGGGGGCTTACAAAAATAATTTTTGCTTGTGGTGCAGCTTTTTGCATTTCCTCTAATGTCTTAGAATGCGCTTGTCTAAAAGAGGCAAAAATAACTTCTGGCTTAGCTTTTGCTAAAGTTTCATAATTAGGGCGCCCAGGATTCCCTAAATTAGCATATTTATCGTCTTTAAACGCTTTTAAACGTTCTGGTAAAAAAGAGGCATTTTGACCTTTAGATATGGCTACTATGCGATTTTCTAAATGCAAAGATTGCATAGTATCTAATGCACCATAATCCATTACAGCCACTCTTTTAGGATTGATAGGTACTTTAACAGTTTTAGATTTCATAGTCCCACGATTATGATCCTTAGTTTGCTCTTTAAATTCATATGTATTGTCGATACTGACAGTTTTCGTCTTTTGGTGTGATGTTGATTGTTTTTTAGTATCACATGCAGTAACCATTATCATTACAACAATGATACTAAAAAGAATAATTATGTTTTTCATGTAGTATGCCTCCTATAACAGAAGTATACTGTAATTGATAATCGTTATCAATTATTTTTTAATTAATATATTACTGTAATATGTACATTATAATTATATGTTTGCAAATTACACATAGCTTTTTCTAAGTCGAGTAAGAATGAGCAAATATCATAATTGCAACAGCAATTGGCAAAATATATAACATAACCAAATAAAGTTACGATGATATATTGCTAACTCATATTAAAATAATAATAATGAATCGAAGTACTAAATAAGCTATAAATATTACTTAACTAAAAATAACAAACTACAAAAACTATGCTAATCATTATTAATAAGTGGATATTCAGCAGAAAAAGCGTTCCATATATAACTTCCTATAATATATATTATGTAAACTAAAATGTTTTCTAAAAGTTAGTCGTCAATTAACATATATAATATCAATATTTAAGATCATATATTACCATCCATTAATAATGCTCATATATAAATTACATATATCACTTCATTTGTCTTGATTGATTAATTTATCTATAGTCTAGTAAATATCACTGACTCATTTGTCATTACTTATACGTTTGTTCACTTAATTAAATAAAATTGCTCAGAAATCAAAATCTCAGCATCTTTAAATTACAATATAATTATTAATGTACTTATAGTTATAGCTGATATTCATTAAGTGCTTAAATCAGCAAGATTAACTCATAATACACACATTAACACTTGATTAATCTATAAAATCTATCTAAGTAGCAATCCTTAGTTACAGGGTTTAAATTATTTGCTAAAATACATTATGGTTTACATAACATAAATATGGTTATTTATGTTGCAGCGTAAGTTATTATATTTTTTCGCATATTTAGCATTTTCAGTTATAAATAACTGCTTAATTTGCCATTAGGAACATCACACTTACTTACCAATATCAATATTCGACTCAGATAATTTTACATAATTAAAATTTACTTACTTCTTATATTACTTATACTTTTTATACATTATATTCATTTAGTACTATAATGTAATGGTTTCTGATCTCTTAATTTATCGTCATGTTAGAAGTTGCCTGTTAAAGACAATAATTTGCTAATATCACTTTATAAGTTTACATAACATAAATATAGTTACTTATTTTGACATAAAAATCCCGCCATATTCTTAATACGGCGGTTTAAAACAGTTATTTTTTAATTTTCTTACGGATATTATTTAAAGAATTAAATAATTTATATTTTGCTTTTTTAATTGGTTTGTAGAAATCTCCAATTAACTCTTCGATTTGTACATTAAAGCCACGTTTGAATCGATATACACCATAGTCTTCACTATTTTCAGTAAAGTCTCCTGATAAGCCATAGAAATTGTAACGCTCATAACCATGTTCAAAGCAATAATTTATCATATGCCAGTGCATCATATATGGTCCCATAAAGTGGTTATATTTTTCTGAAGAACCTCCTGAAAAATAGTTTACTTCATAAGCATTGGCGAAAAATACGCCTGAAGCTAAGTTTAAAATAGTACCATCTGTTTGACGTAATTCACTCGCTTGTAGTAATTCTGATTTGTCGTGTTCAATTTGCTTATCTAATTCGCTAATTTTTTTCAAATGTTTCTCTGTCTTATTTTCATTTTGCATCATTTGATCACGACGCGCTTCTTTATCGTTGATATTGTTTTGAATCGTTTCAATACGCTCATCTAAATTGACATAAGCAAGTGGAATTAAGGCTTTATCACCATAATTATCAATAAAATTATAGAAATAGTCATCCGTTTTAGATACAAAACCAGCTCTTTCTTCCGTTTCTCTATATAAATTTAAGAAAATATCAAATTCATCTCTACCCAAGAAACGTACGCGCACATTATTATTAATGGCCTTATTAATATTTCTTTTTCGTTGACTATCAAATTGTTTTTTTAATGATGCAGGTGTTTCACCTGCTAAATTTAATACACCCATCCATCTTACTTGGCTTGATGTATCATATGATGTCGTAAAACCATGATGTTCATAACCGTAAGCTTTGAATAAATTAACGAGTGCATCATTTTGATATCTATTACTATATGGATTAACATCCTTATCATATATGTGATAAATCCAATACGGATCTAGTTTGACGTATAAACAGTTATGTTGATGTAAATATTTATCTAATTCTCTCAAATAATAATCTACTAATCCTAAATCACTGTAGTCCATTACTGGCCCACGATTTGAATAATAGACATAACTCCCCATTGTTGGTATTTTAGAGAACAGACTAGCTGCAACGACTTGATTGTTGTCATCTTTTAATCCTAATAAAACAACTTGAAATCCATCCTCTTCCCTAGTCGCTATATTTTCTTTAACTTGAAAATAATGACTTTCTAACGCTGGATTTTGTACAAAATTGTCATATTCTTTGACAGTTAACTCTGTAAATTTCATTCTAGCTTAGTTCCCTTCTATTAATGTTTACTCACTTTATCTTTGACCTTTTTCAAGGCTTTATAGACGTTATACATTGGCTTATTAATTGGTTTAATAAAGTCTCCAACATACTCTACTACATCGGCGTTAAAGCCTTTTTTAAACTTAATAACACCTGCATCTTCTGCATCTTCAGAAAAGTCACCACTAATACCATAGAAATTATAACGATTAATATTATGGTCAAGTGCATAGTTAATCATTTGCCATTGAATCGCATAACTACCTGCAAAATGTCTAAATTCATTTGCTGTTCCACCTGCATAATATACAACTTCAAATGGGTTTATAATGAAGAATGCCGCTGAAATTGGTAATTCATTACCATGTTTTGCTTTTAATGCTTCAGCTTCTGCAATTTTCTGTTCATTTGTTTGTAATTGTTTTTCTAAATTTTCTTTTTTATTGTGGGATTTTTTATTATCTGGACGTTTTTCAATATCTTTAATAGCTTTGTTGATATCTTTTGTCAGCACTTCCCCTTCGGCTTTCAACTCGTCTATATATTCCACGAAATCTATGTAAGCTAATGGTACGAGTACACGGTCTTTATAGTATTTAAAACGATTGATATAGAAACTATCATCTCGATCATGAAAGTCTTTAGATTCTGATGTATCTTCCATAAATGAGCGGAAAATTGGTAATTCTTCTTCTGTTAAGAAGCGTACCTTCACGCCATTTTTTTGAACTTTTTTCGTATTACGTTTACGTAAACTATCCATATTATTTAAGACATCTTTAGCTGTTTTATCTTGTAAATCTAAAACTGAATGGAATCTAATTTGAATAATTGGATCAAAGCCAGTTACAAACCCTTGATGTTTATAACCTAATGCTTTCATTTTATCAAAGAACCAATCATTACCAGCATTGTTTAAAATGTCACCATCGTGATTACGATACTGATAAGGTAAATATGGATCTACACGGAAATATAACGCATTATGTTTTTTTAAATACTTATTTAATTCATTAAAGAAATAGTGTACTAACTCTTTGTTGTCGAAATCTATTACTGGACCACGGTTTGAATAGAAATATTTAAAAAATTTCATTACTGGTACTGCCGTTAGCAAACATGCTGCAATAACTTCATTATTATTGTTCTTAACACCTACTAAATGTGTTTCTGTACCTTCTGCAATTTTAAGTTCATAGTTTCCTACCATTTGCGTAAAGTGACTATTCTCCATCTTATCAGCAAATGTGCCAAACTCTGTCGCCGTTAAATTCGTAAATTTCATTTTATATACTCCTAGTTCATCTATTAATCTTTTTATTCTTCAATCTTAACTATTATACAATATTCATCATTAAAACAAAATTAATACCCTTATTGTTCAGTCAATAAATCAATTTTCATGATAGTTTAAAATCATTATGCTACATATTATTATACCATTTATTATAGGTTAACAAACAAAAAGAGAACGGTATAGAAATTAAATTTTTTTAATTTCTATACTGCTCTCTTTAAATTTATTATATATCATATACCTTGTACTTTATGAATCAGTTAATCGTTATTGTGTTAATGCATCTCTTAACGTTTCACCGATGGCAATGCTAGATTGAGGGTTTTGTCCTGTAATAAACAAACCATCTTGCTCAACATGTGATACAAAATTATCTTTAGTGACAAATTTTGCGCCTTGGTTTTCTAATTCGCTTTGTGTTAAAAATGGTACTTTGTTTTCTAAGCCCATAGCACGCTCTTCTTCATCTGTAAATGCTGTTAAAGTTACATCTTTAACGATAAAGTTACCATTTTTATCTTTAGCGCCAACAAAAGCACTTGGACCATGACAAACAGATGAAATAAATTTATTTTGTTCTTTAAATTCTGCAAGTACTGTCGCTAGCTCTTGATTGTGTCCAAAGTCAAATACTGTACCGTGTCCACCTGGTAAATAAATCGCATCGTAATTATCAACGTTTACCGTTTTAATGCTAGGTACATCATTAATTTTATCCACAAAATCACTGTATTGCTCTAATTCACCGTTTTGTGTAGAATTTGCATCAATCGGTACTGCACCACCATCAATAGATACAAGGTCTACTGTAATATTAGCTTCTGCTAAAATACGATATGGCTCACTTGCTTCTTCTAGCCATAAACCTGTTTGTGAACCATCATCATATTGATTTCTACTAGTTAAAACAAATAATACCTTTTTACTCAATTTCAGTCACCTCTAAATTAGACTTGAATACATAGTTTAACTATGTATTTGTATTTTACAGTTTTTTAAAATGGATAAAAACTAATTTGCTTAAGCATCTAATACGTGACGAATTCCACTAAAATATTGACGTGATGTAGCATTATCATCTTCGTCTAAACGTCTTACAATCTCACTGCCTATCACTACACCATCAGCTGCTTCAATAATGTCAGCTACATGGTCTGTAGTACGTATGCCAAAACCTGCTACAACAGGAACTTGTGAAATTGACTTGATATAATTAATACGTTGTTTTAACTCTGGATGAAATTTACCATTTTCACCAGTAGTTGCATTCATGGTAACTGTATAAATAAAACCTTCAGCATGTTGCGCAATTTGTTCGATACGTTCTTTAGCAGTTGTCATAGCAACTAATGAAATAATTTTCACTTTACGTTCAGGATGTCTCAACTTCATTTGTTCAATGAGCTCAAACGGCAAATCAGGTATAATCAGACCATAAACACCTGCATCTTCACAAGCAGCGAAGAATGCTTCTTCACCATAATGATGAATAATATTATAATAAGTCATTAATACGTAATTACTATTAATGTCGGCTTTATGTTGTGTGAGTTGTTCTAAAATATAGTTCACACTAATACCTTCCTCAATTGCCTTTTTACCTGCATCCATAATAACAGGTCCATCAGCTACAGGGTCTGAAAATGGCACACCAATTTCAACAATGTCTGCACCTGCCTCACTCAACATTTTTAAATTTTGAATAAATGAACTATTGCCCATAATATACGGTATAAACAATTTCGACATTAAATTTCACCTCTTGCTTTCATGTAATTTCTAATCGTATCCATATCTTTATCGCCACGTCCGGACACCGTAACTACCAATACTTCATCTTTACTCATTTCAGGTGCCAATTGTTCTACATAACTTAACGCGTGGGCACTTTCGATTGCTGGAATGATACCTTCAGCTTTAGTAAATCGTACTAGCGCATTCATCGCTTCATCATCGCTAGCAGTTACATAGTTAACTCTACCGATATCTTGATAATAAGAATGTTCGGGACCGACTCCTGGATAATCCAAACCTGCTGAAATAGAATGTGCAAGTTGAATTTGGCCATGATCATCTTGAATCAAATACATTTTCGAACCATGTAGCACACCTGGCTTCCCTTGACTAATTGCTAAGGCATGTTGGTCCGTATTCTTTCCTTTACCTGCTGCTTCAACGCCGTATAGTTTAACGTCATCTTCAATAAATGGATAAAATGTACCTATAGCGTTTGATCCCCCACCGATACATGCAACTACTGCATCCGGTAAGCGCCCTACTTTGTCCGTAATTTGCGACTTAATTTCTGTCCCAATTACGCTTTGGAAATCTCTGACCATCGTTGGAAATGGATCTGGTCCTAAAGCCGAACCTAATAAGTAATGCGTATCATCAACATGACTTACCCAATATTGTAAAGCGCTGTTAACTGCATCTGACAATGTTCCTTGGCCATTACTCACAGATTCTACTTTTGCTCCTAATAATTCCATACGAAAGACATTTAGAGATTGTCGTTTAATATCTTCTTCACCCATAAAAACAACAAGTTCCATATCAAATAAGGCTGCGACTGTTGCACTTGCCACACCGTGTTGACCCGCACCAGTTTCAGCTACAAGTTTGTTTTTGCCCATTCTTTTAGCTAATAAGGCTTGTCCTAAAGCATTGTTGATTTTGTGCGCTCCAGTATGATTTAAATCTTCGCGTTTTAAATATATTTGCGCGCCACCTAATTGCTTTGTATAGCTTTCAGCAAATGTTAAAGGAGTTTCTCGCCCCACATAATCTTTTAAATAATACTGTAATTCTTCATAAAAAGAAGGATCCTTTTTTGCCTTTTGATATGCTTGTTTTAATTCAATAATAGCTGGCATTAATGTTTCAGGGACATATTGACCACCATAGTCACCGAAAAAGCCAAATTCATCCGCTTCTGTTTGTATTTTTTTATTCATGTGTCGATACTCCTTTGACCAATTTAATAATATCGTTCATTTTATCTTTATCTTTATACTGGTTAATTTCTATTCCACTCGCTATATCATAACCACTATGCGCTAAATTTAACTGTTCTATTTGTTGAATACTGTCATAGTTTATACCACCTGCAATTAAATAAGGTATATCTCTAATTTGTTGCAATATTTGCCAATTGAAATGTTGACCTGTACCTCCATATGCTTTCGAAGGCGTATCTATAATAAATAAATTGACATAAGGTTGATACGCTACTAAATTAGCATTTAATTTTTCGTTTGCAGGTAAGGCTTTAATAATATTTAGCTGTGGAAAATGTTGTTTAACTTGCGCTACAAACTCCACTGATTCATCTCCATGTAATTGAATCGTAGACAAGCCTGTTACTTGGACCAATTCTGTTATTTTATCCATTGTTGGATTCACTACAATAACTACAGTCTGTTTATCGTTTGGTACAAGTTGGATTAATGACTTAATAGTTGCTGTATCTACAAATCTTTTACTTTTGGGGTAATGAATAAAACCGATGGCATCAATGTCTAAATGCCGTGCTTGCTTTACATCTGTTGCTGTACGAAAACCACAAAATTTTAGTTTCATACTTTGACTTTATCCAGTTTTAAGCTCGGTAAAAATTCACTCAAATCATCACTTTTCATTAATGATTCCCCAATAAGTAAGCCATCAATACCTGAATTCACAATAGACTCAACATCGTCTTTAGTGTGGATACCACTTTCTGAAATATAATGATAGCCTGCTTGTCGTCCACTTAGTATTTCGTTTGTATGTTTAACATCTGTGACAAAACGTTTTAAATCTCTATTGTTAACACCTATTATTTCGGGATCTAACTGATATGCTCTGGCTAGTTCTTCTTTGTCATGAACTTCGACTAGCACTTCTAAATTTTGTTTAGTTGCATACGTGTATAATTCTTTAAGTTGTTGATCTGTTAAGACATTAACAATTAATAAAATGATAGAAGCTCCAGCTTTTTTGGCCACATCAATTTGAATTGGATCAATTACGAAGTCTTTGCATAACACAGGTAAGTTGGTTTCTACTGTTAGTGATTGTAAACGTTCGTAACTCCCACCAAAATACTGTTCATCTGTTAATATAGATACCGCATTGGCTCCATAAGCTTCATAATCTTTAACTTGTTGTACTAAATCCTTACCTGGTAATTCTGGTAATGACGGACTTTTAGATTTAATTTCTGCAATTACTGCAAGTTGCTCTTTTGTTGTTAAGCTCTCTTTAAATGGCTGTTTATGGGAAATATCTACCACTGGTAGTGTTTCTAATTTCTTTTGATAATACCCTTCAGCTAATAATTCTTTTTTATACTCTACAATTTCATCTAGAATAGTCATATAAGTAACCTCCTGTTTGTTTATATTGTTCTAACGCCGCACCTGTAGCAATTAAGTTGCGTGCTGTTTCAACACCTTCTTTTATTGAAGAAACCTTTTCTGCTACATATAGTGCAATGCCTGCGTTTAATAACACGACATCTTTTTTCGCCGATTGATCTTTATTCGTTAATATATTTAGTGTTATTTCTAAATTGTCTTGTGCTGTTCCACCTACAAGCTCTGTATTCTTTGCAGGTGTTAAACCCACATCTTCTGCGTTGATAGTGTAATTGTAAATTTTTCCATCTCTAATTTCATATAATAAATTATCTCCGGATAATGTTGCTTCATCCATACCATTTGCACCATGCAGTACAATCGCACGTTTTCGTCCTAAGTCGGCTAAAGTATGTGCAATTTTATCTAGTTGTTCGGGTTCATATACACCCATCACTTGGTAGTCAAGTTTAAAGGGGTTAATGAGTGGACCTGTTATATTGAAAATAGTTGGTACATCTAACATTTTTCTTACCGGTTGAATGTGTTTCATTATTGGATATGTTTCGGTAGCACTTAAAAACACTAACCCTGTATCTTTTAAATATTGTGGCGTTTCCTCTATGCTGCTAGTAGCAACTTGCATAGCTTGTAGTAAATCTGTACTACCAGAAGCAGAAGTCACACTTTTATTACCATGTTTAATGACAGGTACACCTGCACTAGCTACGACAAACGAAACTGTTGTTGAAATATTAAAGCTATTTGACTTATCTCCTCCTGTGCCACAGACACACATACTTCCAGGGTATACAGGTTGTTCTGTGTACATGGATTGAATTAAGCTACGTGAAATAAATGTTAACTCTTGTTGTGTTAATGGTTTAGCAGTAAAATTTTGCAATAATGCTACTTTATCCTCTAAGTCATAATCTGTAGCGATTAATAAGTCGATAAATTCAGTCATTTCATTTTGATTGAGTGGTTGTTGTTGCTGTAATTGTTTGAGTAATGTCATTTTGTGTGCCCTCCTTAGTAATATTGATAAAATTATTAATAATTTGTTCTCCAAATTCTGATGCAAATGATTCTGGATGGAATTGAATTCCGTAATGTGGTCTAGTTTCATGTTCAAATGACTGAATACAATCTGTCGTTTCGCCCGTGATATTTAATACTGATGGAAACTGATTAGGGTCACTGACTAATGAATGATACCTCATTATTTCTGAATTTTCTGATACTTCTTTGTACAACTGTGTTGCTTTAACGATACGCATTGTATCGACTTTACCATGTTTAACAGTTTCTCCTTGTATTACTTTGCCACCGTAGTAACAAGTTAATGCTTGAGAACCTAAACAGACACCTAAGATTGGTTTAGTTTGGTAATGATCGATGATATTCATTAAGTATTGAGTATCTAAAGGATGTCCTGGTCCTGGCGAAATCACTACGCCATCAACATCTAGTTGTAAAATTTCGGGATCATCCGGGTACTTTACTACTACATCTTGTGTTTTTGCAATAATATCAACGAGATTATACGTAAATGAATCATAATTATCGACAATTAATATCATGGTGACACCTCCAATAAACTTTTCGCTTTCAATTGTGTTTCAGCAAATTCTTTTTCAGGAATAGAATCATATACGACCCCACACCCTGCTTCGACATTAATATGCGTGTCATCTACCATCATCGTGCGGATAGCTAAAGCAAAATCTAAATCGTGATTACAATTAATATAACCAATGCCCCCACTGTAGACGCCTCGTTTTTTAGGTCGTTGTTCATATATGCGCTGAATAGCTCTTAGTTTAGGTGCTCCTGAAACAGTTCCAGTAGGTAATAAGCTTGCCACAACTGTCATCGGTGAATAATTATCTTTTAAAGTTCCAGTGACTTCACTGACGATATGCATTACATGTTCATAGCGTTCAATTAGCATTAATTTTTTAATTTTGGAAGAACCCGCTATACTCACTCTATGAATATCATTACGTCCTAGATCAACCAACATACGATGCTCACTTAATTCTTTTTCGTCTGTTTTTAATTGCTGTTCGTTATGATAATCTTCTTCTTCAGTTTTACCTCGTTTAATTGTGCCAGCTATTGGATTAGTTACAACTTGTTGTGCTTGCACTTTAACAAAACTTTCTGGCGAACTCCCTACAATAATAGGTTTATCCATATCGATGTAATACATATAAGGACTTGGATTTTGTCGTTTTAAGTTTTGATATAATTGATATGCAAATGTTTTTACATTTTCTTTAAAGTAATGAGGATAACTATAAATAATAGATGGTACAACTTGAAACATATCACCTTGCTGTATTAATGACTTCATGTAAGACACAGTATCCATAAATTGTTGTTTCGTTACATTTGAAGTAATTACTTTTTCTTGTTGTTCATATGGTAATGGTTCAGAAAAAATTTCTACCTTAGTTAACTCTTCTAAACGTCGGTTAATGTTGTCTTCTAATGCTTGTTCACTTCGCTGTGAAAATAAATCAGTTGCAACTATATACAAATACTCATTGTAATGGTCAAAAATATACGCATCTTCGACCATATAAAATTTAGCATCATGTTGTTGATGATCATCTAGGGCTATATTTTGTAATACTGGAAATTCGTGTCGTACTAGGTCAAAACTACATGAGCCGACAAAACCAGAAATAAATGGTAATGCTGATAATTCTTCTTCTTCAATAAGTGCTTTATAGTGATCAATATATGATTTCATCTGCTCATATGGTTCAGTTGTTTCTGTCTTTGTTCCTTCTGGAGTCGTAATTTGTAACTGTTTATCATCTAGTATAAGTTCCCCATACGTATCAAAGATAACGATAGAGTAACGACCTTTAAGTTGTGATTGGTCTGCACTTTCTAAAATTATTTTGTTATTTCTTAATCTGGCAAATGCTTCTGGTGTTACTTCAGCATTTATTTTTTTATATTTAACTTTCATTTACTTTCCCTCCTAACAAAAAAATCAGCATCCTTATATTGCTATAAGGACGCTGACGCGCGGTACCACCTAATTTAGCCGTATTCAAACTACAGCTCACTTCATTTTTATTTAATTGACCTTCAACAAAACCCAATTTCGTTACATGGTGGTGTTAGTTTCCATCAACCACTAACTTTCTGTTACTACCTAGCCATGTACTACTTCATTTTGTTTGCTATTTTACATATAAAAAGCACCACAATAACGCAAATCTGTAAGGACGCGTTACCGTGGTGCCACCTTAGTTAACATATTTATGTTCACTTTACTGCTATAGTATTGTATTTAAAAGCCCATTTCACCACATCAGTTGTGCTAATTTACATCACCCATTAGCTTTCTGCTTACTACAAATCTCATGTGTTACTTATATCCTTTAAATTTTATAATTGCTTTCAACAAGTAATTACTTAGCATGTTACAACTTTCATTTCTATTTGTCAAACATCTTTTTACTTTTAATTCGAATAATTATAGTTAATGAAAAAATTTTACTTAGTCATCTTCTCCTCTTATCCTGTATTCGTTGCTAATCGTTATATTACTTTAATTGCTTATTTAATTCGTATATGACAATAGTATCATTTATTATTTTTCAGACTATCAAGACCCATCGATTTATAAACCACTAATTTATGCTCATATGTCCTTTTTTAAAGCCAGTTTGATGTTAGATATAGCTTGCTACATATTGCATATCTTATTCTGCTACTATACACTGTTATTATTCTGAAAATTTCGATCGAGGTGTCCACTACTATGAAACAAATATTATTCGTTGGTTTAGGTCTGATTGGTGGGAGTTTAGCTAGCAATTTGCGTTATTACCATAATGATATTGAAATTACTGCATATGATGCAGATCAATCACAATTAGACAAAGCTTTATCCATTGGTATTATTGATTATCAATCAACTAATTACGAACAAAGCATTAAACAAGCTGATATTATAATTTATGCTACACCGGTACAACAAACAATTAAATATTTACGTGATTTACCTAAACTCCAACCTAAAGATGGTGTCATTGTTACAGATACTGGTAGCACCAAGTCGACTATTCAGCAATTTGAAACATTTTTATTAGAACATCATATCCATTTAATTGGTGGTCACCCAATGGCAGGTAGCCATAAATCTGGTGTATTAAATGCGAAAAAACATTTATTTGAAAATGCTTTTTACATTTTAGTACATGATGAAGCACAAAATCAGCAAGCTTATAACACGATACAAAATTTATTGGCAACAACCGACGCTAAATTTATTTCTACTACTGCTGAAGAACATGATTTCGTTACTGGTTTAGTTAGCCACGTACCACATATTATCGCCTCAGCTTTGGTACATTTAAATTCCAATCATGTGGCTGAATCTGACCTTGTTAAAGATTTGGCTGCTGGAGGGTTTAGAGACATTACGCGTATTGCTAGCAGTAACCCTTTCATGTGGCGAGATATCACATTAGAAAACAAAAATACTATTCTACGCATCATGCGAGAGTGGCATACACAAATGGGTCACATCATTGAACTCATTGAACACCAAAAACCTGATGCCTTATTCGACTTTTTCAATGATGCTAAAATTTATCGTGATCAACTACCAGTTAAGTCACAAGGCGCATTGTCTATAGAGCATGATCTTTATGTCGATATTCCAGATAAACCGGGGATGATTAGCCAAGTAACAAATACCCTGAGTTTACATAATATTTCTATAAGCAACATAAGAATTCTAGAAGTCCGTGAAGATATTTACGGAGCATTACGCATTAGTTTTAAAAACCCAGAAGATCGCAAAAGAGGTGCAGAGGCGCTAAGCGACTTCGATACTTATATACCATAATAAAACGGCTGGGACATAATAGCTTCGTCCCAGCCTAATTTTATATTATTAGAGCAGCTGCCTGAACTGCAATTGCGCTTTAAATCAAGCTTTTCCAGTACTAATCACCCTTCTCAAGTAATTACAACTGTAACTATGAAGTCACGTCACTTCTAGCGCAGTTACATTTTATGTCCAGCCATTAACCCTAAACGTCCATGTTTTGTGCCCGCTTCAGTATAGGATGCTGCCTTAGATACGATACCTTTACCATACTTTTGATGTAATGCATCAATTGTTTTAGCTAAGTTTTCATTTCTTTTTCGTTCATATTCATCGATAAATAAGTTGAGTTGCCTATCTTCTTCATTTATAAATTGTGTTAAAGACACACTTAATGTACGATATAGTGCTGAACGATCACATAACTGATCAGCAAAGTTATCTATTACTTTCAGCATATCACTTTCTAAATTAGTTGGATCATCTAACGTATATTGTTTGCTCACGCCTCCTTCATCACTATAACCGAAACTAAAATGTATTGTCCGTGCAAGTTGATTTCTCGCTCGCGCTCTACTCGCCACATCTTCTACTAACTCTTGCATCACTACTTTAGCTTCTTCATAACGATAATCACGCATCAAAATCTGACTTTTACAAATTGACGGATTGGTTACCTTATATTTTTCTCTTACTTTACTTTGATCAATGCCGTTAGCATGTAAATGTAAATCAATACCGATAATACCAAAATCTCTTTTTAAAAACTGATAAGGGTACTTAGCTAAATCCCCTACCGAAAAAATTCCTCTCTTTTGCAATTTCGCTTCAGTTTTCCGATTAATACCCCAAAACTCACTTAATGGTTTAATAGGCCAAAGTTTTTCTGGAATATCATGATAACGCCATTCCGCAATTCTATTAGTATTGTGCTTTGCTTCAATATCCATCGCTACCTTACTTAATAGCATATTAGAGCCAATACCAATGGTACAGTCAATGCCTGTCTCGTCCTTAATTTCACTTCTTAACCTTTCACAAAAGGAATGCAATGTTGTACTAAATCTATGATAACTATCGGTCACATCTATAAAGAATTCATCAATACTGTATTGATGTAAATCCTCCGGTGGTACATAACGTAACGCAATTTTAGAAATAGCTATCGATACTTCTAAATATTTACGCATACTTGGATTAATAATAAAAATGTCTGTTCTATGCGGTATTTCAAATAACCTTGATCCTGTTTTAATACCTAATGCTTTAAGTGCTGGTGTGGCAGCTAAGACAACAGACCCTTGGCGTTTAGTATCTGCCACTACTGCTAACTTAGTCGTTAATGGGTTTAATCCTTTCTGGAGACAAGAAACACTCGCAAAAAAACTCTTTTGGTCAATACACAATACATCTCGTTCTTCTAATAAATTATAATCATACATTTCCATAGTCATAACCTCCCACAAAAACAGAACAAGTGTTCGGTTATAGTGTATACCATTTTCTAAATTATTTCAAAGGCTAAATTTATTTTTACAAAGCATTATAATTTCAAAATACTTATGTTTTAATAAAACTAAGCGCTACAAGAAAACTACTTACAACAATGATTACTACAGTGAAAGGACTAAATTTATGACGTATAATATTATAGAAGTTACAAAAAGTGATTATCGGCAAGTAGCAGTTTTTACTGCGAAACTATTATCTGAATTACGTGGCACTACAGTGTCCTCAAGCAATTACTTAGTTACCAGTCAACAGCTCATTCAACACAATCCACAATGGACAGGTTTTTTAATTTATGATGAATCAGTAGCAATAGGCTTTCTATCCCTCTATCAATCAACAGCACTTTATGCCAATGGTGATTTAGGTATTATTCAAGAACTTTATGTAGAGCCTAGTTATAGAAATCGTGGCGTCGGATCACAACTAATTCATCAAGCAGTGACATATGGTAAAACAGTGAACTGGCAACATATAGAAGTGGGAACACCGAACATAACACGTTGGCCTCGTACTTTACATTTTTACGAAAACCAAAACTTTACAGCCATCGGTTCACGCTTAAAATTATACTTACATACATAGCAACAATTTTTATCTTTCGCATATATAACAAGCTTAGTAATAAATATTATTCATTATTTGACCTTTCAATTTTCCACGTAATGGTTAAGTGTTCTAAAGCTACAACATTAGTATATAAATGCTATATCTATAGTCTTCACTGAAATAGTTTGAATATTCATGCTATAATAAACTACAACTTACTATGAGGAGGAAGTCATATGCCAATTATTAACGTAAAATTATTAGAAGGACGCTCTGACGAACAACTTAAAGATTTAGTTTCTGAGGTTACAAACGCTGTAGAAAAGTCAACTGGTGCAAATAGAGAGGCTATACATGTCATCGTAGAAGAAATGAAACCAGAACATTACGGTGTGGCAGGAGTCAGAAAAGTAGATCAGTAATAAAAATATGTACACAGTTAATGCTATTTACATAATAAAAATACAGACAAACCTTAGGTGACAGTTGTTCTCCTAAGGTTTGTTTATTTATATTTATTATAATATTGGAAGTGATTTGAACCGACTCGTACTAACCGAAGATAAATAACCTAAAGTAGTGTCCACGTAAAACGTGCACAAAAAAACTGCCAACAAAATCAGAGACTTTGTCGAAAACCTCATGTCGTATCGTCAGTATATAACTTTAGGTATTACTTCTCCTAAAGACTTTTCCATAGTACTAGCAGTGGCTTATGCCGACTCCAGCAGGAACAGCACTCGCCGAAGACCACAGGCTAAGGCAGTGCCTGCGGAAAGCGTGCATAAAAAAACTGCCAACAAAATCAGAGACTTTGTTGACAGTTTGAAGGCAGCAAATAAGTGCCTTTTTATTCATTGAGGAATTTTTCCACTTCTTTTTTATTTGTTGCTTTGTCAATTTCTAAAGCACTACCATCCATTGGTGATTGAATATCTTGGTACGATCCCTCTACTGGTAATGTTATAGAATCCACGTTTTTATCGCCTCTAATACCAAAGTTTAATCCTGATTGAATCAATGCAGAATCCGGCATATTAGTGTTTAAATAACCACGTAAAATACCTGCTACTTTTGGTAATTTCGGTAAAGTATCAAGGCTCACGAGTTCTTTTTTCAATGATTGCATTACTTGTTGTTGGCGACGCACACGACCAAAATCACCTTCTGCGTCATGTCTGAATCTTGCATAACCAAGTAATTCTTTACCATCTAAACGATGATTACCTTTTTTCAATGATACACCTATATTTTTAGACATATCTTTTTCAACATCAATTGGGACACCATCGGGCTCTAGCTCATCTATCATTTTTTCAAAGCCAGTAAAATCTAAAATCGCATAGTATTCTGGATCAATACCTAAATTCTTTTTCAGTGTCTTACGTAGTAATTCAGGTCCACCCATCGTATAGGCAGAATTAATTTTATGCTGACCATGTCCAGGTATATCTGCATATATGTCTCTCATTACAGACATCATTTTCATTTTTTTATGCACGTAATCATACTGTGCAATCATAATAGAGTCTGTACGGGACATACCATCAGCTTCTTTATCAGCGCCAAGAACCATAACCGTAATTTTTCCATCATTTTTAGCGGCACCATTAAATTTTTCTTTTTTTATGGTTTTACCATGTTCTTTAGCGTAATCAATACCAGAATTATACCCATGAATAGCATAACCAATTACTATACCTAAAATAATAATGATAAATAAAATTATAAAAGGTAGTTTTCTTACTCTTTTTTTCTTTCGTGATCGCCTTGGTGGAGTCTTGTGCGGCGTATCACCTTCATTAAATTCTCTCTTTTGCTTATCTTCGCTCATATAATATCAACCTTATATCTTCAAAATTACAAATCTATGTACTATAATTAATACATATTAAAGTTATATAAATTTAATGTAAAAATCAAGTAATTTCTAAATAAATCGGACTAAAGGGCTATTCAGAAAGGATGTTAAGCATGAATATTAACAAGGCGTATTTCGCTGGAGGTTGCTTTTGGTGCATGGTTAAGCCGTTTGACACTTTTGAAGGTATCGAAAAAGTAACTTCAGGTTACATGGGAGGTCATGTTGATAATCCAACGTATGAACAAGTAAAAACTGGTACTACAGGTCACTACGAAACAATTGAAATAGAATATGATGTGGCCTTATTTTCCTATAATAAATTATTAGAAATCTTTTTCTCTGTCATTGACCCAACAGATGAAGGTGGCCAATTTCAAGATAGAGGTGCACAATATAAAACTGCAATTTTTTATACCAATGACGATCAAAAACAAGTTGCTGAAAATTATATCGAACAACTAAAAGATACATTTGAACACGATAAAGCAATTGCTACTAAAATTTTACCCGCTTCAACTTTTTATCAAGCTGAAGAATACCATCAAGATTTTTACAAAAAAAATCCTGAACGCTATGCTGCGGAACAGCAAGAGCGCCAACGTTATCAGCAATAACAAATCATCCGACGTTACATAGTATAGCCATCATGCTACTATGTAACGTTTTTTTATTTTACGTGCTTATTATTCTTTTCATTTTATAAGTTTTTTGACCCTTTAATGATAAAATGTTACTTTTATCTATCTTGTACGCCATTGAAAACGCTTACTAAAACTGTTATAGTAAACATATGCCTTGGTTGAACAAAGGGGTATTCGAGATATCGAGTATAGTTAGATTCAAAAGTAATATCTACACAATATTACGCGTTAGTTTATTATAGTTAATCATATTACTTACTTCTCTAAATTTATTAACTATAAAATTGATTAAACATTTAAACTCCTTAGCATAAAAGCCACCGTGTCCATAACGGTGGCTTTTATTATTTGCATTAACGTCTAATCACATTTAATACTTTTAATAGACTTAACCATAAAGAACTTTTCTTGCGATAGACTAAAAATCTAGATTCCCACTGTGGTTTAAACTTTTCTTTGTAACGCCTTAAACCTTGAAAATGATAAATTCTATTGAAGTGTTCAAACACACGCCCTGCTAATCGCTCTCCTGTGTATGAAAAAGGTAGTTGCCCCACATTAGATAGCGTAGCCATTCCCATGTTAAAACGTTTGTAACCTGCTTCTTTCGCCCACAACAACATGTGTAAGTATAATGCATCCATTAATGGCATTTCCTCTTGCGGATCCCACCTAATCAAGTCTACAGATATAGTGTCTCGATAATAAGTGGGCATAAAGTTGCAAAAGGCAATAATTTGTTGTTGTTCATTTTTAATAACTGCAATAGGTGCTTGTGCTAAATAATATTCATAAAAAGCACCTACAGAAAATTGCATTTCTTTTCGACCAGCTAACCAATCATCACTTATTTGCTGTAGAGCAACCATTAACGACTGTGTATACGGTGGCTTTACAACCTCAAACGACATCCCCTGTTCTGATAATTTATTAAGTGTAGCACGTAATCCTCGTCGTTTTTTACCGGCAACAGTAAATGTGTCTAAATCAATGACTGCCTCTTCACCTAATTTAAAAAATTGATTACCAAAGTTATGATACAATGCTAAATGTTTATCTGTAACCTGATAAAAGATAATATCATAACCGATATCATGCGCATGACTATAAAATTCAACTAATAAAGCGTTAAAATAATTTTCATCTCCTACCGGATCTCCTAAAACAATATAAGCACCCTTTTTCAAACGATACATTAAAAAGGCACGTTGACTTCCATCAATAAAGCATTGCTTATCATCTGTGTAAATCAGATGACTCAAATAACTACCACCATATTCTTGAATAATATTCTCACATATTTTGATATCTTCTCCACTATGATGTAGTTGTACTTTCCGTTCAAAATACCACACAATCGTCCCAACGATAAGTACTACAAACAACACTGTAAACCAGAAATAATAACGTAAAATAGACGTATCAACTTGAATCTGATACACATCTAATGTATAAAGTGACTCGTAAATGTACACATGATTTAAATATAGTACAAAACTACTAACGACAAGCATCCAGCAAAATGACGCTAATCTAAATGGTCGCTTCAACACTCTGGCACGTCTATAAAAGACGAGCAATAATATGAGCATAATTGTGAGCCAGCCTATTAATATTAGTGAAAAATATGTAAACAGTGTAACAAACATGATAAGTAATAACGCTACTGCAGAAACCATAATCGCGCGTTTAGATAGTTTGTAAACACCTACAACATTGAGCATTAATAATAAACAGGCACAGGTATGCACAGAGACAATAATATAATCTAAATAATGATTAGCATTATATAAGCCATCAATAATTATCGTTAAATTATTCAAGAAAAACAATACACTCGTAAAAAATAATAAAATAGACATAGAAAATACTGGTATTTTGGCAATGATATCTTTTTGATACGACTTAAAAAGTGACGTCATATCTATAACAGGTATAAACACTTTAGACTCACCGAAATAGCGTTTGGCAGCATCTTTAAATTCAAAGATAGAAAGGATTAAGGCAATTAGTACTGGGAAAAAATAATAAGCGAATCGGTACAATAACAGAGCAAGGACAATTTTTTCTTCAGGTACATTCAATGCTTGTAAACCTAATAGCAAAATCAAATCAAAAGCCCCAAAGCCTCCAGGAATAAAACTTATTAAACCTGATAGTGCAGCCACTATAAATACACCCATAAATACTAGGAATGATAATTGTACACCAACTATAAAAAGTGCAAAATACAAAACTAATGCTGCTGCAAACCATTCAAAACCAGAAACAATAGTACAATAAACACCTAAATATTTATTCTGCTCATTGACTGGACGTATAATACTGCCAATAACAAATAATGGTAAAAACAGTGCAACAATATATAATAGCCATCGCACCCATGGATAAGCACTAAACAAATGTGATACATCAAAAACATGTGCAACAACTAATATTGATAATAAACTTAATCCCGTTAACATCGATATTAAGACGACTGAAATTGCCTTTACCAAGGCTTTTTTATTTGTAGTTTCATTTTTATATGCCATGTAACGAACGGTTGCACCTATAAAGCCGCCAAATCCTGCTACTGCATTTACAGCGTTAATAATATAGCCTAAGCGCATAGCTTTCCATAACGTTATGCGCATATGCATCGCCTTTGCTAACACGACATCATAAAGTGAAAGAATGATAAGTGAAGCACCACCACTAACAAAAAGCATAATAAGCCACCAACGATTAAGTTGGCCAAACATAATTAAAGTCTGTTTGACATTCACATGTGCTAACTCTCTTGCTAAATTAAACACTACAATCCCCAATAGCGCTACTGCAAAGGTTACTTTTAATGTTAGTAATATTTTCTTTTTAAATTTTCTTGTCATAACACCACATCAACTTCTAAAATTTTTATATTTTATAAAAATATAGCATAAAACCGTTGACTATGGAATAAAAATAAAATTAAATAGCTTTAAATGTTAATATTTCTCACGACAAAGTTGATCAACTAAATATACAGCCTATGAAATGATGCTGTCTGCCGATAATAAAAATTCAGAGATAGTAAGCATTTCTATTGATCTCTTTTATCCTTTGATTTATTCAACATAATAAACACCACCATTATTTAATTTAAATCTTTTAAGATTGGCTGTTATTTGGCCGACTCCTGCGGAAATGGCACTCGCCGAAGACTACAGGCTAAGGCAGTATCCGCGGAAAGCGTGCACAAAAAAACTGCCAACAAAGACAGAAACTTTGTCGACAGTCTGAAACAAAATCTAAAATCAATATTGTATCGACTTTATGTAATAGACGATGATTAGGAGCTTTATTTAGAAATAGCAATCATTTCAAATTATCTCTTTATCCTTTGATTTATTCAACATAATAAACACACCATTATTTAATTTAAATCTTTTAAGATTGGCAGTTATTTGGGCCGACTCCTGCGGAAATGGCACTCTCCGAAGACTACAGGCTGAGGCAGTGCCCGCGGAAAGCGTGCACAAAAAAACTGCCAACAAAGACAGAAACTTTGTCGACAGTCGAAAACTAAATCAATCTCTAATATATTCTTGTTCATCATTTTTAAATTCATACTCTCCAGCATCATCACCATAGTATTTATTGTATCTACGTTTATATAAGAAATATAAATGAGAAACTAATACTTTAAGAATTGCATAAGCAGGAATACCTAATATCACACCTACAACTCCTAATAAGTTTCCAGCACTTAACAATATAAAAATAATTGTCAGTGGATGAATTTGTAAAGTTTTACCCATAATATTCGGTGATATAAAATGCCCTTCAATAAATTGTACTGCCGTCCAAACTACGATTAATTTCAACAGCATAATTGGTGACGTAATTAACGCAATAATAATAGCCGGTGATATAGCTATCGTAGGTCCAATATATGGCACTACACTCGTTACAGCAGCGATACAAGCTAAAATCAAGCCATAATCTAAACCGATAATAGAATAACCAATAAATAATAAGACACCAATACAGAGAGACACAATAATTTGTCCTTGAATGTATGAACCTACTTGAACACTCATTTTATCTAATAAATCATGGTAGTCTTTTCTGAATTTAGGTGGCACAATTTTTGTTGAAAAATCTTTAAAACGATGGCCATCTTTTAACATGAAGAATAAAACAAATGGTGTTGTTACGATGACTACCCCAACATTAACAACTGTTTCCGCGATGTTTTTCACTTTCGAACCAAAACCATTAAAGTAATCTGAAATCATAGATGGAATTTTTTTAGCTAGCGAGTTTAAATAGTCTTGAATTTGACTATAAAAATTCGAAGCTACAGTGTATTTTGTAATATTATCTATAAATTGATTAACTTTAGTAATGTAATGCGGGAAATTCGTACCGAATGTTTTAATTTGACTACTAATCACTGGTATTAATAAATTAATAGCTAACGATATAACACCAATAATTACTAAAAATAAAATAATTACTCCCCAAAGTCTTGAAATATTATAACGTTCCATTAAGTTAACTATTGGGTTAAATAAATAATAAAGAATTAATGACACTATAATAGGTGCTACTATAGTGTTAAAAACAATAATAAATGGTTTGAATATGTAAGAAACTTGATCAAATATAAAAATTACTATACCAATCAAAATCAACATAAATAAACCAAAAATTAAATCTTTACCACCTAAAAAGCGCATAAATCGCGTTTCAGGAAAATTTAAATTTAATTTCTTTTTACTCTTTTCTTGCCGCTTAACATTTTCTTCGCTCGACATAATCTTCACCGTACCTTATAAACAAACTTATTTATACATCTCATTGTATATGAAAACATGATTTATTATAACCAACTGTGTTGTTAATTATTCTCCATACTAACACACGATGTCAATTTAAAAACTTCATATCGTACTCCAGTTATATAAATTACGTTATAACATAGCATTCTACCCGTTTTATAGTAATTTCATGCATATATAATATATACATAACTACCGTGTATTAAGTCAAACTCAATACACGGTAGTTTACTTTAAGAATTCATATTTGAAAATTGTGGATCGATACGACTTTTCTTCGGTACCTCTTGTGTTGGTTGTGTAACCTTTTTCTTCGGAATAGGTACAATATAATTACCATATGGTAATTTACCAATAACCCACACCATACCAACTGATAACGCAACAGCACCAATAAAGATGAATACAAATTTACTTTGTGGTGCAATCTCATTAATAACTGGTAATCGTTTCATAAATTGAATGCCAACATAATGTACCAAGTAAATACCCATTGAATAGTTACCAATTAGCGTAAATGTTTTCAGCAATATCTTATCTTGCTTAATCCAGACATATAGATAATTTAAAAAGACAATAAAGAACGGAATATAAATTAAGTTAGAAATATGTGCCGAACTATGTAAGTTTTCTAAATCTATACTGACAAATAGATCAACAAATAAAATGAAAATTATTACCCATAATACTTTTTGATATTTAAATATCAACGCTTTAATTTCATCATAAAATTTAGCATAAACAATGCCAAACATGAAAAATGATATCCAATTAAGAATAAACATTTTATCATTAACAAAACGGTCTAAACTTTCTATACCGAGTGACACAGGCTGTACCTTAATCCAAAGCACATTGATAACCGTAAGTATTAAAAATGCAACTATCAACGGCCAACCCTTTTTAAATCTATGAATGAATGGGAATAATACATAAAACTGAATAACCGTTAAAATAAAATATAAATGGAAATTAGCTTTACCATAAACAAAATAATTCACTAATTCACCATCAGGTTCTAAATTATGTAAATAAAATGCTCTGTATAATAAGTAAAATATACTCCATATAATATAAGGGATAAGTATTTTAGTAAAACGTGATTTAGCAAAGTGTGACATACTAAAACCTCGATTCACTACCGAAATAGTCAGTAAAAACCCACTAATCACAGCAAAAACTGGCGTGCCTAGTCGTGCTAATTGATTTATATACCCTAACGGTTCAGAAGTAAAGCCACCTGTACTTGCTGAATAAGCTATACTATTCACAGTGTGAATGGCTACTACTAGCATAGCTGCTACTGCTCTTATGACAGGAATTTCATCATAATATTTCATATTGTATGCCAAACGCTCCCCTCAACTAATCAAACAACTCTATAATAACTATAATATTTGCAAAAGTAAATAGTATTTATATACAAAAACAATTATACATAAGTTAATATTAAAATTATTTTCTTATAGTAATTTTAATATTAACTTTGTTAATTTAATGTAAAAAAGACAATCATTAAACTATTTTTTAATGATTGTCTCTTATAGTGCTATATTAAAGTTATATGTATAAAGCTTCAGATTATTTAAGGCTGGTCAGATATTGTGAAGTGGTGGATATGAATTGCAAGATAGACAATTTCCGATTCATGAATTGTAACATTTAACTCTCGTTGGATTAATCTCATAATTTTTAATGCGACATTGTAACAAAGTGCATAATGCGCTTTAACCATATCTTCAAATACTTGAGAAGCAGCTGCACGCTCATCTTGTTGAATACGTCTAATTAAAAATTGCACATGCCTAATGAAACGTTGATACTTTATCGAGTGCTTATCAATTGTTTGTTGTAGATCATGTTCAATGATTTTAGTTGCTTTACTCACCATGTTGTACATCGCATTAACTTCATGAATAGAAATTGCATTCGTATTTGATGCTATGTGTAACGCTATAAAACCAATTTCATCTTCTGGAAAGTCTACATCTAATTTAGCATTTAATTGCACTATGACACGTTGTGCCAAGTCATATGACTCACTGTATAGTTGCTGGGTTTCTGCGATAAAAGGATTCGTAATTTTTTGTTGTTGCTGCAATCGTTTATATGCAAAAATAATATGATCAGTTAAGCTTATAACAAGTTTCTTATCATCAATAACAGTTTCCTCACTCGTAATTAAATCCACTGCTTCAATGATAGCATGAATAATACTCTCATCTGTTTGAGCAACTAAAAGTTTATAATGATCTAATTGATGTTGTTGATCCAACTTATAAACCTTTTCTATTGAATCACCACGTTGCACTTTCATACCAGGTTTTTTATTAAAACCTATACCTTTTCCAAGTAAAATAACTTCTTGTCGATCAATCGTACAGATAATTACATTATTGTTTAAGATTTTGGTAATGTGATACTGGCTCATACGAATCACCTTTCTTTTATATCATTAAAATTATATATTGAATCATTTAAAATGAACAGTAAAAGATTAGATTACTTAAGAATTAACGTAAAATAACAAAAAATAGGACGAGCTAAAAATCAACAGATAACTGTTTGATTTCATATGCTCGCCCTACAAGATTAAATCACTAAAGTGTTTCTCAACGATAATAACCAATCTGTAAACATTGATTTATTAATATAATGATTTTTCTTTTTTATTTGCGCCCCAGCTTTCAATACCAAAAAGATTAATTTCCAATTCTTCTGGTTTAAATACTGGTTTCTTGCCTTCTTTACGTTGACGTTGATAATCACGCATAACAGCAAAAGCGATATTAGAAAGACCAATAATGGCTATTAAGTTAACAATTGCCATTAAGCCCATAAATAAATCAGCAGTGCTCCACACTGTTTCTGTTTTTACTACTGCTCCTACAAATACTAGAACAACAACTAAACATCTAAAAATAAAGAGTAATACTTTGTTTTTAGATAAAAATTCTATGTTTGATTGACCATAGTAATAGTTACCAATAACAGAAGAATAAGCAAATAACGTAATCGCTACAGTTAAGAAAATACCACCGGCACTTCCTAGATGCTCATTTAGTGCTGATTGTGTTACTGCAACACCAACGGGTTGGTTTTCACCAAATTCTAAGCCGCTATATAGTAAAATCATTATAGCTGTCGCTGTACAAACTAGCATAGTATCAAAAAACACACCTAAAGACTGTATTAGTCCTTGTTTTACTGGGTGTGGTGCCGCAGCAGTAGCCGCTGCATTGGGTGCAGAACCCATACCAGCTTCGTTAGAGAACAGACCACGTTTTACACCTTGTAAAATAGCTGCACCTACTGCGCCTCCTGTTACTTGTTCGAAGCCAAATGCACTTTTAATTATAGTTGAAATCATAGGTATAATTTGATCGTAATTCATAAGTAAGATAACTAATACTAAACCAATATAAATTATTGCCATCACAGGTACAATAATAGATGAAATATTAGCAATACTACGTACACCACCAAAAATAATGACTGCAGTAAAGAAAGCTAAGACAATACCAGTAATCACTGGACTCACATTGTACTGTGTATTTAAAGATTCAGCTATAGTGTTTGATTGCACAGTGTTAAAAACAAAAGCAAAAGTAATTGTAATTAATACGGCAAACACTACACCTAACCAACGTTGATTTAAACCTTTAGTTATGTAATAAGCCGGTCCACCACGAAAACCACCATCTTTATCGGGTACTTTGTAGATTTGAGCTAATGTTGCTTCAATAAAAGCACTTGCTGCACCAATAAAAGCTATAACCCACATCCAAAACACAGCACCTGGACCACCTAAAACGATTGCCGTTGCAACACCAGCAATATTACCTGTACCAACACGAGAGCCGGCACTAATCGCAAACGCTTGAAACGGAGAAATACCTTTTTTACCACTATCTAATGTTTCAGGTTTTTCACCAATTGCGCGAAACATCTCTGGAATCCATCTCAATTGCACGAATTTTGAACTAATAGTGAAATATAAACCTGCTGTTATTAATAAACCAATTAAATACTGAGACCAGATCAAATCATGCCCAGTTTGAACCATTACTTTAAACCATTCTGGAATTAAACTGTCAAAATTATTCACATTAATCCCCCTTTATGAATTTAATTTTTATGTAAATAAAGAGCAAGAGATTTATATATGAGCGTAATTTGTGCGACTATCAACCCATAATAAATCTCTTGATTTATTTTATGTTATAGACCTCTTTATTACATAAAATATTTTATCATTAAATGAAAGAGGTTACTATTCTTTTTTTATAGACTATTCAACAACCAAATTATTGATCTCACCGAATTCATCAACATCAACTACAAATGAACCATTAGTATATTGTTCAGTTAAGTGAATATCTTTAATTAAACCACTTTCTTGTTGATTAGTTGAAAATATAGTATATGAAGTATCATCAGGTTGAATAACACATGCTGCAACAATACGATGTGGATTACCTTTTAATTCTTTCAATAATGTTATGCCGCGTTGTGCGCGTTTAGCAAGTTGTAAGACACGATAATCGATACGTTTCAATGCACCACGATGTGTCGCCATTAAAATTGTATTCTCAGGCGCGACAATTTGCGTTAGTACCACATAATCTTCAGCTTTAAGATTAATTGACTTCACTCCTGCTGCTCGTAAGCCAGTATCCGATAATTCTTCAGATGGATATGTCAGTGACATGCCTTTATGCGTTAGTACTGTTAGTGTTTGTTCATCAGAAATGCGCATAATATCAATAACTGCATCATTTTCTTTTACTTTCATAGCAACTAAAGGTTTATTATATCTAGTCGTTTTAAACATGGATACATTACTTTTCTTAATCATTCCATTTCGAGTAGCGATAATATAATATGCATCTGGTTTAAAATCATTTTCACAATACGCATCTATCACAAATTCATCATCTTCCAACGGTACAATTTGTGATACATGCTGACCTAAATCTTTCCACTTGATATCAGCTAATTTGTGAACTGGAATAAACAAATAGCGCCCTTTATTCGTAAACACTAAGGCAGTATCTAATGTGTTAGTGTCGATATATTTTAATAAACTATCTCCATCTTTAACACCGATTTCTTCCACACCACTAGCATTGAAACTACGCAGTGAAGTACGTTTAATGTAACCGTGGCGAGTGACACTTAGTATTACATTTTCGCTCGGTACCATAACTTCTTTATCGATTTTAATTTCTGAAATTTCCGCTTCAATTACAGAGCGTCGTTCTGTTTTAAATTTCTTGCGAATTTCAGTCAATTCTTCTTTAATAACAGCCAACAAGGCATCATGATTATCTAAAATATGACGTAATTTGTCGATAATTGCTTTTAGTTCATCATGTTCGTTTTGTAATTGTACGATATCTGTATTCGTTAAGCGATAAAGTTGTAACATTACGATTGCTTCTGCTTGTGCTTCTGTAAATTCATACTTCTCGATTAAGTTTTCTTTAGCATCCTTTTTATTTTTGGAATTACGAATGAGTTGAATCACTTCGTCTAAAATCGACAGCGCCTTCATTAGACCTTCAACAATATGCATTCTACTTTCTGCTTGATTCAAGTCATATTGTGTTCGTTTAGTTACAACATCTACTTGATGATTTAAATAACTGTCGATAATTTCACGAATACCCATTAATTTTGGACGTCCATCGCTGATAGCGACCATATTAAAACTATATGATACTTGTAAATCTGTATTTTTATATAAATAATTCGCTACAGCTTCATGATTAACATCTTTTTTCAACTCTATAGCAATACGTAATCCAGTACGGTCCGTTTCATCTCGTACTTCCAAAATGCCATCTACTTTTTTATCAGCACGCAGTTCATCAATTTTTTTGACTAATGAACTTTTATTAACTTCATAAGGGATTTCAGTAACAACTAATTCTTTACGTCCATTTCTTAAAGTTTCCACGTCAACAGTTGAACGGACTACAATTTTACCTTTCCCAGTTTCATATGCTTTTTTAATGCCATCTACACCTTGAATAATAGCACCAGTTGGAAAATCTGGTCCTTTAACATAACGCATTAATTGACTCACAGTAATATCTGGATTGTCTATATATTTAAGTGTAGCTTGAATCACTTCAGCTAAATTATGAGGTGGAATATCTGTCGCATAACCTGCTGAAATTCCTGTACTACCATTGATTAATAAGTTTGGTAAACGCGCTGGTAATACCATAGGCTCTTTTGTCGTATCGTCATAGTTAGGCATAAACGGTACAGTATCTTTATTAATGTCTCTGACTAGCTCTTCCGAAATTTGACTCAGTTTAGCTTCTGTATAACGCATAGCTGCTGCAGGGTCATTATCAATACTACCGTTATTACCGTGCATTTCAATTAACACATGACGTAATTTCCAATCCTGACTTAACCGAACCATCGCATCGTAAACGGATATATCACCGTGTGGATGATACTGTCCAATAACATCGCCGACTGTTTTAGCACTTTTACGGAAATTTTTATCATACGTATTGCCGCTATCATACATGGCGTACAAAATACGACGTTGAACAGGTTTTAAACCATCACGTACATCGGGTAATGCACGTTCTTGAATGATATATTTACTATATCTACCAAATCGATCGCCTATTACATCTTCAAGTGATAGGTCTTGAATTACCTCACTCAATCTACATCCTCCTCATTCTGATGATCTTGTTCTAGTATTTGAATTTCACTATTATCTAAAATACTTAAATCTTCTTGTAAACCGAATTCAACATGACTTTCAATCCATTCTCTTCGTGGTGCAACCTTATCACCCATCAATGTCGTAACACGCTTAGAAGATCTTAATTCATCATCAACTTGAACTCTAATTAAAGTTCTTGTTTCAGGATTCATTGTTGTTTCCCATAATTGATCAGGATTCATTTCACCAAGACCTTTATAGCGTTGTAAAGTAACGCCTTTACCAAATTGTTGTTGTAACTTTTCTAACTCTTCATCTGTCCAAGCATATTCTACTTTCTTGGTTTTTCCTTTACCTTTTTCCAACTTGTAAAGTGGTGGTAAAGCGATGAATACACGTCCTGCCAACACTAATGGCTTCATGTATTTAAAGAAAAATGTTAGCAGTAATACTTGAATATGAGCCCCATCAGTATCGGCATCAGTCATAATAATAACGCGATTATAGTTACTATCTTCTATTTTAAATTCATTACCGACACCCGCACCAATAGTGTGAATGATAGTATTTATTTCTTCATTTTTGAAAATATCATCTAACTTGGCTTTTTCAGTATTAATAACTTTACCTCGAAGCGGTAAAATTGCTTGATATTTACGGTCTCTGCCTAATTTTGCCGAACCACCAGCAGAATCACCTTCGACTAAATACAATTCTTTTTTCTCTGTATTTTTACTTTGGGCTGGAGTCAATTTACCTGATAAAAGTGTATCTTTGCGTTTATTCTTTTTACCAGAACGAGCGTCCTCACGTGCTTTTCTTGCGGCTTCACGCGCTTGTTGTGCTTTTACTGCTTTTTTCACTAGTGATTTAGACAATTGTCCTTTTTCTTCTAAATAATAGGGTAATTTGTCGGAAACTACTGAATCAACTGCACTACGTGCTTCCGGTGTTCCTAATTTTGATTTTGTTTGACCTTCAAACTGCAACAACTCTTCAGGAATACGTATAGAGATAATAGCAGTCAAACCTTCTCTTATATCATTGCCGTCTAAATTTTTATCTTTGGTTTTTAATTCGTTAATACGACGTGCATAATCATTAAACACACGCGTCATAGCTGTTTTAAAGCCAACTTCGTGCGTTCCCCCATCTTTAGTGCGGACGTTATTAACGAAGCTTAAAATGCTTTCTGAATATTGATCGTTATATTGAAATGCAACTTCGACCTCTATATCATTTGCTTGGCCGTAAAAAGTAGTTACATCATGTAATACTTCTTTGCCTTCGTTAACATAACTAACAAATTCTTTTATGCCTTCTTCATAGTGATAAACCTCTTCACGTTCTTTACCTTGTCGTTTGTCGGCTAATGTTATTTTTAAACTTTTAAGTAAAAACGCTGATTCTTGCAAGCGTTCACTAAGTACATCAAAGTTAAACGCTGAAGCATTTTTAAAGATTTCAGGATCAGGTTTAAATGTTACCTTAGTACCTGTTTTTTTCGTTTTGCCTTTTTTCACTAAGCCAGTCGCAGGTTTCCCACCATCTTTAAAATTTTGTTGATAAATTGTTCCATCTCGATAAATTTCTACTTCTAACCAAGCACTCAAAGCATTCACAACAGAAGCACCAACACCATGTAAACCACCTGATGTTTTATAACCACCTTGGCCAAATTTACCGCCAGCGTGCAAAACAGTAAAAATAACTTCAACAGTAGGTTTCCCAGACGCGTGAATTCCTGTAGGCATACCACGTCCATTATCTTCTATAGTAATACTTTCATCTTTATTGATTGTTACCAAAATTTCATTACCATGGCCATTCAAAACTTCATCGACGGAATTATCGACAACTTCATATACTAAGTGATGTAAACCACGCTTATCGGTTGAACCAATATACATACCAGGTCTTTTTCTAACAGCTTCTAACCCTTCTAAAACCTGAATGGAATCATCCGAATAATTATTTTGCTTATTCATTGCCAATCGTTTCGCCCTCCTACAAACGTACGTTCGTTTTTAAAACTATACAATAGTTATTCTTATATAAATTTAGCTAAATTGCAAGCGTCAAAGTAACATTTCATTAACAAATCATTTACTAACTTTAATTTTTAGTCGTTTTATAATAGTATCATATGGTAAAATAAAATTAATGTCATTAAAGGATGTGTAAATGTATATGATGATAGTAATTATGTTGATACTGAGTTACCTCATTGGTGCATTTCCAAGTGGCTATGTTATAGGGAAATTATTTTTCAAAAAAGATATTAGACAATTTGGAAGCGGAAATACTGGTGCAACGAATAGTTTTAGAGTTTTAGGTAAACCTGCTGGGTTTATCGTTACATTTTTAGATATTTTCAAAGGATTTATTGTAGTATTCTTCCCACTATGGTTACCAGTACAAGCAGATGGCCCAATTTCTACCTTGTTTACAAATGGTTTAATTGTTGGTGCATTTGCAATACTCGGACATGTGTACCCGGTATACTTAGGATTTAAAGGCGGAAAAGCAGTTGCAACTAGCGCTGGCGTTGTATTTGGTGTGAATCCTGTATTATTAATAATTTTAGCAGCCATTTTCTTCGCAATACTTTATTTAACAAAATATGTATCTCTATCAAGTATTATAGCATCTATTTGCTGTGTTATTGGTGCACTATTAATTAGAGACTATATATTATTAGTTGTCAGCATGTGTATTGGTATATTATTGATTATTAGACATAGAACAAATATCGTTAGGATTTTTAAAGGTGAAGAACCTAAAATAAAATGGATGTAACTTTTTTATTTTGCTAAGATTCATATCACACTAATCTCGAAATCAACATTAGCTATTTACGTCAAGGTCATGTTACTACAGCACCTTGATACACACGAGGAAGTAGTATAGAGTTCAAAAATTTGAATTTTATACTACTTCCTTTTATATTTAAATTTGTAAGTCATAAGTATGAATTTTATGTAAATTTTTTGAGAATATTCTTAAATCTAAAAATTTTGAAGAAAAATGTGCTATACTGCAATTATCATTATCCAAAAGGGGTAATGTTAGAGTATTGGCAATATGTTAAAAATACTGTAGTAAGACAAGTGCTTATGCAGAAGGGAGACTTTAATATGCAATTAAAACTTTCGGAAAATGCGGTATCTTGGTTTAAGGAAGAACTTGATTTGCCTGAGGATAACAAAGTCTTACAATTCTTCGTACGTTATGGTGGAGAATTCCAATTAAAACAAGGATTCAGTCCAGCGTTTAGTGTTGACAAAAAAGACGATGTCGAAATCGGTTATGAAACGAATTATAACGGTTTAGACGTTGTTATTGCAGAAAAAGATTTATGGTATTTTGAAGATGATAATTTATTTATAGATGTAACTGACAATGAAGATGAAATTACTTACATTGCTAATTAATTCATATAAAAGCGCCTAAACCATTACAAATGGCTTAGGCGCTTTTGTTTTTAATATTATATGGATTGTTCTCACTTCGTAATTGCACTTAAAGTATAGTGCAAAGTTTGCCAAAATTACATTATTTGCGCATTATTATTTTTTAACTTCTAAATTTTCTCCTGCTTTATTACGTTCATCGACATCTTTATATACTGCATGCCACTCTGGGAAGGTACGATCTAATCTTATTGGTTTCCCGTCTGCTTTTCGTATGCATGTGAGCGTTGTAGAGCCTGTTGTAGCTAATTCTCCTGCCTCATTGTATATTTCATAACAATAAAGTGAACGTAAACGAGAATAGCGCTCTACCCAAGTTTTAATTGTTACTTTTTCAGGATATGTAATTGGTTTAATATATTTAACATTAATTTCCGTTACAGGTGAAATAACACCACTATCTTCCATAGCTTTGTAACTAAAACCTAATTTAGTTATATAGTCCGTTCTCGCCACTTCAAACCATGTTGGATAATTCCCATGATAGATAACGCCCATTTGATCTGTTTCTTGATATCTTGCTTCTATTTCAGTGAGTGTATAAATCATTCTCTTTCCTCATTTCAATTAATACATTACTGTTTAAATACTAACATAGAAAAACGGCTATGAAAGCTCAAAAGCTCACATAGCCGTTAGATGTTTAAAATTATTCTGCTAATTTATTTCTTAATACAAGTTGTAAGATACCACCATGACGATAGTAGTCTAATTCAACGTTAGAATCGAAACGAGCTACTGCTTCAAATTCGATTACTTTGCCATTGTCTTTTTTCGCTTGTACTTTAACTAAATCATGTGGTTTCACGTTTTCATCAACGTTAACAGAAATAATTTCAGTACCATCAATACCTAAACTATCAGCTGATTCACCATCTTTAAATTGTAATGGTAATACACCCATCATAACTAAGTTTGAACGATGGATACGTTCATAACTTTGCGCAATGACAGTTTTAACACCTAATAAGTTAGTACCTTTGGCAGCCCAGTCACGTGAAGAGCCCATACCATAATCATTTCCAGCTAACACAACTAAACCTGTGCCATCTTCTTTATATTTCATAGCAGCATCATAAATTGCCATTTGTTCGCCTGTTGGCCAATAAGTTGTGAATCCACCTTCTGTACCTGGAGCTAATTGGTTTTTAATTCTAATATTCGCGAACGTTCCGCGTACCATAACTTCATGGTTACCACGACGTGAACCATATGAATTAAATTGACGAATTGGTACGTCATGATCTAATAAATATTTACCTGCTGGCGTATCTTTACCAATCGCACCTGCTGGTGAAATATGGTCTGTTGTTACTGAGTCACCAAATTTACCCATTACACGTAAATCATTTAATGGTTCAATCTTACCTGGCTCTTTAGAAAGGCCTTGGAAGAATGAAGGGTTTTGAATATAAGTTGATTCCGGATCAAAGTCATATAATGGTTGGTCCGTAACATCAATCTCATTCCACATTTCGTTATTATTATAAACTGACTCATATTCTTCTTTGAATAATTCAGGTGTAACAACACTATCAACAGTATCTGATACTTCTTTGATTGAAGGCCAAATATCTTTTAAGAATACATCTTCGCCGTCTTTACCTTTACCAAGCGGTTCATTTTGTAAATCAATATCAACAGTACCTGCTAATGCGTATGCAACTACTAATTGTGGTGATGCTAAGTAATTGGCTTTTACTAATGGATGAATACGACCTTCGAAGTTACGGTTACCAGATAATACTGAAGTAACAAGTAAGTCTTCTGAAGCAATCGCTTTTTCAATTTCTTCACGTAAAGGACCTGAGTTACCGATACATGTAGTACAACCATAACCAACTAAATTAAATCCAAGATCATCTAAATATTGTTGTAGGCCAGAATCTCTTAAATAACCTGTAACAACTTTTGAACCTGGAGCTAAAGAAGTTTTAACAAATTCAGGAACTTCTAAGCCTTTTTCAATTGCCTTTTTAGCAACTAAGCCAGCCCCTAGCATTACATATGGGTTAGATGTATTTGTACATGATGTGATAGCTGCAATAGCTAAATCACCAGTTTTCATAGTTGTTGATGTACCATCATTAAATTCGATTGTTGCAGTTTTGTCGAATTCACTTTCATCAAATCCGTGACCTTGGTTACCCGCTGGTGCCGTTACAGATTTTTCAAATTCTTCCTTCATATCGCTCAAGAAAATTAAGTCTTGAGGACGTTTTGGTCCAGATAATGATGCTTCAACTGTAGATAAATCTAAGTCTACAACGTCTGTATATTCTGGGTCTTCTTTGTCAACATCAAAGAACATGTTGTTTTCTTGTAAATATTTTTTCACTAATTCAATATGATCTTCTGAACGACCAGTTAATCTCATATATTTCAGTGATTCTTCATCTACAGGGAAGAAACCACATGTTGCACCATATTCAGGCGCCATATTAGCAATTGTTGCACGGTCAGCCAATGGTAAATGTTGTACCCCTGGTCCGAAGAATTCAACGAACTTGCCTACAACACCTTTTTTACGTAATTCTTGTGTTACACGTAGAGCCAAATCAGTAGCTGTAGAGCCTTGAGGTAAAGCGTTAGTTAAGCGTACACCAATTACTTCTGGAATTGGGAAGTAAGAAGGTTGTCCTAACATACCTGCTTCAGCTTCGATACCACCAACACCCCAGCCTAGTACTCCAATACCGTTAATCATTGTAGTATGTGAATCTGTACCTACTAATGTATCTGGGAATGCTACTTCTTCTCCATCTACGTCACGCACATGAACAACATTTGCTAAATACTCTAAGTTAACTTGGTGCACGATACCAGTTGCTGGTGGTACTGCACTATAGTTATCAAATGCTTTAGTTGCCCAATTAAGGAATTGGTAACGTTCATAGTTACGCTCAAATTCTAATTTCATATTTCGTTCTAAAGCGTCTGGGTTCGCATAGCTATCAACTTGTACTGAGTGGTCGATAACTAAATCTACAGGCACCTCTGGATTGATTTTATTTAAATCTCCGCCTACGTCATCCATAGCTTTACGTAGTGATGCTAAGTCAACGACAGCTGGCACACCTGTAAAGTCTTGTAAAATAACACGTGAAGGTTTGAACGGAACTTCTCCTTCTGCCCCATCCACGAATTTTGATAATGTTTTAATATGATCGTCAGTAATAACGAAACCATCTTCTTGACGTAAAACTGATTCTAATAACACTCGAATTGAATATGGTAACTTAGAAATTTCAGTTAAACCTTGCTCTTCTAAAGTGTTCAAATCGTAATAAGTATATGATTTTCCATTTAGGTCAAACGATTTTTTCGCTTGCGCTTTAATATTAGAAGCCATATATATCCCCCCTGATATTTATTAATTGTGCCGTTAACTAAATTGTATTATTATCTTTTGCTGAAAACAACTACATAACGCTAGTTTCCCGGCAAAATTAGATTTGATTTTCCAATCAGTTAACATAAGCGTACCTTATCATACCATTAAAGTGCAATAAGTAAACATTATCAATTGAGAATCATTATCATTGAATGCTAAATAAAAAACCGAGAATCAATATGATCCTCGGCTTTAGTAAAATATTACTGTTCTGTATTTCTGAAATCTTTACGACGTTCAATAATGTCGTCTTCGTATTCATCTTTTTGTAATTCTACATAATCTTTCATTCGGTGTTTATTAGGTGTCAATGTTAAACCTAAGAACTTACGCTCTTGGTTTGCATCTTTGTAGAATGAAATCATCATCATTATTACTACAAAGGAGAATGGCAAGGCACTAATAATCGCCGCACTTTGTATGGCGTTTAATGCTTCGGCACCGTCCCCTCCACCTGCAAATAATAATACAAAGGCAATAAGTGATTGTGCGATACCCCAAGTCACTTTAACAAAGTTTGTAGGTTCTAATGAACCAAATGATGTTTGCATACCTAATACAAATGTCGCAGAGTCTGCAGATGTAATAAAGAATGATCCAATTAATACAAGTGCAATTAACGATAATACTATACCGAACGGCAAGTCATTAAATACACCAAAGAGTTGCGTTTCAGCTGACATTTCAAATAATTTAGGGTCTTTTTTCCCTGCTTCAATACCAAGCACACCAAAGACACTAAACCAGATGAAACTTACAATTGCTGGTACTAAAAGTACGCCACCAATAAACTCACGAATTGAACGTCCTTTAGATACACGTGCAATAAAGATACCGACGAATGGGCTCCAGCTTAACCACCAACCCCAATAGTAAAGTGTCCAACTAGACATCCATTCACGTTTTTGAGGATTTTGTGCCGCTGTATCAAAAGAGTTCGCCAAAAATGAATTTAGTAAACTACCAGTTGAGCTTGTCATCATGTTTAAAATTAGTACTGTAGGACCAATAATTAACACAATAATCATTAGTAATAAACCTAAACTAATGTTTAAATTACTTAAATATTGAATACCTTTACTTAAACCTGACCAAGCACTCATGATGAATAAAATTGTTACAACTACAATGATGATTGCCTGTACCCAAACATTATTTGGAACACCAAATAAATAATTTAAACCACCATTAATTTGTAATGCACCCATACCAAGTGATACCGCCACACCAACTACTGTAGCGAATACTGCAAGTACATCAATAATTGTCCCTATAGGTCCTTCAACTTTATTCCCTAACATTGGTCTTAAAGTTCTAGAAATTAAACCTGGCTCACCTTTTCTAAATTGAGCGTACGCTAACGCAAGTGCAACTACTCCGTAAATTGCCCATGCATGGAACCCCCAATGGAAAAATGTAGAGCGTAAAGCTTCAGTATAGGCAGCTTTAGTTTGAGGTTCAGCTGTTGGTGGCGCAGCAAAGTCTGCCATAGGTTCCGCTGCACCATAGAATACTAAACCAATACCCATACCTGCACTGAATAGCATTGCAAACCAAGATATTGTATTGAATTCAGGCTTGTCATTTGGTTTACCTAATTTAAGTTTACCAATCGGACTGAACATTAAGAACACACAGAAAAATACAATAATCGTTGTTAGAATTAGGTAGTACCAACCTAATTTATCAGTAATCCATAGTTTGATCTCATTCGTTACGTCTCCAAATTGATCTGGCCAAATTGCACCAATTAGTACAACTATTGCCACTACAATTGCACTATAAATGAAAACGGGAGAGCGTTTGTTATTACGATTAGTCGTTTCGGATGATTTCATAAAAATTAACTCCCTTTCATAAATTTTATTATAAGGCTAAATCTTATAATATTATTTAATATTATAGCCACGTTTTAGAATAGCAAAACTAACAAAATTAATCAAATCGTCTTTAATTAATTTATTTTATTATACAATATAATTTTCAGGTCAAATGTACTTTAAAAAAGTATTTTCATAAATTTATTTATATAGTATAATCAAATTCAAAATAATAGGAAAGGGAGGGAAATTAAAGATGCTAAAAGAATTTAAAGAGTTTGCATTGAAAGGTAATGTACTAGACTTAGCCGTTGCGGTAGTTATGGGTGCAGCTTTCAATAAAATTGTTACTGCCCTAGTTACATATATCATTATGCCTTTAATTGGTTTAATTTTTGGTACTGTTGATTTTGCAGAAAGCTGGTCATTTATGGGCATCAAATACGGTATGTTCGTACAATCAATAATCGATTTCATCATTATTGCATTTGCTCTATTTATCTTTGTTAAAATTGCTAATACACTTATTAAGCAAGAAGACGAAGAGCTTGAAGAAAATACAGTATTATTAACTGAAATTAGAGATATCTTAAAAGAAAAAAATTAATAAAAAAACTGGAACAAATAATTCCAAGTTTCAGACTGTCAACAAAGTCTCTGGCTATGTGGGCAGTTTTTTTATGCACTTTTCCGCAGAATCGGCATAAATCACTGACAATATTACAAAAATCATTTGGTAAAAAAAGCAATATTTTAAGACTTTTAGTAAAAAACTAAACACGTCATTTTTATGATATAGAAAATAAACAAACCCTTCGCAAATTAATGCGAAGGGTTTAACTACGTTCTAAAACTTTAAGCCGTGCTTAATTTCATGTGATGTCACTGTTGCTTAAATTGCGTCACACTTTGATAACCTTCTGTCGTTACCTCTAAAATGAGTGGAATACGCTGTTTTAGCTCACTCACATGTGAAATAATACCAACCATTCGGCCAGTCGACTTCAATCTTAATAATGTATCTAACGCTGTTTCCAATGTTTCTTGATCTAATGTACCAAAACCTTCATCAACAAACATGGAAGAAAGCACTATTCCACCCGCTTCTTGCTGTACAATTTCACTCAACCCAAGTGCTAACGCTAAAGAGGCTTGAAAGGATTCTCCACCCGATAATGACGAAATATGACGTGTTTGATTTGAATACGCATCAAAAACATCTATTTCTAACCCACTATAACCTTGAGACACTTGTTGTCGACGCTTTAATTGGTAGCGCTGATTTGTCATCAATGCTAGACGTTGATTCGCTTGACCTAAAATGCGTTCTAAATAATGGATTAGTACATAGTTTTCTAGTGTTAATTTGTGCTCATTTTTCCCTGCTAGTATTTCTGATAACTGAAAAATTTCTTGTTGTGTATGCAAATAATCATTTAACTCAGCAATTAAATTTTTTATTGCAGTAAATTTCGTTTTATTAAAGTCAACTTTATATTCATGTTGATTTAATTGTGTAGTTATTTGCGTTAATTCTGTTTGTTGTACACTCACTTGTTGTTCTAAGTCATCAATGTTGGCAACTGTTTGGTTTCGTGTCGCTTCTTCTAATTGCGAAACTACAATTGATATAGTTTGTTTTTCTTTTTCAAAAGTATTGATTTCTGTTTCAATTGCCGATTTATTGTTGAGTTGTTCTATTGCTGTTTGGACTTGGGCCATAGTAGTGAACCCAATACGGTGCATTTCTTGTTGTACTTTCTCGTCTGTAGTTTGCAGTTCATCTTTAATATCTTGTAATTGTGCTTCTACATATTTTTTACTATTACGTTCAATATTTAATTGATTTTGACACTTCTGTAAGTCGTTATTTAATTGCTCAACGGTATTATCAAAATTTGTAACATCTTCATTTTGCGCATCAAATGTTTTAACAAAATCAGTCGTATTGGCACACTGCGTTACTCTTTCAAAGTCATTGATTAAAGTTTCGTTTTGTTGATATTGCGCTTCAGATTTTTTCAAATCTAACTCTAAAGTATGTGCTTGTTGTTCTAATTGTTGTAATTGTGTTCGTTGATTTTGAATATAAGTATTACGTTGTTTTGCCGCAGTGCGTTGATCTTGAATTTGAGTAAGTTGTTGCTCTAATTCAGCAATATCATACGTTTCATCCATATTTACAGGGTTAGCTGTTTGTTGTGTTGTCAAATGCTCTAATGTTGTTGTATGTTGAATAATTTGCTCCTTACATTGTTGCATACTATGTTCTAGCTTACTTAATTCCTGTTGACGTTTGCTTAAATTTTCAAAATCTATGTGTTGCGCTAGGTCATGTACTTCATTACCACATACTGGACATGTATCACCTATATTTAAAATAGTTTGAATTTGTGCGATCGCTTCTTGTTTATTACTAAATTGTAAATTGACTTGATCAATGTCGTTATAACTTGCCGTCAACTGCGCTAATTGTCGCTCTTGAGCTTTCAATTTAGCTTGTTGCTGCTCAATTTCTTCTTGATTTTTAATATATTGTTGTTTTGCCGTTTCGTTACGTTGATATTCCTTAATTTGATTAGTTAACTCGTATATTTGTTGGTCAATTTTTTCAATAGCCTCATAGTCCGGTTGCTCATCTTTTAGTTCATTGTGTAACTGCTCAATCCGCTCTTTAACTTCCGTCAATTGTTGACTCTGTTCATTATATACTTGTTGAATGTCTGTAATTTGATTATATGCTGTTTTATATTTCTCGATGTGCTGATAAAACATTTTAGTATTAGATAAAAATTGGCGTTGTTGTTCTATTGTTTCACTGTGATTTTGTTGTCTATCATAGTGTTGTTGTAACTCCGTTTGCTCTTGTACCAACTGTCCTATAGTTTTTTCAACTTGATATAATTGTTGTTCTGTTGCTAGCCGTTTTTCATCCAGTGTTTTTTTATTTTCAATTAAATTGGCTAATGGTTTGACTTCATTTAATTTTGTTAATGTTTGCTTTAAATCTTCAATTTCAGGTTCTCGTTCATTTAACTTTGCTAACTCGGCTTGATTTTGCTGAAGTTTGTGGAAATTATCTTGCAGTTGTTTATTATGCTCGAGTTGCTGTTGTATTGATTCTAATTGTTGTTGCTGCGATTGTTGTTGTTTTGTTAACTGCTCCAATAGTTGGTTTCCAGTGCGCTCAAATTCAGGTATAACTTTCAATAATTGTTCCGTTTGTCTCACAGGAGTTGCTTTATGTTCTTGTAAAGAAGCATCGTTAAATGTTTCAATATCATGCCAATAATTCTCAAGTTGGTCGAAATTTCGTTCTATTTGATCACGACTCTCTTTAACATCATCAGTAAGTTGCTTTTGAATCATTTCAAAACGTTGACTATCAAATAAAGTTCTCAAAATTTCCTGCTTCTCTATGCTCTTTGATAATAGAAATCTTTTAAATTCACCTTGTGGCAAAATAAACAATTGTCTAAATTGCTCTGCATCTACCCCTAATAAATCTTTGAGCATTTGATTACCTGCAGTAATTTTACTTTCTCTTAATTCATAACCATCTTCAATGTATTGAAATATATCTAATTGGCCATTTGTCTTGCTCACATTGCCTTCTTTATAAAATGCACCTTGTCGTTCCACCTTAAAATAAGAGTCACCTAATTTAAATTCAAATACGACAGTCATTGGCGATTTACCATCTGCAAAATGACTTCTTAAATCTAACTCTTTGCGCCCCTTAGTAGAGGCTTCTCCAAACAAAGCATAGACAATAGCATCGAAAATCATCGTCTTACCCGAACCTGTTTTACCACTTATTAAAAATAATTGGTTTTCATGTACGTTTCTAAAATCTATATATTCATTTAAAAACGGACCAAAATTGGTTAAAGTTATTGAAATTGGTCTCATCTTTTATTCTTCTCCTTCCAACAAGTCATTGAGTAATTGCACTATTTTTTTATGTTGTAGCTCTGATAGTGTCGAATCAGTCATGCTTTGATAAAAGTTATTAATAATCTCTGAATCATTGAGTTCACGAAGTTCAGTATTATTTTCAACACTTGCCGTTTCAAAGTTAAACGACACATTTGTGAGTGATAATGTATTAGGATATATTTGTTTGAGATGCATCATCGGATCAGTCACATGCGTCATATTTTTCAACTTAAAATGAATATAATTTTCTTTATTTTTCAGAGGAATAATTTCTTGTATTGCTGCTTCGTAATCACCTTCTACAACTTCCAATTGCCGTTTAGGCTCTAACGGTATAAATAATTGCTGTTGTTCCATTTCATCAATCAATAACATTCGATAGCCTTTAGGCTGATTAACTTCTGAAAATGAATATTGTAATAACGAACCACTATAATGGATAAACTCTGAATCGATACTAAACGGATGATGTAAATGACCTAACATAACATAATTAAATGGTGCAAAAACATCCTGTTCTACCGACTCAACTGTGCCAATAGAAATTGGTCTTTCAGAGTCTGAACGTGTGCCACCTTGAACCGTCATATGTCCTATTAATACATTAAATTGTGATGTATCTAAATTTTCAGCCATATAAGTGATGCAACTTTGTGTAGCAGCTTGATGCGTCGTAATAGTTTTATCATCAAAGAAAGCTTGTACTTCACTTATGGTTGCAAATGGTAAACAATAAAAATTTACATTTCCTATATTGATAGGTGTAGCCATAGTAGCTAACTCTGTTCTAATATACATTTGTGACTTTTCGAACCATTTAGCACCATAATTAAGTCGCTCTTTGCCATCATGGTTACCGTTTGTCACAATCATAGGTATTTGCATATGTAAGTTTAATTGGTTAATTGTTTCTTCAAATAACATAATCGCTGCTTTACTTGGATAACTCGTATCATATACGTCTCCAGCAATAACTATTACATCAGGCTTCTCTTTTTGCATTGCTGCTACAAATTCATCTAATATATAAGCTTGGTCTTCTAATAATGACTTGCCATTTAAAATTCGTCCTAAATGCCAATCAGCAGTATGTATAATTTTCATTTTAGTCATCCTTTTTTACAGAACGCACGTTCTATTGTTTGTTAATAGTTTATCATACCGTTTATAAAAAGAAAAAGGGAGTGGTAAGAAATCTAAGTTTTATTAACAAGATTTCCTCGTCCCACTCCAACATCGCTAAGCAGAATTGAAAAGCATAATTGAAACGGATTTTTTAGTTCAATTATCATCTGACAATAAGAAAAGAGGCTAGGACAAATCCATTTTGTCCTAGCCTCTTTTTATTAACTTACAAATACTTGTTTACCGCTAAAGTTTCATAGCTATTTATACAAGGTTACGTTTTACTTTTTTAAATTTATATAGCATTGCTAGTCTCCATGGCACAATCATACAAAAGGCAAGTAAGAAAAACATACCTGCAATTTCACCTGGATCAATTTGACTACTAACAAATACTTTAATTATTGTTCGAATCAGTAATAAAGTAATTAAAATAATGGGAAAGGCTTTAGATCGTTTCATATAAATTTGATGGCCATCTGTTTCAAAGCGTGACGTCCATATTAGAACGGTCGAAAACAATAAACCTAAAATAATACATTCAATAATTTCAAGTCCTGACAATCTAAAGTAAGGTATCACATACATTAACGCACCAGTTGCCATGAAAAACGGAGGTAAAATGATTTTCTTTTCGTTAACAGGAAATTGTTGCGCTTTCATTCTTATAACTATTACACCTATGCCCATTAAAAAAGCAACGACAATGGAGAAAACTAAATATAACACGACGACACCTTCTTTTATATTTTACAAATATCACAAACGATATTATAACATTCCCTCTATAGTTATTCATCATTTTGTCTTAAATTATAGCGCTGCCAAACAATAATCGCCACAAAAATTACATAAATTCAATTACCAGCTATATTTGCTCATTTAAGACAAAAAAATAAGCCTTTTTCAAGGCTTATTCCCAAATCAATCCTGACAATTACATTGGAACTGATGAGTTTAAATTGTTTAACAAATGTCTCAAATAAGTCATGTCTTGTGTTTGGATTGCTTTGTTATATTGTAAAAATTCGTCATTATTGCAAAAATTAATATGTGCACAAGCTAATCTATCCAAGACTTCTTTGTCTTCCATATCATATGCATCTTTCATTAATTTTCCCCCTTCTATGTTTGATATTATATAATAATTGTAAATTATGTGCAAATAGTTTGTCGGAATTGTGCGAATATTACAATAATAATACCATCATTCTACAATAAATATTTCTTTATATTGGTTTTATATTTTATATGTTCCATAACCAAAACACATTAGGTTTGGCAACATAAATAAAGAGCGGATAACTTACGTTCGACAGTAGTTATCCGCTCTTTAATGGTCTATTATTTAGACTTCTTCATGTTTGAGTCCATATTTTTGTTCATCATTGTCATCATTTGATTTACTTTCTTTTGCGATGGTTTTTGACCCATTTGCATCATCATCATACGAAGCATTTCTTCATTAATTGGTGGGTTCTTTTTGAAATAATCCATCATATATTTTCTTGCTAAGAAGAAACCACCTACTAATCCAACGATTAGTGCTATTACGATTAATAAAACTGCTAACCAAACTGCCATTGTTTCACCCACTTTCCTATCCTAATGCATTTTACTAAATTAAATGTTTAATTTCAAGGAAGTTTAGCTTCAAACTCCTGTAACCTTATGTATTATATCAATATTAAATTCACTTTGTAAATACACTTACAAGAACATAAGTTCAACCACTAATTTAGCTTTAATTTATGTAACTTTCAATAGAAAATGACATGTTAATTTACTGTACACTTAAAATTTTTTGAGTCATGATAAAAACAACATGACTTGAAGCATGTTTATCCATCAACATTTTGTAATGATAAAATTAAAGGCTAGGACACCTTAATGTCCCAGCCTTTACATAACTACAAATTATTAAAATGTTTGAATTTGATTTAACACATTCTCTTTAGTGAAACCGTATTTTTCTACGACTAAGTCACCAGGAGCACTAGCACCAAATGTATCAATACCGATAACTTTACCTTCAGTACCAACATATTTATGCCAGCCTAGAGAAGATGCCATTTCAATTGCAATACGTTTTGTAATTGATGATGGGATTACTGATTCTTTATACTCAGCTGATTGTTGATCAAATGCGTGCCAGTTAGGCATAGAAACTACTCGTACACCTTTACCTTGTGCATCTAAATCTTTAGCTGCATCAACTGCTAAGTTTACTTCTGAACCAGTCGCTAATAATAAGAATTCAGCATCTTTTTCTGATTCATAAACTACATACGCACCTTTACGTACGCCTTCTTCAACAACTGCTTCTGGTAAGTCTAAAGCAGTTAAGTTTTGACGAGTTAATACAAGTGAAGTTGGTGTGTTTTCTGACTCTAATGCAACTTCCCAAGCGACACGTGTTTCATTTCCATCAGCTGGACGAATCACATTCATGTTAGGAATCGCTCTTAAACCTGCTAATTGCTCTACTGGTTCATGTGTTGGACCATCTTCACCTACAGCAATTGAATCGTGTGTGAAGATAAATGTTGAATTTAAGCCCATAATTGCTGATAGTCTTAGTGCTGGTTTTAAGTAGTCACTGAATACGAAGAATGTTGCACCATATGGATGTAAACCACCGTGAGCAGCCATACCATTCACTGCAGCACCCATTGCGAATTCACGTACACCAAACCAAATATTTTTACCTTCAGGTGTTTCCGGAGTAAAGTCAACTGCTTCTTTAACATTTGACTTGTTTGAACCAGCTAAGTCAGCTGAGCCACCGAAGAATGATGGTACGCTTTGACTGATTGCTTGAATTACATCACCTGAATCAGCACGAGAAGCACCACTATGACCTGCTTCATATTTAGGTAACACGTCTTTATAATTTGTTGGTAATTTACCACTAATAGCTAATTTAAATTCTTTAGCTAATTCTGGGTATTTTGAACTATATTCTTCTACTAAGTTGTTCCAAGCTTCTTCATTTTCGTTTGCACGTTTTAACATTTGAGTTTGGAAAATTTCATATACTTCTTCTGGTACGAAGAAACGTTTTTCTGGATCTAATCCGTAATTTTCAAATGCTAATTTTCTTTCGTCTTCACCTAGTGGTGCACCATGAACGCCATTTGTATCTTGTTTATTAGGCGCACCATAGCCGATAATTGTTTTCACTTCAATGATTGTTGGTTTATTACTAGATTTAGCATCTTCAATTGCTTTGTCAATTGTTTCTAAATCGTTACCATCTTTAACAAAGATATGTTCCCAACCATAAGCTTCGAAACGTTCTTTTACATTTTCAGAGAATGCTTTATTTAACTCTCCGTCCAATGAAATATCATTGGAATCATATAAAACAATTAATTTGTCTAATTGATTATGGCCTGCAAATGATGCTGCTTCATGAGAAATACCTTCCATTAAGTCACCATCTGATGCAAGAACGTAAGTGTAATGATCTACAACGTTAGCATCTTCTTTATTAAATTTACCTGCTAAATGTTTTTCTGCTAAAGCCATACCTACTGACATAGCAAAACCTTGTCCTAGTGGACCTGTAGTAACTTCGACACCATCCGTATGTTTGAACTCTGGATGACCAGGAGTTTTAGAACCCCACTGTCTAAATTGTTTTAATTCTTCTAATTCTAAACTACCTGAAACATGTAATAAACTGTAAAGTAATGCAGAACCATGTCCTGCAGACAATACGAATCTGTCTCTGTTAAAGAAATCTTTTGATTGAGGATTAAAATTCAAATGGCGTGTCCATAAAGTGTATGCCATTGGAGCTGCGCCCATTGGTAAACCTGGGTGGCCTGAATTTGCTTTTTCAATAGCATCAATACTTAAGGCTCTTATTGTATCAATCGCTAGTTGGTCTTTTTCATTAAACATCTAATATGACTTCCTTTCTTAAATAGCATGATTCATATATTATTATAACTTATTTAACTTATAATTAACAAAAAATTAGATTATCTTTTATCTTGGTCTTTTTCATCCAATACTTTTTTGATTTTATCTGGCGTCACATCGTTTCCTTCTGGATCAATGACCCTTGTGCTTTCTAATTGCTGCTTAAAGCCTTTTCTAAACGATTCTAAATAAGCTTTACGTAATTTAGATTGTTCCTTCGCTTCTTTTTCAGTTAGCCCTTGTGCTTTTTTCTTTCTAGCTAATTCATTAATTCTATTAATATCTACACCATTTGATTCAGTCATAATAACCTCCATAGATTTATATCATATAAATTTTAACAAAAAAAAGAGCGGAACTAAATGCATTCGCTCTTTTTTATCATTCTAATTATTTAATTACTGCCATCGTTTGGTTCGATGCTTGTTCGCTATTTAAATCTTGTTGTAATTGATTATTATTTTGTTCTTTGTGCTCTGTAGTTATTTTATGATCAGTCATTTCGTACGTTTGTTCTCTATTATTATTTATATCTGCCGTTAGTACAAATATAGTACATAACAGCATCGTAGTAACAAGTATTAATAAATATGTTTTGATTTGTGACATATAGATAGAATTCATATAGTATCTCTCCTAGAACATTTGTTTGTACAAACACTTTAACAGAACACGTGTTCTTAGTCAATACAAAACGAACAAACGTTTGTAACAAATTTCAATTCATGCTATAATTGGATTAAATTAAATTAGGGAGTGCCTATTATGAGAGAATTAACAAAACGACAAAATGAAATTTTCGATTATATAAAGCAAATCGTGCAATCCAAAGGTTATCCACCAAGTGTTCGTGAAATTGGAGAAGCTGTCGGTTTAGCTTCTAGTTCAACTGTTCATGGTCATTTATCTAGATTAGAAGAAAAAGGCTATATCAAACGTGATCCTACAAAACCACGTGCAATAGAAATTGTCAGCGACCAACTTGGAGAACCAATAAATAACGAAGATACAATTCACGTACCAGTTATTGGTAAAGTCACTGCCGGCATACCGATTACTGCAGTGGAAAATGTAGAAGAATACTTCCCTTTACCAGAACATTTTACTTCTACACATAACAGCGATATTTTCATTTTAAATGTTGTTGGAGACAGTATGATCGAAGCTGGTATTTTAGATGGCGACAAAGTGATTGTGCGTAGTCAAACAATTGCAGAAAACGGAGATATTATTGTAGCTATGACAGAAGACAATGAAGCAACTGTTAAACGATTTTATAAAGAAAAAACGCGCTATAGATTACAACCAGAAAATAGCTCAATGAACCCAATCTATTTAAATCAAGTTTCTGTACTTGGTAAAGTGGTCGGATTATTCCGTGAAATGTAATAGTCTCCAAGCACTCTCATTCAGCACTATTTAACATAATAACTTGTAATTACACATACAAACTAAGAGGCTATGCCGTCACGGCATAGCCTCTATTTTGTATCTTTATCTTCTTTTTTGTCTAGAACTTCTTTTACTCGTTCTAATATATCTTCCGATTTATGTTTTTCATGTATTGTCATTAGCATCTCATCCTTACCTTTATAAGATACCCTAACATTTCATCACCAAACATTAGTTAGTATAGTTTTCCGTCCAATAAGGTTGACGCTCATTATTAAAAGCGACGCCTACTCCTAACTCATTATAACTAGAACGTAAGATATTTTTTCTATGTCCTAATGAATTCATTAAGCCTTCGTGTGCATAAATACTATTCATTTGACCATAAGCTAAATTTTCGCCTGCAGCATTAAATTTAATATCATCAGCTTTCAAACGATCAAATGGGGATTCATCATCTAAGTTGGTATGATCAAAATAATCATTCTCCGCCATATCTTTACTATGTTTTCTTGCTGTATCTGAAACATCACTATCATAATTCAATGTAGATAATTGATGTTGTTTTCTTTCAGCATTTACAATTTCAAAGTTTTGGCGTTCAAAACCTTCTTTTAATGCTTCAGATGGTGCACCATATTGTCCTTGCAATCGTTGTTCAAGCTGATCACTTACCAATAGTATTGCTGTTAAACCATTATCTTGATGTTTATCATAGAATGCCGTTGTATAGATTTGATTTTCATGAAATGTGTCATATTCATCATTCTCAATTTGGTATCTAACATTTCCTTTTTTCTTTTCAGTAATTGGTTCTCCTAATCTGTCTCTTACGACATCTTTAGGTGTACCATACTTGATTTTTGACTGTGATGTAATTGAATTTTGATTCGTATAAAGTGCATTGACTTTGTCGTCTAAATAACTGACCATCACAAAGTTACTATAATCACCAGTATAATAAGTATGCCAACTCGTACCATATTCATTGGAAGTTACACTCTTAGCTTCTCCAAATTTATTTTCAACGTCTGCTTTATCCATATTCATTTGAATATTACTTAAAGCAAATTGTTGTTCACTTGGCACTTTGAGTGACTTAGTAGATGATGACTGATTAGTTTGCCAAGCATTAATTTTTGTTTTGACCTCTTGTTGAACGTCTAACATAAAGGGTGACTCTTTTATTGGCACAATCAATACTATGCATAAAAAAATTAAACTATATAATAATATTTTTCTAATCTTCATCACCTACGTATTTTAATCTCTATCACCGTTAAAGATAGAATTACGCACAATCACATAATCTACTTTTCGTAACGAATTCAAATCTTTACCGCCTGCATAAGAAATTGAACTCTGTAAATCTTGTTGCATTTCAATTAGAGTATCTTGTAGTGAACCTTTGTGTTCAACAAACATTTTTTTACCTTCAACATTTTTATGTTCACCTTTTTGATATTCCGAAGCACTACCAAAATATTCTTTGTATAACTTACCTTCAAGTTCTACTGTTTCTCCTGGAGATTCTTCATGTGCTGCAAAAAGAGAACCAATCATAACCATAGATGCTCCAAAACGCATAGATTTCGCTATATCACCATGCGTTCTAATACCACCATCAGCAATCATCGGTTTACGCGCTGCTTTACTACAATGGTTTAAAGCAGCTAATTGCCAACCACCTGTACCAAAACCTGTTTTAATTTTAGTGATACATACGCGTCCAGGTCCAATACCTACTTTTGTAGCATCTGCACCAGCATTTTCCAATTCACGAACGCCTTCAGGTGTTCCAACATTTCCTGCAATGACAAATGTCTCAGGTAAATGCGTTTTAATATGTTTTATCATATTAATGACCGAATCGTTATGACCATGTGCAATATCAATTGTAATGTATTCAGGCACTAACGCTTCAGCTGCTAACTGTTTTACAAAATCAAATTCTGGTGCCTTTACTCCGACAGAAATTGAAGCAAATAGACCTTTATTCTGCATTTTTTTAACAAATGGAATACGTGCCGCTTCGTCAAAACGATGCATTATATAAAAATAGTCTTGCTCCGCAAACCATTCCGCTAACTCTTCATTCATAACTGTTTGCATATTTGCTGGTACTACAGGCAACTTAAAAGTTCGCGGTCCAAATTTAATTTCTGTATTACATTCAGAACGGCTACTCACAATACATTTATTTGGTATCAATTGCACATCTTCATAATCAAAAATTTTCATAATAATATAAAACTCCTAACATTTATAATAAAACATAAAACTAATGGTAAGTTTTTACAGTATATAACATCTCATTCACTCATCTTTCGATAATGAAAACGTTTTTTCACGAACAATATTACTGTATTACCATTAGATAATATACAATGTTTTACTTTAAATGTAAACGGACTTACGTCTTAAATTACCAACTAGATTTTTTCACACCAGGAATTTGACCTTTATGTGCATGTTCACGAAATGCAATTCTAGACATTTCAAATTTTCTCAACACACCTCTAGGTCTGCCACTAACCTTACAGCGTCTTGTTAAACGTGTTGGTGATGAATCTCTTGGTAATTTTCGTAAAGCTTCATAGTCACCTTTTGCTTTTAATTCTTTACGTAAGTCATAATATTTATTAACTAATGCTTCTCTTTTTTGTTCTTTTACTACTTTAGATTTTTTTGCCATATAACTTTCCTCCTACAAATCGTAATAATTACGTTTTAATAATATCACATCATTCTTAAATATCAAGTGAAAGTTTTTATCTATAATTACAATCCAAAACCAAGCAGACATTTACTTGTTATTTATAATAGTAGATTTATGATCTTTGTCTGTCTTAACTTAAATGATACTAACATCGTCCAATTAATTGTTGGTGTATCATTAAATCATTATCTTCAATATCTTTGTGACCTAATAGCACGTTTTTCCCTTGCGCAACAATGTGACATATGCTAAAATTTTAAATCGTAAGTATTCCTAATTGTAGAAAGGGTGTTAACTTTGCGCGTAAATATTACATTAGCTTGTACAGAATGTGGCGATCGTAATTATATTAGTACTAAAAACAAACGTACAAATCCTGAGCGTATCGAAATGAAAAAATATTGCCCAAGATTAAATAAATATACATTACATCGTGAAACAAAATAAGTAATTCTTATCTTTTGAATACGACAAGCATTACCAATCATCACTTCGGTGATGATTTTTTTATTATAAAAAAACAAGTGTGTAATCAAATTATGTCATTTTTGATTACACACTTGCTATAAAATATATCTAATCTATAAAGTTCTAATGTTAAATGTAATTTACAACTTTACTACTTAATCTTTCGCTTCAAGATCAACGTCTGCAATATCTATGCCTAACGCTGCTGCAACACCTTTACCATAATTTTCATCTGCTTTATAGCAATGACGAATATGACGGTGTTGAACTTCTAGAGTTGTTCCTTCCATTTCATTAGCTGTATTTACAAACATACGCTCTTGTTGCTCAGGAGATTGTAGTCTAAATAATTTTCCTGGTTGTTCGAAGTAGTTGTCATCGTCTTCTCTGAAGTTATGTTCATAAGCAGTACCTTCTACTTCTAATGGTGGTTTTTTATATTGCGGTTGATCTTCAAATGCACCTTCGCTATTTGGATAGTAATGTGGTCTACCGCCTTGGTTATTATCTAAAATGCGCATTTGACCATCTCTACTGAATGGGCAAATATTTTCAACTCCAACACCTTTAGGTTGATTTACTGGGATTTGCCAATGGTTTGCGCCTAATCTATAACGCTGTGCGTCTCCATAAGAGAATAAACGCCCTTGTAACATTTTATCTGGTGAAAAATCTAATCCGGGAACGATATTAGTTGGTGCAAATGCAGCTTGTTCTACATCTTGGAAATAGTTATCCGGATTACGATTTAATTCAAATTCACCAACTTCAATTAATGGATAATCTCCTTTGTACCAAACTTTTGTTAAATCAAATGGATTATCTTTATGCTTTTTAGCTTGTTCTTCTGTCATTACTTGAATATACATTTTCCATTTTGGATAATCTTTATTTTCTATCGCTTCAAATAAATCGCGTTGTGAAGATTCTCTATCATAAGCAATAGTTTGAGCTGCTTCTTCTGGTTGTAAATTTTCAATACCTTGTTGTGTTCTATGGTGGAATTTCACCCATACACGTTCACCTTTATCATTATACATTGAATACGTATGAGAACCAAAGCCATGCATATTTCTAAATCCTTTAGGAATACCACGATCAGTCATTAAAATTGTCACTTGATGAAGTGCTTCTGGTAATGATGTCCAAAAGTCCCAATTATTTTGAGAACTTCTCATATTTGTTCTAGGATCACGTTTTACTGCGTGGTTTAAACTTGCAAATAATTTAGGATCTCTAAAGAAGAATACTGGCGTATTATTACCTACTAAATCCCAGTTCCCTTCATCTGTGTAAAATTTCAATGCAAAGCCACGAATATCACGTTCTGCATCAGCTGCACCACGTTCACCTGCAACCGTTGAAAAACGTGCGAACATTTCAGTTTGTTTACCTACTTCAGAAAATATGCTTGCACACGTGTATTTAGTAATGTCATTTGTTACTGTGAATGTGCCAAATGCACCTGAACCTTTAGCATGCATACGTCGTTCAGGTATAACTTCTCTATCAAAATGTGCCATTTGTTCTAAAAAATACCAGTCTTGCATAAGTAAAGGGCCTCTTGGTCCTGCTGTCATACTATTTTCTCTGTCAGATACTGGTGTACCAAAAAGACCTGTCAATTTTTTACGTTCGCTCATACGAATAACCCCCTATTTGTTCAGATAATAATAATTATTATCTACTACATATTTTAATGTATACCCTATGTTCAAATCAATAAAACCACTATTAAAAATCGCATTTTTCTGAATTCTCTTTACGCTTTATTGCTTTAAAGTTATAAAAAATATTTGCTTGTGGTTCTCAAAAGCATTAAAATAGTGTGTATACAAAATTTAAAAGTAAATAGGAGCCTTATTATGGAACAAAATAAATTAAATCGAGGTCTCAGTTCACGTCATATTTCTATGATTGCCATTGGCGGCGCTATCGGTACTGGACTATTCGTTGCCACAGGTAGCGTTGTATCACAAGCTGGTCCGGGTGGGGCCATAGCAGCATATTTAATTATTGGAATCATGTTATATTTCCTTATGTCTTCAGTTGGAGAATTAGCAACATTTTATCCTGTCTCCGGCTCGTTTAGCTCATATGCTACACGTTTTGTAGATAGTTCATTAGGTTTTACTATGGGTTGGTTATATTGGGTGATTTGGACGCTTGTTGCAAGTGTGGATATTATTATTGCAGCTAGCGTATTAAGTTATTGGGATGTATTTCATTTCTTTTCCACTGTGACATGGAGCATGATCTTTTTAGTCATATTATTTTTACTTAATATTTTCTCAGTCAAAGCATTTGGAGAAGCTGAATTTTGGTTATCGTTAATTAAAGTAGTAACTATCTTAATCTTTATTGTTATTGGCGTATTAATGATAGTTGGTATTTTAGGTGGAAAAACGTATGGTATTACAAACTACTCTATCGGCGAAGCACCTTTTGTCGGTGGCTTGTCAGGCTTTTTGGGAGTTTTATTAATCGCTGGATTCTCAGTTGGGGGTACTGAAGTAGTAGCTGTTACTGCGGGAGAATCTGACAATCCTCATCGTTCAATGCCAAAAGCAATTAAACAAGTATTTTGGAGAATTTTATTATTCTATGTATTGTCTATTGCAGTTATTGCTGCAATTATCCCATATACTGATCCATTACTGCTAAACGAAAGTGAATCTGTTAGCCAAAGCCCATTCACTATTGTTTTTGATCGTGTCGGTATCGCTTTTGCAGCTTCAGTCATAAATGCTGTCATTTTGACATCACTATTATCTGCAGCGAATTCTGGATTATATACTTCAAGTCGAATGTTATTTTCGATGGGACATGATAAATTAGCACCTAAATTTTTGGCACGTTTAAATAAAGGTACAAAATTACCTATCGCTGCGATATTAACTACTTTCATCGTTGTGTTGGCAGTTATTGTCCTTGCTCAATTTCAATCTAATATCGTATTTACATTATTAAATATCATTGGCTCTTTAGTTATCATTGTATGGGGTTCAAGTATTTTAGCACAAATACGATTACGCATGGCTATTAAAAAGCAAAATAAAGATGCGCAACAAGTCTTACCATATAAAGCTCCATTTTATCCATTTGGTCCAATTGTGGTAATTATAGCTTTACTATTTTTATTTGTTGGTAACTCAGTAGGTACTATTATAGCTGGCGATATTGCTGGATTATTAAGAAATATCGTACCACTATTCATCTTACTCATTATTTACCTTACACATAAATTTATGTTCCAAACAAAAGTTATCAAACTTGAAGACATTAACTTAGATAATAAATATGAATAACTCTAAGTAAAGGACAAAACGGTTTCCCCGTTTTGTCCTTTTATTATGTTTCCTTAACTAGCCCTCACAAATTTGTACCTTTGGTAATATTTTGTATTCAATTATTTTAACCTGTATCGTAATATAGTATAATTAAAGAAAATCAAGTACTTGAGGTGGAAAATTATGGTTGGACAAACAAATTTATTCGATGATGTACTCAAACCAGAAGAACGCTTTGTTATTGTTGTACAATCATTAGAAAATCTACACGACCAATTAATTAAGCGAACTCTACGAGAATATAGTAGCCTTAAACACGATCAAATGGAAAACTTATATGAGCATTTAAAATCACTGTTTTTAGAAGAGCCGTTTGCTGAAAATCAATCAGCATTTGCAATTACGGTTTATACTAATTTAGATTATGCTGCAGACCAAGTTTATGCCCACGTAAAACGTCATCGAGGCAAAAATGAGTGGACACATACAGCTAAATAGCTTAAGTCACGATACTATAAATTTTGCTAAGAGTTAAAGTAAACTCTATTTTTTCTAGTTGCCTATGTTACAGTTGACCATTAATCTACGCTGACTTCATACAATTTATGAAGTCAGTTTTTTACTATTAAATTTAGGTTGTCAGTAATAACAAAATCTATAACTTTCTCTTTATTATGCTCTAATAAATCATTTATTAAATTATAAAAACACGTTTCACAGTTTTGTTTATTTAAGACTTAACTGTAAAACGTGTTTCCCATATTTATTTCTTTAATTCTATCATTGGTTATAATTTTTGTTTTAACGTATGAGGTATACCATTGTCTGCATTTGATAAGGTAACTTCATCAGCAATGGATTTCACTTCATCATTGGCATTACCCATAGCAACAGCATGACCAACTACTGAAAGCATAGATATATCGTTAGAACTATCACCAAAAGCAATAACCTCTTCTAAACTAATCCCTAGTTTATCACACAACGCACTAACCGCATTCCCCTTTGAAACATCTTTAGCCATAAATTCAAGGAAGTATGGTTTACTTGTAGTAACATCTATTTCATCGTTGAAGGAACCAGCAAGATCACTTTTAGCTAATACAATATTACAGACATAATCTACACCCATAACTTTCGGCACAGCATCTTGAATATAGGCTTTTAAATCATCAACTTTTTTCATAGGTAAACCCGTTAATTCAGCTTCAATATTCATGTATTCATGTTCACCTTCATAAATAATGTGGCCATCATGATATGTTAAAACGAAAAATGATTTTTTTCTGCAGTAATCAACAATTTGATCAAAGTTTTCTTTTGATACTGGTTTATTGACTGTTACATTTTCCGTAGCTACATCCACAGTATTGCCACCATTATAACTGATAACATGACTTTGATGTGCATCTAAATTTAACAATCGTGCTGTAGGTAGCATACCTTCAGTCGGTCTACCTGATGCTAATACTACTTTGTAACCTTCGTCTTGTATTTTAATAAGATAGTCTTTTGTTTCTTCTCCTACTTGATTTTCATGGTTCATCAATGTATCATCCATGTCCATGACAATTAACTTATATTTACTCATGTTGTAGTGCTCCTTTCCAATTAACCCTATAGTCCTATCATACTACAAAAAATTATGAATGGTATACGAGTTCAGATGTTACACCAGTTTCATTAATTGTCACTAGTTCTGAGCGACACTGTGAAAATTCATTTTTTAACGCTCTTACTAATTTCCCACTTTTTTCCTTGCTTATAAGCGTTAATATGGTAGGACCTGCACCACTAATTACAGTTGCGTATGCTTGATGAGATTTTGCAATTGCTTTAACTTGTGCAAACTCCGGTATTAAATGTTGTCGGAAAGGCTCATGAAACCCATCTTGCTCCATCATTTTGCCTGCCAATTCATAATTATGTTGAATTAACGCACTGATCATAGTATTACTGATTGCACTATTTTGCACTGCCTTTTTATACGAAAATGTGTCTGGCAGCACATTTCTTGAATCATCTGTACGTAATTCATATGACGGCACTGTGATAATTACATCCACTTTAGGTGTATCGATACTAGAAACTTCAGTAACATTTTCCACTTCATTATAGTAGCCTAACACTAGACCACCATAAATCGTTGGTGCTACGTTATCAGGATGTCCCTCAAATTCAGTAGCTAATTGTAATAATTCATACTGCGAGAGCTCAATATCACCAAAATAATTTGCTATGTATAAAGCACCAACTAACGCTGACGCTGATGAACCTAAGCCACGTGCTAAGGGAATATCACTGCGCATTTCGATGGATAATGCAGGCAAAACTACATCATATTTTAAGGCAACTTGTTGTGCTATTTGATAAATATAATGTGATTCGTCTGTAGGTAATCCTTCTACATTCGGACCTATATGATGAAAATGCCATTGTTCATCATTCGTAATTGTTACTTGTAAATACAAAAATTTATTTAATGCCATACCAATAGAATCAAAACCGACACCTAAATTAGCTGTAGATGCCGGTATTTTGATATTTAAACTTTTCACCATACTATAGTGCCCCTTTAATATAATCTAGAATGCTTTGTCTATCGTTTGGTAGAGGTTTAATAGGGTTATCTAATAATGAAATAGCAGTATCTGGGTCTTTTAAACCATTGCCTGTTAATACTGCCACTACTTTTTTACCTTTAGGTAATTTGTTTGCTCGGTGAAGTTTAATCAAACCAGCAATGGAAGCATTACTAGCTGGTTCACTAAATACGCCTTCTTTAGTTGTCATCAGTTTATAAGCTTCTAAAATTTCCTCATCTTTTACACTATCGATTTGACCATTTGATTCCTCCAAAGCATTCGTAGCTTTAGACCAACTTGCAGGGTTACCAATACGTATTGCAGTTGCAACTGTTTCTGGATTTTTCACTACTTTATTTTGAACGATAGGTGAAGCTCCTTCTGCTTGGAATCCAAACAATTGTGGTAATTGGGTATTTAATTGATCATGATATTCTTTAAAACCTTTCCAATAAGCTGTAATATTACCAGCATTGCCAACTGGAATAGCTAAAATATCAGGTGCCTCACCGTCAAGTTGGTGAACTACTTCAAAAGCACCTGTTTTTTGTCCTTCGATACGATAAGGATTAACAGAGTTAACCAACTCAATTTCGCCGTTTTCTGCAACTTCTTTAACAATTTCTAAAGCTTCATCAAAATTTCCTTCTATTGAGACAATTTCAGCACCATACATAACTGCCTGTGATAATTTACCTAAAGCAATTTTGCCCTCTGGAATTACAACAATTGCTTTTAAACCTGCTCTTGCTGCATAAGCAGCAGCAGAAGCTGATGTATTACCAGTGGATGCACATATAACAATTTTTTTGCCTTCTTCTTTTGCTTTAGTCATTGCCATAACCATGCCTCTATCTTTAAATGAACCAGTAGGATTTGCACCCTCATATTTTACGTATAATTCGATATCTAACATTTCTGATAAATTTTCACAATAAATTAAAGGTGTTTGCCCTTCATTTAAAGTTACTTTAGGTGTATTTTCATTAACTGGTAAAAATGTTTTAAATTCCTCTACTAAACCTTGCCATCTTTTCATTATGCATGAACCCCTTCTACTGGATATACTTTATTTACTTGTAAACCTGCCGCTTCAATTGATTGTTGTGGTGAATCGTCTACACCATAAACAATTAAACTTACAGTATCTTGATTTCTTTCTTGAACATCTAAATTTTTGTGTAATGGTAATGCACCTTTAATAGTTTCTGCAATATCTTTTTCAGTTAAACCTTGCTTGTCTACTACTACATAGTAGTTTTCTTTCTCTTTTAATGTAATCGTATCAGATTCATCGTCGATCATTTCTTTTGTTTTTTCTGTTTTCAATTCAAAATGTGGCGGCAGTGTGTGTAAATCATATTCAAAATGTAATGCTACGTTTAATAGATCACTTGCTACGGCACTACCAGTAGCTAAACTACCAGCACCTTTACCATAGAACATAGTTTCACCGACTGCATCACCGATTACATAAATTGCATTAAATTCATCTTCTACTGAAGCTAGTTGATGCGCTTTATTTATTAATGTTGGTGCCACAGAAGCATTCACTTGCCCATTTTCATATGTTCCTTTACCAATCAATTTAATTTTATAGCCAAGTTCATCAGCAACTTTTATGTCTGCTAAACTAACATCACTAATACCCGTGCGTTGCACATCAGTTAGATTAATGACCTGATTAAATGATAAATAAGAAGTGATAACCACTTTTCGAGCTGCATCGATACCTTCGACGTCATCAGTTGGGTCCGCTTCAGCAAATCCTAGACGCTGTGCTTCAGCTAAAGCGTCGTCAAAAGATGTTTCTTCGCGAGTCATCTTACTTAGGATGAAGTTAGATGTACCGTTGAGAATCCCCATAAATTTACTAATGTTATTTGCATTTAATCCATTATTAATTGCATTAACTATCGGAATGCCACCTGCAACACTTGCTTCATATTTCAATGCGACACCATTTTGTTCTGCTAAATCTTCTAATACTCTTAAATGCACAGCTAGTAGATCTTTATTTGCAGTAATGACATGTTTCTTCTGACTCAAGGCACCTTTCAACCAATCTACTGTTGGTTCAATACCTCCCATAACTTCTACTACAATATCTACTGAATCATCTTCTAAAATATCGTTTACATCTTCAGTTAAATGATATTTAGAAACATTAATTGGTCTTTTACGTGATTTATCTTTCACTAATATATGTTTAATATTAATATCTTTATTAATCGTATCAATAATTTGTTGTCTATTTTCTTCAATAATCTTTACTACACCTGATCCTACAGTACCTAGACCAAGTAATGCTACATTTAATTCCTTCATAAGTTCATTCCTCCGATTGTTCTTCTAAAAAATACAATTGTTCAGTTGAAAAATACTAGAATATGGTATAGTATAAGTTCATTCCCAAAATTTGTAAAGCTCAAGTTGTTGAAACATATTTATATCCTATCATTGTTATAGGTAAAACTAAACAAAATTTTCTGATTTTTTAGAAAGGTTGTAAAATTATGAAAGTAACTAAATTCGGTGGCAGTTCTGTATCTAATGCAGAACAAATAAAAAAAGTATTAAATATTGTAAATGCTGATCCAGAGCGCAAAATTGTAATTGTATCAGCACCAGGAAAAAGAACTAGTGACGACACAAAAACAACTGATTTGCTTATTCGTTTATATGAAAAAGTAATAGAAGGTTTAGATTATCGTCCTAAGCAAGAAGAAATTATTCAACGTTATGCAGATATTGTATATGCGTTAGAAATGGATGATGCAATGTTAACTACATTTGATCACACATTGACTCAATATATAGTTAACTTAAAGTCAAAACCATCTCGTCTACTTGATGCGTTATTATCTTGTGGCGAAGACTTTAATGCTCAGTTAATTGCTGCATACAATAATAGTCAAGGTATTCCAACACGTTATATTTCTCCTGGTGAAGCTGGTATCGTAGTAAGTGATTTACCACAAAATGCTCAAATTTTAGATCAAGCTTACGAGAATTTATATCAATTAAGAGATTATAAAGAGAAGTTAATTATCCCTGGTTTCTTTGGCATATCACGCCAAAATTTTGTAGTGACATTCCCAAGAGGTGGTTCCGATATAACAGGAGCTATTGTCGCTAGAGGTGTCCGAGCAAATATTTATGAGAACTTCACAGATGTATCGGGGATTTATCGTGCACATCCTGGTATTGTTAAACAACCACAAGTCATTGATGAAATTACTTATCGTGAAATGCGAGAGTTGTCATACGCTGGATTTGGTGTATTCCACGATGAGGCGTTACAACCTTTACATAAAGATAGGATTCCAGTAGTGATTAAAAATACAAATCGTCCTGATGATTTGGGTACATTTATTAGACATGATCGAGAGATAAATACTAATAATGTGGTTAGTGGTATTAGTTGTGACACTGGATTTACAGTAATCAACATTAAGAAATATTTAATGAATAGACAAGTTGGTTTTACTCGAAAAGTATTAGGTGTTTTAGAAGACTATGATATTTCCTTTGATCATATGCCTTCAGGTATAGACAGTATTAGTATCATTATGCGCTCCAAAGAAATTAAAAATATTGAAGAACAAGTACTAAATGATATTCGTAAGCACTGTGATGTTGACGAACTAGGAGTAGAACATGATTTAGCTGTCCTAATGGTTGTCGGCGAAGGTATGCATAGAATTGTTGGTACTGCTAGCCGAATTACACATGCATTAGCAGAAGCTAATATCAACTTAAAAATGATGAACCAAGGTGCATCAGAAATATCGATGATGTTTGGTATCGATGTCAATGATGCTGAAAAAGCGGTAAAAGCAACATATGAATATTGTTATAACGGTAAGTGTCTATTGACATAAAAAATAATCCTTTAAATCTAGCAGTATAATTTTAAAATTATGCTTCGATAGATTTAAAGGATTTTATATTGCTTTTCTCTCAGAAATCAATGCTTGATTAATTCGATCATCGCCTACGACCAATCTTAGCATTACAAATTGATAATAACTTAGTGCCTCAATAACGTTTTTATAATTTGGCAATTGATGATAATCAATGGGATCCAACAATTCATACATTAACACAATTTCAGGTTTAACATAGTCTACGTCCCATTTGATTGAGTGAAAATATATATGCTTTGCTGGTAACCTAATATCGTTATTTAGTCTAAACATCCAATCATCGCCTTCTGTATCATAGACAATAATAGTTAAAACCATCGTGTCACCATCGTACACATTTGCATGCGTCAATGTTTTAAAATCAATTACAGAAAAGTCAGAAGAAGATTGATGCTCATCAAACAGTTTAATCGTAAACGTTTTAGGGACATGTTTAATTACTTCTGAAAAATACATACGTTCTACACTAATATCAACTTTCTGATTTAAATCAAATGCATCATATAAAAATAATTGTTTAGCGATTTCACCATTAAATTTAAATATATTTTTCGCTTTATCTATTAACTCATTCATTAAAGGGCTTACGTTTTTAAATTTTTGGTCACACAAAAAGTTCACCTCCAAAAAGTAAGCGTTTCCATTACCTACATTATATAGTTTGTTGGCACATTTTTCAAATCATTATTTTATTAAATTTTGCATGGAATAAAGCAATTTTAAAAAGTTCCTAAACAATAATAATTTATATTTATAGGTAAGCTTAGCTCGGGTTGATTCATAACATATATGCGTTGTGCATTTTTAATTAATGTTTGTTGAATTGGAGCAACAGCATGAAACGTCTGAAACAATTGATTTTCTACATAGTATGGTGCTGATATAAAATATTGTTTAATGTTATATTGTTTAAAAGTATCCTGTACACTTTCTCCTACAAGTACATGAAATGTAGAACAAACAGTGGCAGAAGGTATAATAATGTTAAAATTAGTATACTTACTGACATATTGAATAATATCAGTAGAGAAAGTAATGACAGAAATTTTTATATTATTTCTGACTAATGTGTCTATGACATTATATGCAATAGGATGATGATCAAATGCAATCACATCATCATTTTGTATTTCTTCTTGTAGTATCTTTAATATTGCTTTTGAACTATGCATGACGTTCCTCCGAGTTTGAATTTTAAATATAAAATCGCTACTTTTTTGTACCCTAAAATACTTTTTATAAGTAAATCTGTGTAAATTTAGTGCAATATAGAAAATTTTTCACGATTTAGTATGCTACTAGTATTGTTATTATAGATACGAGTGTTATTATATAATCTATATAATTAAATTTAAAATTAATCATAATTGTGGTTTGAAACAATCCACATTTCACAAGTTAATACTTTTAATTACAAATTTCAATTAGATTAGGATGATTATTATGTTCCTCACTATTACTCTTTTAATAATAATTATATTATTAATTGTCATACTATTTTTAAACCATCATTTTATGCAAAACAAACTAGATACTGAGACGTATGCCAAGACACAGCTCGTAACGAAAATTAGTTCGTTAACGTCAGAAAATACGTATTTAAAAAACGAAATGCTTAATATAGATGCTAACAATGACAAACATCATCACGGTATTCGCAAAGCAAAACAAGAATTAACTGACATTATGAATACTTTAATCGATACTGAAAAAATTAACTTTTTCGAAATTATTAATACGAGTAGTTTAGCAGTTAGGCATCCCCTATTCGACTATGCACGTCCTTTTGATTATATAGTAATTACTGAAAAAGGGTTATTCAATATTGATGTTAAAAATTGGAAACAAAAAACATTTTATCACTTTAATGCGGATGCTAATATTACGGCAACTGATGGTGATGATGTAAATACTATTGACCAAGCTGTAGGTAGATACATTGCACAACAGTTCCATAGTCAATTCCAATCTACTCATCCTACGAGCTATACTTTTATAGAACGCATTAAAAATAATTCAGTTGTCTATGACTTTTACAGTCATGATCCATATAAAGAAGCTGCATCTAACACACAACTGTTAGAAAATAAAATCAAAGAAAAATCGAATCACTCTATAAGCAATATCGGCTTAGTTTACTTTGCAGATGGCTCTGTTAATTTAATTGACGGTCCTACTAAACGCGAACAATATGCTGAAACTGTATCGTCTAAATCTAATTTACGCGAGGTCATTACAAAAACGGTAGAACAATCTACAGAAGCATTATCACAAGAGCAATTCGATAAACTGGTAGCAATATTTAATTAATTATACAGCCTATAAACAAATCACCTAAAAACATATAAACAATCAAAAAGGTAGTATGTACTCAATTTTAGTACATACTACCTTTTTAATGGTTGAATTTTATTCAAAACTATTAACTGTTGGATACACATAGCAGAAATATTAATAATCGTTAATTTATATGATAATTATAAATTTATGTGGCATTATACTTTGTAAATTTTTCATTTTTGAACTATAATTATTTTTAATTTAAAAGGGGTTGATTAAAAATGAAAATTACGAAGTATTTGATCTTTATTTTAGGTGCATTAGGTGGTTTATTATACGGTTATGATAACGGTGTCATCTCGGGAGCATTATTATTTATAGATAATGATATTCCACTAAACAGTTTTACAGAGGGGTTAGTCGTATCATCAATGTTAATAGGTGCCATTATTGGCTCCGGTGCGAGTGGTCCCTTAGCAGATAAGTTAGGTCGTCGTCGCTTAGTGCTTTTTATTGCTATTATATACATTATTGGTTCAATCACGTTATTTATTGCTCCAAATATTACTATTTTAGTAATTGGTCGGTTAATTATCGGTCTAGCAGTCGGCGGATCTATGGCCACAGTGCCAGTTTATTTATCAGAAATGGCTCCAACTGAATTAAGGGGTTCATTAGGTACGTTAAACCAATTAATGATTACAATCGGAATATTAAGTGCTTACATAGTTAATTATGCATTCGCTGATATTGAAGGTTGGCGTTGGATGTTAGGTTTAGCAGTCGTGCCTTCAATAATATTACTAATTGGTATCGTCTTTATGCCAGAAAGTCCTAGATGGTTACTCGAACATCGAAGTGAACAAGCTGCAAGAGATGTAATGAAAATAACTTTTGATAATAACGAAGAAATTAATTCTGAAATTAAGGAAATGCGTGAAATTTCAGCTATTTCCGAGTCTACTTGGGCAGTAATTAAGTCGCCATGGCTGCGCCCAACTTTAATTATTGGCTGTATATTCGCGTTATTCCAACAAATTGTCGGCATTAATGCCATTATCTTCTATGCACCGACTATTTTTAGTAAAGCAGGTCTCGGAGAAGCCACATCAATTTTAGGAACTGTGGGTATTGGTACTATTAATGTATTAGTTACGATTATAGCAGTATTTATAGTTGATAAAGTTGATCGTAAAAAACTATTAGTCACAGGAAATATCGGTATGGTCACATCTTTAATTATAATGGCCGTATTAATTTGGACTATAGGGATTACATCTTCATCGTGGATTATCATTATTTGCTTATCACTATTTATTGTATTTTTCGGTATTACATGGGGACCAATTTTATGGGTTATGTTACCTGAAATGTTCCCTACACGTGCTAGAGGTGCTGCCACAGGTGTTGCGACACTAGTTTTAAATATAGGAACACTAATTGTAGCGCAGCTGTTCCCTATATTAAATAATGCTTTAAGTACAGAATGGGTTTTCTTAATCTTTGCCATGATTGGAGTATTTGCCCTAGCATTTGTTATTAAATATTTACCTGAAACAAGAGGTCGTAGTTTAGAAGAAATCGAATATGATTTACGTCTACGTACAGGTGCAAAATCTAAATAAAATAAGCTGGCTATAAACTATAAATTAGCTACTAAAAATAAGAAGTTCAAAATTTTTACAGTAATAAAAAAGTGGGACAAAAACCAAAGTAATCAACTTGGTTCTTGTCCCACTCTTTTTAACTCCATATATTTTTATGTTCAGCTTTTGCTGCTGATTCAGCTTCTTCAAATAAGTTTCTATATTTACCATTAGGTGCAAAATATTTTTCTCTTGCTAAACCTTCTTTTACTAATTGCTCATTAAACATAGTTTGTTTATCTAACCATACATATGCCAGCACTCTACCATATCTATCTTCTTTTTCCTTATCGTATTCTAAGTAGACATCCTGATTCGTCAATTTTTCTTTTGAGTAATCTGAAGCTTCTTTTCCATAAGGTTGAACAGGTGTATTGGGTTTAACTGTTTCAGGTGTATCAACACCTATTAACCGTATTTTTACAGTTTGATTATCCTTATCCTTAGCAACGAAGGTATCACCGTCTACAACTCGTTCTATATGTACTTGTTCCGCATCTTCAGGTCCATTTTTTGAAGACGTTTCGTTATTGCTAAACGGTCCTGTGTGATTAATAAATTGAAATATCAATACTCCTAATACAACTATACCTACAATTATACTTGAAACTTTTTTGGTTGATTTCATAGTTGGCACCTACTTTTTTTATTGTCCCGATTTATCATATAAAATAACCATGCAGGCGTCAATATTTACTTCAATATATATAAAATAAGTAATGTCTAATTACATATACATCATTTTTGTGACAATCTTTATGAATACATGTTAAATACTATTTTAAATGTTATAATTTTTTTTGAATGGAGTTGATACAGTTGAGTATATTTAAAGAAAATATGATAACGCTTATAGCTATCGTCGTTGCTATTATAATAGGTCTTGTTTTACAATATCAGTTGCAATTACCTTTATTAGTATCAGCTATGTTAGCCATATTCATGGGTATATTTATTGGTTTCATTATTTTTGTTATCCGATCAATATTTAATAAGAAAAATTAGTAACTTTAATTTGTAAGTAATGTTTTATCTTTATGATTTATTATTTATATTTTGCACGCTTAAGATTTAAAGTGAATATACAGGGTATAACATAATATGTTAATATTTGCAGATTATCATATTCAAATATTAATTGTGTTATTTATGAAACTGAAGGGACAGAGAATATATGCAAATAATAAAATGCCTCAAAGAAGATCAACATATACTTTATACGATTAAAACAACAGATGGCACTTTATTGCAACATCGATTACCTATTGATACACCCTCAGATAAGGTGATTAAAATTTTAACGATTGTTGAAGAATATAATGCTCATAAAATATAAAAACTCGCACCTATTCAATTTTGGGTGCGAGTTTTTATAGTACTTTAGTTTACATAATTTTTTTATACTAAACTTATAGTAATTTCATGTTGTTCTACAAAGTTTGAGCTTCTATGAGTTAACCGTTGTGACCAGTGTTAACATTGCAGTAAATTCGTCCTCTGTTGTAGGATATTTGTGTGATTCAAACTCTCTAATTGTCGTATTGAGTAACTGAAATTCAGCTTGCTCTTGTAAAACTTGATTAATTTTTTCTTCTAGTTGCTCAATAGTTTTAGCTGTTACTGTTTTTAATTTAACTTGTTGCATAACAAACACACCCCTATTTTTATAACAATTGTATACAATTGTTATTTTACCCTTTTATAAGAAGTGATGCAAAATAAAAAGAAGCAGTATTTTTGCTCTTAAAATTGACTACCTTTGTACTTATACATTACAATTATCTTATCACTGAGTTAAATGAGGTGATTATTTTCTTCAAGATGAAACAAACGCGTGCATTTATGTTCTATTTAGCAATTAGTTTTACTTTATTATTATTATATATAACACCATTTGTGCACGCCATATTTAATTAAACAGCGCTAATTAGTGCTGTTTTTTTATTCCTAATCACAACGCTTACTTAACTATTTTTAAACTCTAACACTACTACCTTTTTTCAATATAACAGCAATAAAACTTCTTTATTTAAATCAAAATATATTAACTAACCTAATATATAAAATCCCCCTTGCAGAGAAAGGGAGATTATGCAAAATTATTTAATTCACAATTTACCTATATAACTAAAGGGAACTATGGATATTAAATATCCATAACTGCATCATAATGAATTTATTATAATAGGTAAACAGTATATACAACTATAGTAAATATAGTAATTCTTAAAGTAAATTTGTGCATCATACAAGGTAGAAATATTTCAAAAATCAAAGGTCTTCGTCATGCAAATTTATATAATATATATAATTATCAGTCCATTCCCCAAACTCATATATAAAACCTTTTCTGGTACATTCAAATTTAAATCCTAGTTTTTCTAATAATTTAAAAGACGGTTTATTATCTAAATTAACATGCGCTTCAAGCCTATGAAACTCTAATTCTTTATTAGCAATTTCCAAAACTTTTAACATCGATTCATAAGCATAACCATTGTTCCAAAACTGATTATGTATATAAAAGCCACATTCACCCCATTGAAAATTCTCACGTTCAATAGTAACTATGTCAATCATTCCCAAATGTTTCCCATCTTTATCGAAAATAGAAAAAATATAAATCTCATCATTTTCAAATAATTTTTTATGCTTTCTCACCAAATTATTAAACCACTTTCTATTTCTATTGGATAAATCTATTTTGCCCTTATCATGTCTATATTTTGATGTTTTTCTTTCAGTAAAACCTAAAAGCCAAGAATCATAATCCGAAAAATCTAATGGTCTTATATTCAAACGATCAGTACTAAAATTATAATTTTTAAAATCCAATAAATCCCCTCCATTTTTAATTGCAGCTCACTATTACTATATTACAATTACTTTTTGATATTGAACTTCAGAATAAATTCCATACTTAAAAAACTTAAGGCTATATTTTTCAAAAACTAAATTTTACTATTATCACCTTTTTGATGACATATTACACCACTGACATATATTATTCTCTCTAATTGATATACTAAGTAAACAAATAACCTTAATATTTAGGAGGTACTACTTAACATGAATAAAACTTATAAATTATATTTTTTGCTTACTTTATTACTAGGGCTAACTATAATTTTGAATGCAAAAGCATATGCTTCAAATGAAAATGTTTCATTACTTAATAAAACAGACATCCAAAATGTCACTATGGAAGAAGCTAAAAAAATAGGGGATATTACATATGAAGATAATGAAGTGTTAGTTATTTCGTTTAATAATGAAGAAATAGCAAATTTAATTTCTAAATCCGATAATACAGTTACACAAGGATCCGATAATTTTTATCAATCACGTACTACTGTAAATGGTCCTGCTGGCGTTGCTAAAATAAACGCTGGTAATAATGGACGTAGTTTATATTGGATGGTGCGACCACGAACGGCATTTCCATATTTATTTTCTGGTAAAGTAAATATTATTCTGGTAAAAAAAGAGTAGTTAACGCAATAGGAACGGGCGCTATTGCTTCATCCACTAGTGGTGTCGTATATATGAAAAGAAATAAAGGTGGCTATGCAAAATTATCAGGCACTGCCAAAGCACTTAATGGAAGATCATATCGTGTATTACCTTCTGTAGGAACATCATTCTAAATTATTTCGATGTGGCTATGCACCAGCAGCTTATTTTGAGGTGCATAGCCTTTTATTTACTCAAATAGTTCTTTGAAATGTTGCTCTAACTTATTAAATTCTACAGTAGAGATTATCAATAAAATATTATCGATATTATCCGAATTTAAAACATAATTTGTCTGCTGTCTAAACTTAACTCCTACAGTACCAAAAAGATTCATTATTATTTCTAAAGTTATAACTGTTTTTTTAGAAAAACCTGAGATATTTCTATTCAAAACTTCATATATTATGTTTCCTTCTTCTATTTGAAAATTAACCTTATGTTCAAATTTTATATTACATTCATCCATATATGACTTTATAATGCTATTTATTAAGTTATTCTGCATATAGATCTTCGCTTTCTTGTGTTAATTGAATGCTCATCTCAAATTTATTTTACTTACTTTAACTCCAATATATAAAAATAGATTTATTATAGGAAATTTAATAAGTGGATTAAATTTGAAACTTCCATACACTTAATATATTTGCTTTAATATGCACAGTAAATAAGCAAGCTAAATTGATAATAATAAACTTTCATTTAGTAAAATTTGTGCTACTGTTCATATATTTAATATCTATTTGAACAATAACAGCTAAAGTTGATTTTCAAAAATTCATACAAGAAAAAGAGATTTTTTAAAAAGTTTGCACCCAATTTGCAGCCAAATGACTCTTAAAAATTAATTGGGGCAAAAAAACAACCCGAAATCATTCTTAAAGAATGACTCGGGTTGCTTTTGTATCAAGTGTTTCCCCTCTTGATTAGCACCTAGTATTGTTTCATGTATTGTTCTCTTTCCCATTCTGATACTTGAGATCTGTAATAATCCCATTCAATGGATTTTGAGTTAATAAATTGATTATAGATATGATTACCCATTGCTTTTTTAATTGTTGGGTTTTCACGCATTGCTTTAATTGCTGTATATAAAGTTGATGGTAGATCTTGGATACCAACCGCTTCACGTTCTTCACGGTTCATTTCATAAATATTTTGATTAACTGGTTCAGGAACTTCTAATTTATTTTTAATGCCATCTAAACCTGCTTCAAGTATAGCAGCTAATGCCATATATGGATTTGCAGCAGGGTCTACTGAACGAATCTCAACACGTGTAGACAATCCACGTGAAGATGGTACACGGATTAATGGTGAACGGTTTTTACCACTCCAAGCGATGTAACATGGTGCTTCATAACCAGGAACTAATCGTTTGTATGAATTCACTAATGGGTTACATACTGCTGTAAAACCACGAGCATTTTTCAAGTTACCTGCAATAAAATGATATGCATCTTTAGTCAATTGCATGTCACTTTCAGGATCGAAGAATGCATTTTCTTTACCTTTAAATAATGATACGTTAAAGTGCATTCCACTACCGTTAACACCAAATAAAGGTTTTGGCATAAATGTAGCATGTAAATTATGTTGACGTGCAATTGTTTTAACAACTAATTTAAATGTTTGGATATTGTCACATGCAGTAACTGCATCAGCGTATTTGAAATCAATTTCATGTTGTCCAGGCGCTACTTCATGGTGACTTGCTTCGATATCAAAGCCCATATCTTCAAGTTCTAATACGATGTCACGACGACAGTTTTCACCTAAATCTGTAGGTGCTAAATCGAAATATCCACCATTGTCATTTAATTCTAATGTTGGTTCGCCTTTTTCATCTAATTTAAATAAGAAGAATTCTGGTTCTGGCCCTAAATTCAAATCAGTAAAGCCTAAATCTTTCATTTCGTTTAATACGCGTTTCAAGTTTGCACGTGGATCCCCTTCGAATGGTGTACCATCTGTTTTATAAATATCACAAATTAAACGTGCAACTTTTCCTTGTCCTGCTGTCCATGGGAAAATTACCCAAGTATCTAAATCAGGATGTAAGTACATATCTGATTCCTCAATACGAACGAATCCTTCAATTGATGAACCATCAAACATCATTTGGTTATCTAAAACTTTTTCTAATTGACTTACAGGTACTTCAACATTTTTAATTGTTCCAAGAATATCTGTGAATTGTAATCTTAAGTATCTAACATTTTCTTCTTTTGCAAACTTATGAATGTCTTCCTTTGTAAATGTACGTTTTGGCATCGTAAAATCCTCCAGTGTTTTATTTGATAAAGCGTGATAAATCTCCACGATTAATCGGAATCGTTTCTCGTTGTGGTTTCTGGGTAGTATCTACAATCATTTGTTTTCGAATTTCTTGTTCATCCTGTGATAAATGATTTTGGTCATCATTAAAAATTTGTTTAATTCCTTTGATGTTGAAACCTTTTTCAATTAAGTTTTTAATTTCTAATAATTGTTCCAGATCATTTAATGAAAATAATCTTTTATTTCCATCAGTTCTAGTCGGTTTTATAAGTTCATGTGTTTCGTAATAGCGAATTTGTCTTGGAGACAACTCACTTAACTTACTTACTACACTCATAGAGAAGACAGCCATATTACGTCTCAATGCATCATTTGACTTCATTCCCTCACCTCTATTTTTGAACTTATTAATAATTTAGCATAGACTAACTCGTATTTCAAAAATATGTTAGGTTTTCTGACATGAAATTTAAATCCTATGATACCAAGCCTTGAGAGCTATAAACGCACTAAAATTTTCAGATTATTCAAAAATATAGCTAATTTTATAAAAAAAGTTTGTTTAATTTTTCCTTCTTAACGAAGAAAAAAACTAAACAAACTAAATTATTACTTAATATCACAATAAGTTGTCTTGTTGTAATTGTTCTACTGCTCGTGTTACTGCTAATTTAACATGTTCATAAGTCAAGCCACCTTGTATATATGCTTCATATGGTGGACGTATTGGACCATCTGCTGATAGCTCAATAGAAGATCCCTGTACAAACGTACCAGCAGCCATAATCACATCATCTTCGTAACCAGGCATATAAGCCGGCTCTGGACTGAAATGAGCATTAATAGGTGAGGCATGTTGGATGCTTTGGCAAAAACGAATCATTTGCGCTTTATCTTTAAAGGATACTGTCTGTATTAAATCAGTACGATGTTCATCGAATGCTGGCGAAGTCTGCATATTAACTTTTGCCAATAATAAACTTGTAAATAACGCACCTTTTAAACTTTGACTGACTACGTGAGGTGCTAAAAAGAATCCTTGATACATTTCATGTAAACTATTCAATGATGCTCCAGCTTCTTTACCGATACCAGGCGCTGTTAAACGATAACCGCATCGTTGAATTAAATCAGAGCGACCCGCAATATATCCGCCAATTTTAGCTAGACCTCCACCGGGATTTTTAATTAACGAGCCTGCAATGATATCAGCACCACATTCAATAGGTTCTCTCTCTTCTACAAATTCACCATAACAATTATCGACAAATACAATAATTTCAGGATAATGCTTTTTAATTTCAGAAATAGCCTGTTCGATTTGCGCTAAATTTATCGATGGTCGTTGGTCATAACCTCGCGAGCGTTGTATAGCTATTACTTTTGTTGCAGGTGTTACGGCTGTCAGTACTTTCTCAATATCTATTGCACCATCTGTTAATGGTACTTCATTATAGGTTACTCCATGTTCCTTTAAACTTTCGATACCATTACCATTCACTCCAATAACTTCGAGCAATGTATCGTATGGTGCACCTGTAATATACATCAATTCATCACCATGCTTTAAAGTACTCTGCAATGCAAGAGTGATGGCATGTGTACCGGAAATTATTTGCGGTCGAACGAGTGCTTCCTCTGCTTGAAACACTTGTGCATAAATCTCTTCTAAATGGTCACGACCAAAATCATCATATCCATATCCAGTAGTTCCTTGTAAATCACTTTCAGAAACTTTCACTGCATGAAAAGCATCTAACACCTTTGCTTGATTAATATAAGCAGTGTCATCAATTGATTTAAAATAAGGCGTTAATGTACTTTCGACTTCTTCTATCAGTTGCGTAATATATTCCATTTTTCATAACTTCTTTCTCTATTCTTTTCTATAACCTTGAACTTTATATACTTCTTCAGTTTCATCAAATGTTAATTCAGTAACCAATGTATGCTGTTTCAGATAATATAAATGATCTGCATCTGCACTATTTACTGTTTCTTCGTAATACGTCAATATTTTTTTAATTTGCTGTTGTAACAATGATTTTACTTTTTCAATATCGTCTTGTTGCTTGCTAGATACAAAGACATTAGGATGACTAGACGTTGGTATTTCACCACTATGCAAATCTTTCTTATTAAAAAGAATCGCTTGCGGAATTTGACCCATATCTAAATCTCCAATGATACGATTAACGGTATCATATTGCGTTTTATATTCAGGATGACTACTGTCTACAACATGTAGTAATAAATCAGCATCTTTCGCTTCTTCTAACGTTGATTTAAAGGCAGCAATTAAAGTCGTAGGAAGTTTTTGTATAAAGCCTACAGTATCAGAAATAATCAAATTAAATCCGTTATTAATTTGTAACTGGCGTGTTTTAGGATCTAACGTAGCAAATAATAAATCTTGTTCATAAGTCTCTTCATTTACTAACGCATTAAACCACGATGATTTTCCTGCATTTGTATAACCAATTAAAGCGACTTGGAATACATTGTTTTTTCCCCTTTGCTGACGATAACGCTCTCGATGCTCTACTACAGTGGATAGTTGATGTTTGATCTCATTCATACGTGTACGAATGTGACGGCGATCCATTTCTAATTTTGTTTCACCTGGACCACGTGTACCAATGCCTCCACCTAATCTAGATAAACTACGACCATGTCCTTGTAGTCTTGGTAGTAAATAATCAAGTTGCGCAAATTCAACTTGTAATTTACCTTCTTTACTGCGAGCACGTAACGCAAAGATTTCTAAAATCAATTGAGTTCTATCAATTACTTTAACGTTCAGTTGACCATTTAAAGATTTAGATTGAGCCGTAGTTAATTCATCATTTGTGACTACTACATCTATTTCAAAATGCTCAACATAATTTTTTATTTCTTCCAATTTACCTTTTCCAACATAATATTTATTATCAAAGTGATTACGGTTTTGAGTAAATTGACTTTTCACATCTAATTTACAAGTCGTTGATAAAGACTCTAATTCTTCCATTGTAGAAGTGAAATCAAAATGTAGTTCATCATCAGCATGTACGCCAACTAATACCGCCGTTTCTAATTGTTTCTTCGTCGTATAGCTTTTAGCTTGGCTCATAACATGCCACCTCTCTTTAAAGTTTTCTAAGCTATTTTACCATAGTGTATATCTAAAGACTACAGTAGTAAAGTATGTTAAGTTAGTAATATAAAGAGGTGAAAGCATAATGAACATTTATGATATAAACGTACAAATGCCTGATGGTAGCAGTTACACTTTGGATAAATATAAAGGCCAAGTTATGTTAATTGTTAATACAGCAAGTGAATGTGGCTTCACTCCACAATTCGAAGATTTACAAGCACTATATGAAGAATATAAGGATCAAGGCTTCGTAATACTTGGTTTCCCTTGTAATCAATTCGGCGGGCAAGAACCTGGAACTGGTGAAGAAGCTACACAAAACTGCAAGATTAATTACGGAGTAACTTTCCCTATTCATGAAAAAATTGATGTCAAAGGGGAAAATCAACATCCATTGTATAAATTTTTAACGGAAGCACAAAATGGCTTTTTTAACGAAAAAATCAAATGGAACTTTACTAAATTTTTAGTTGATCGTGAAGGAAATGTAATCAATCGTTTTTCTCCACAGAAAAAACCAAATCAATTTAAGCAAGATATCGAAACATTACTATAAAAATAAGGTTGCAATATAACTGAACCCCTTCGTCTCGACTTAGTCGTAAAAAGTGTCTTAGTTATATTGCAACCTTTTATAATTTTAATGTTTTATATTATTCCCCATCATCGATTGTAAACGTGCTGATGGCATGTTTATAAATGAGATGCTGCTTGTTTTGGGAAAATAAAGTCACACTACTTTCATCAAAGTTTTCAATTTGACCTTTCATTTGAAAACCATTAACTAGAAAAACAATAATATCTGTCTTTTCAGTTTTAAATTGATTTAGTAATTGATCTTGGTTGTTTTCCTTTGCATGCATATTACCTTCTCCTTTTCTGTATTAAGACGGAAATTTCATCAAAGATTGAAAAAAGTGATTGTTTCTCTTTATCTAACCAATGCACATTCATTTTGTTCTTAAACCATGTCATTTGACGCTTGGCGTAATTGCGGGAATGCTGTTTTAATTTCTCCGTACCTTCCTCAAGTGATACAGAACCTTTAACAACTGGGATTATTTCTTTATAACCAATTGCTTGCATACTTTGACATTCTTCATAACCTTTGTCTACAAGTTGTTGAACTTCTTCTAATAATCCATCACGCAACATTATATCAACTCTTTTATTTATTCTTTCATATAATGTTTCACGCGTCATTTCCATCCCTAATAATAATGTATCATAATTTTCTGTAAATTGTTGAACTTTCTTACGTTCACTTAAAAGTTTTTCGGTTTTTAAATAATATTGAATTGCACGCACTACTCTTTTTCTATTATTGGGATGTATTGCTTCAGCTGATGCTGGATCAAAACTTTTTAAATACTCATGTAAATCATGATTATTTAGTGCTTCCAACTCCGTCAATCGCTGCTCAACTTCATTTGCTTTTGTTTCTGTTATCGTCTCATCTTGAAAAGCATAATCATAAATTAACGATTGTATATAAAGACCTGTACCGCCTACAATAATAGGTACGTTTCCACGAGCAGTAATTTCAGATATCAATTGTTGTGCGCGTGTTTTAAAATCATATGCAGAAAAAGTCTCATCAGGCATTAGTATATCAAGCATATGATGTGTTATACCTTCCATTTCTGGAACTGATATTTTTGCAGTGCCGATATCCATACCTTTATAAACTTGCATGGAATCACCACTAATAACTTCCCCATTAATTTCTTTCGCTAACTTTATACTAAGTTCTGTTTTACCTACACCCGTTGGTCCCACTATAACTATGATAAATGGTTTATCTTGTTGCACTTCAAATCACTCACTTTTCCTATATCATTTTGCTGTTAAAATCTGTTTTTGAATCCAATCATACATATGTTGCCAAATTATTTCATGCTCACGCTCAAATAATATTTCATGTCTTTTATTTTTATATATTTGAATGGTCACATGGTTTATATGACCTTGTTTGAAGATCTTACCAAGACGATGAATACCTTTACCATAGTTACCTAATGGGTCATCTTTACCGGAAATCATCAAAATCGGCATTGCCCTATGCATTTTACGTATATATTTTTGTCTATTTAATTTATTAATGTATCTGACTGTTTCATAGATCAATTGGTTAGATACGAGAAAGCCCGTATATTCGTCGTCAATAAAATTTTTGACATATTGTTCATCTGAAGATATCCAATCACTAGTCGTTTTAGGATTATTGATTTTTTTATTCAGTGTTTTATACATTAGATTATTTACCCACTTCAATCTCTTGCTTTTACCAAATATCAACGTGATTATCTTCAACAATGTTGCAATTGAGTAACCTGCAATTTTTGAAAAATAACCTGTACCACTTAGAATCAAACCATTTGCAGCATCAGGATATTTCGTGACAAATAAACGTGCAATAATAGAACCCATAGAATGGCCTATAACAATATAAGGTAATCCTTCATGGTTTGTACATAATGTTTGCGCTATTTCAAACGCATCATCTGCTACTTGTTCAAAGCTATCTATATGACCTCTATCTTCTTGATTACATGTTGGTCCGTGTCCCCTATGATTATGACGTATTACATCGTAACCTTGTTGGTTTAACGACATTACCAACGCATCATATCTATCCATATGTTCAGCCATACCGTGAAATATATGTATGACACCAATAGTAGTTTTTTTAGCTTTATCAAGTTTTACTGGTATCATTGTGCCATCTGCAACTGTGATATTTAATTCTTTTTGACCCATGGTTTTAGCCCTCCATTTGTGACTTATAGTTTGTTGATATAATATGTGTTCAGCTTGTATTCATATATAAGTATAACATCTTTAACTTGCTATTAAATATCTATACCCTAATCATTTAATCATTATTTATAGTCTGTTATGAAACACAATTATGATTTATCAATATAAAAAAGACGAGAGTGAAATCAATAGTTGATTTCATCTACTCGCCTCATATATGGCTATTTATTTGTTATTAATCAATTAGCTTATAGCTAATTAACATTTATGCATTGTTTAATTATTCTTTAACTGCTGGTTGATTATTGCCTGTTTGTGCTTCATTTATTGCAGTTTCTAATTCTTGTTTATAAAGTTCTTTTTGTACATCACTATAACCAAGTAATTCAGACATAACATCGATAACTTGTTCTTTGTAATTTAAGACGTCATCAATTTTGAAGTATAATTTACCTGTACGACGAATAAAGAAATCTGTTGGACGATATACCATTTCATTTTGAATTGAATAAATAAGTTCAGTATATATATCTAAAGGTAAACCTGTATCTTGATATTGAGCTGTTTGTGCAATTTTGAATAGTTCTTCTGCATTTGAACCATATTTAGATACAATATGACGTGCTAATGGTTCATCAATTTGATAAGCTTTAGCGTCTTTCACTTTTTCTTCAATATAATTGTCGAAGTTTTGACTACCACCAACGTCACCGCCTGAAATTGGTAAATGTTTTGTTTCACATGGTTTGAATTTTAATTTATATTCTTCTTTTAGACGTTTTGCTAATAAATCAACAATTTCTAATGCCATATGACGGTATCCAGTTAATTTACCACCTGCGATAGTTAATAAGCCTGATTTACCTTCCCATACTTCGTCTTTACGAGAAATTTCTGAAGGATCTTTACCTTCTTCTAAAATAAGTGGTCTAACACCTGCCCATGATGATTCAATATCGCTATCTTCAACTTGAACATCAGGGAACATATAATTAATTGCATCTATTAAATAATCTCTATCTTCTTGTGTTGCTAAAGGTGATGTTTTGTCGTTGTCATAAAACGTATCTGTTGTACCAACATACGCTTTGCCTTCACGTGGAATTGCAAAAATCATACGACCATCTTTTTCAGTATCAAAGTATACTGCTTGACCTAATGGGAATTTAGATTGATCGATAACAATGTGGACACCTTTTGTTAAACGTAATTGTTTATTATTACGTGCATAGTCACCACTACGTACTTCATCTACCCATGGACCACTTGCATTGATAACTTTTTTAGCACCAATTGTATAAGTTTCACCAGAGATTTGGTCTTCTACATTAATACCATTCACTTTTTCATTATTATCATATGTGAAATGCATTGATTTACTGTGGTTAATAATTGTCGCACCTTTTTCTTCAGCACGTTTCATTACTTCGATTGTTAAACGTGCATCATCCGTACGATACTCAACATAAGAACCGCCACCTTTTAATCCAGCTTGTTTAACTAATGGTTCTTTGGCCAATGTTTCTTTTTTGTTCAACATTTTTTTGCGTTCTGAACGTTTAACACCAGCTAATCTATCATACATAGTTAATCCAATAGAAGTAGTGAATTTACCCATACTTCCACCTTTATGCATTGGCAATAACATTCTTTCAGGCGTAGTTACATGTGGACCATTTTCGTATACAATGGCACGTTCACGACCTGTTTCCGCTACTACACCTACTTGTAGTTGTTTTAAATAACGTAATCCACCATGTACTAATTTAGTGGAACGAGAACTTGTACCTTGAGCAAAGTCTTGCATTTCAACTAATGCGACTTTCATACCTCTTTCACTAGCATCTAACGCTATACCAGCACCAGTTATTCCACCACCGATGATAACAACGTCAAATGAGTTATCTTTTAAATCCTTTTTAATTTGCTCTCTTTTAAGTGTTGATAAAGTCATAATCCGAGCGCCTCCTATAAAATTAAAAAAGTAGAGACCTATCCTATACATATAATTTTGTACGAACAGAGTCTCTACTTCTCACTTGTATTATTAACTTACCCTAATTGTAGCATAGTTAATTATTTTAAGTCCAATATTTTTTACTCTTCATCTAACTTAAAAACTTGTGTTGCTTCAACAGCTTTTTTCCAACCTTTGTACAATTTAGTACTTTCAGCTTCTTCCATTTCTGGATTAAATGATTTTTCTAATTTCCAACGATTAGCGATTTCATCTTTACTTTCCCAGAAACCAACCGCTAAACCGGCTAAGTATGCTGCACCTAATGCTGTTGTTTCATTTATTTCTGGTCTCTCTACTTCAACGTGTAACAAATCTGATTGGAATTGCATAATGAAGTTGTTTTTAACTGCGCCACCGTCAACACGTAAGTTATTTACTTTAATATCAGAATCTTTTTCCATAGCTTCTAATACATCACGTGTTTGATAACATAATGATTCCAATGTAGCTCTAATAAAGTGTTCTTTTTCAGTACCACGTGTTAAACCAAAGATTGCTCCTCTTGCTTCAGCATCCCAGTATGGTGTGCCTAGTCCTACAAAAGCAGGTACGACATAAACACCTTCTGTAGATTCTACACGTTCAGCATAGTTTTCAGATTGTGGCGCTGAATTTATCATACGTAAACCATCTCTTAACCATTGTATTGCAGATCCTGAAACGAAAATCGAACCTTCAAGTGCATAATGTACTTTACCATCAAGTCCATATGCAATTGTAGTCAACAAACCACTTTTAGATTTTACTGCTTCTTCACCAGTGTTCATTAACATAAATCCACCAGTGCCATATGTGTTTTTAACATCACCACGGTTGAAGCATGCTTGACCGAATAACGCTGCTTGTTGGTCACCTGCAATACCTGCAATTGGTACTTCTTGACCAAAGAAATGATAATCAATAGTATTACCATAAACTTCACTTGATTCTTTAACTTCAGGCAACATGCTTTCAGGTATATTAAGTATATCTAACAATTCTTTATCCCATTGTAATTCATGAATATTGTATACTAAAGTTCTACTTGCATTTGAGTAATCTGTAATATGTGCTTGTCCACCAGATAACTTCCAAACTAGCCATGAATCAATAGTACCAAATAATAAATCTCCATTGTCTGCTTGCTCTCTCGCCCCATCGACGTTATCTAAAATCCATTTTACTTTTGTTCCAGCAAAATATGGGTCTAACAATAGTCCTGTTTTTTCACGGAATTTTTCTTCAAGTCCTTGTTCTTTCAACTCTTGACAAATTCCTTGAGTTTGACGAGATTGCCAAACGATAGCATGGTAAACTGGACGACCAGATTTTTTATCCCATACTACTGTAGTTTCACGTTGGTTAGTAATTCCGATGCCTGCAATTTGTTCAGCACTAACATTTTTTTCATTTAATACTTCTGCAATAACTGCTAATACAGATGTCCAAATTTCATTCGCATCATGCTCTACCCAACCTGATTTAGGAAAGAATTGTTTAAATTCTCTTTGAGCAACACCATCAATCTCTCCATCTTTGTTGAATAATATTGCACGTGAACTTGTTGTTCCTTGGTCTATTGACAAAATATATTTTTCCATATTAATTAACTCCCTTTCTCTCGGTTGATTATACTTAGAACAATTAACATCTCAAGTATGCTTAGTTTTCAATTATAATCCTGTACCCTGCAAAATTATAAATAAACTATTGTTCAATGACTATGTTTATTTGTTATTTAACTGCTTCAACTTCTCCAGTTTTATCGGCTTTATTTAATAATACGCCAATAACAAGTGTAATGATGACCACTACAATTGTAACAATAGACATGATATCAAATGCGCCTTTGTAGAACAATCTATAAATTACTGCACCTAACATTCCTCCTGCAATCGGTCCTAATACGGGAACAATTGCGTAACCCCAATTCGAAGTACCTTTACCAAAAATAGGTAAAATTGCATGTGCAATTCTAGGACCTAAATCACGAGCAGGGTTAATTGCATAACCTGTTGGTCCACCTAAACTTAGCCCTATAGCAATGATTAAGCCACCTACGATAAGTGGATTTAAACCATCAGCTATTTTATTCATACCAATAAATAACAAACCTAACGTCAATGCTGTAGTACCAATAATTTCACTTAAAAAGTTAGCGAAATAGTTTTTAATTGCTGGTGCCGTTGAAAACACACCTAATTTTGCGCCTTGATCTTCAGTTGCTTTCCAATGTGGTAAATACATTAACCATACAATTGCACCACCGACAATACCACCTAGAATTTGACAGATGATATAACCAGGTACTACTCCCCAAGTCACTGCACCATCCATAGCCATAGCTATTGTAACCGCAGGATTGATATGTGCTCCAGAAATATTACCAACCGCGTAAACACCAAATGTAACTGCTAATCCCCATCCAGCAGCAATAACAATCCAATCTGCTCCAGAACCACCAGTTCTTTTTAAGTTGACGTTAGCACAGACGCCACCACCAAAAAGAACAAGAATCAAAGTCCCCAAAAACTCTGCAAAATATACACTCATAGAGATTCCTCCTAATAAAGATAAAGAGACTCCTACAAATTATAGCCAGTTGAACGCTTCGAACCACCGGTTTAATAAATCGTAGAAATCTCCCATCTCTGTTCTAATATTAACTTGCCCTCATTTTACACTTTGTTTGTAAGCGTTGTCAATATTATCGTTAAAAAATTTGTCACAATTAAATCATTCTAAATAAAATACGTATCTTAAGAAGTCCAGTTTTGGTGATTATACAAGCTATAGTCACTGAAGATTTTTTTATTTTTATTTAAAAAGTTTTTCAAATAATAGCCTTTCAGATCATTACACAACCTTTTACTAACCACATTACGTTTTGAAGATTTATGTCAGCACACATAAGCGTGATATCTATGGAAACTTTATCTATAACATCTTGTTTTTTGTCAGTAAACAGATCTTAAGTATTAATTCTGCTAAAGTCATTTTTATAGATTGGCAGTAATTTATGCCGACTCCTGCGGGAATAGCACTCGCCGAAGACTACAAGCTGAGGCAGGGCCCGCGGAAAGCGTGCATAAAAAAACTGCCCACAAAGTCTGTGACTTTGTCGACAGGCTGCGGAGTGTGACAGAAATCTGTATTGTGACAACACCGTGTATCGTTTGTTACTGAACAGTTCCTAAATGTGATGTTTTATCTAAAAAATATAACTGATGCCTGCATGGTAATCCACTTTAGCTATTATTTTTGTGATACCAAATGGACTATGAATTAAATAAATAGTATCGGCAGTGATTTATGCCGACTCCTGCGGGAATAGCGCTAGCTGAAGACTACAGGCTAAGGCAGGGCCCGCGGAAAGCGTGCATAAAAAAACTGCCAACAAAGTTGGAAACTTTATCGACAGTCTGAAACTACTGTTTTAAAATTTAAACGGTAGTCAATTTTTCTATCACCATAAATCGCGATCACTTGTTGTAATATATTTCGCACCATTACTTACTGCTTGTTCTACTTCAGATACTTCTTTAATTAATCCCCCAGCAATTACTTTTGTGTCAGTTTCTTCATCTATAGCTCGAATTGCTTTGCTAGCTATTCCTGGCAATACTTCAACAAAATCTGGTTCGACACGTTTAATTAATTCTATGCTACGCGTTAAAGCATGGCTATCAATAATAAATACTCTTAGCACTGTTGTTGTATTTAATGCCTTGGCTTTTTTTATTACTTTTGTTTTTGTGGAGATAATTCCAGCAGGTTGGTAGTTTTGAATAATATATTCACATGCGAATTCATCATGACTCATACCTTTTATTAAATCAATATGAATAAATGTTTTCATTTGATGTTTATTTAACAAGTCCATAATACTTTTTACGTGTCCTACATGTGTGTCTAACAACACACATTCATTATAATCTGTCTCAATAAGTTTTTCTAAATCTTTCATTGTGCGGATTGCAGGTAGTATATGTGGCTTCATTTGTCTCTCCTCCTACATAATACGTTTAAATAATCGTTCTAATTCATAATTCGAAAAGTTAATGATAATGGGACGTCCATGTGGACACGTAAAAGGATCTTCTGCATCACGTAATTGGTCGACTAAATCTGCCATCTCATTATGTTTTAAAAAATGATTGGCTTTAATAGATTTTTTGCAACTCATCATAATGGCTGCTTCTTCTCTAATTTTATTAATATTTACTTTTTTATGTTCCAACACATATTCTATCATATCTTTAATGATTTCTTCTGCTTCTAATTTTGGAAACCACACTGGATAACTATCAACAATATAATCATGTCCACCGAATGGTTCAAGTTGAACACCAACTTTAGCTAATTCTTCTTTATATTGCTCTATAATCATTAATTCATCCTTAGAAAAATGAAAAGTTAAAGGAATTAATAAATTTTGAACTTCATTCGATACATGACCTATTTTTTCCCTAAAGTATTCATACTTAATTCTTTCTTGAGCAGCATGTTGATCGATCATATACATACCATCTTCATTTTGAGCGATAATATACGTACCGTGCACTTGACCTACAATTTCCATATAGGGTACTCGACGTGATGGTGTTTGTGAACGTTGGTCTTTAATATCAGATGCTGTAACTTCATTGTCAACGTTAACAATTGGTACATCATCCTCATCTGTTAAGTTAGATAGTACCTCGCGTTGTTTTGCCTTATAATCTGCGTCAGTCTCCTCTTGTTGCGCTGTATCTGGAATCGATGTTGAGGAAGACTGATTAGTGTAACCCGATTCTGATTGATCTTTTACTTGGCTCGATGGTTCATTAGATGACGGATAGTTTGACGTTGCCTCAGTAGATGCTTGATGATCGTTGTACTGTTGACGTTGTTCAAAGTCAATTTTTTGCTGTTCAAATTGGTCAAGCACTTTATTTTTTTTATTTACTTTATCCAAATCATTATGTGGGATAAGGATTTTATCGTGAAATGCTTCTCTTATTTTTTCGACAATTAATTTATACAGTTGTTCTTCTTTTGATAATCTAACTTCTAATTTTGTCGGATGAACATTAACATCTACTAATATTGGGTCCATTTCAATATTTAAATAACAAATAGGATAACGACCAATAGTTAATAATGTATGATAGCCTTCTAAAATTGCTTTATTTAACACAAAATTGCGTATATAACGTCCGTTAATAAATATTGAAATATAATGCTTATTACTACGAGAATGTTCTGGTTTAGCGACAAACCCTTCTAAATGATAGTCACTAGTATCTCCTTGTATATGTACCAAATCTTTTGCTACTTTCATACCGTAGATTTCAGCCATTACTTCGTTCGTACGACCAGAGCCATTTGTCTTAATAATTTCTTTGCCATCAGCAGTCAAAGTAAATCGAATATTAGGATGACTCATAGCCATTCTATTAACGATATCTGTTATTTTACCTAATTCTGTATATAGACTTTTAATGTACTTTAGTCTAGCTGGCGTATTATAAAATAAGCTTTCCACCAATATATCTGTACCTTGTTTTGCTTTTGCAGGTTTTTGTTGTAAAATCGCACCATTTTCAACATAAACTTCATGACCTTCAAGATTATCTGTACAACTTTTCAAAGTCACTTTTGCAACGGATGAAATACTAGCTAATGCTTCCCCACGAAAACCTAATGTTCTAATATGAAATAAATCATCATCGTCATCTAGTTTACTCGTAGCGTGTCTATGAAAGACTAAAGCTAAATCATCTTCACTAATTCCCATTCCGTTATCAACCACTCTGATAGAAGATACGCCAGATTGTTCAACTGCAATATTTATTTCTGTTGCTTGCGCATCTATCGCATTTTCTAACAATTCTTTCACTACTGAACCTGGTCGTTCTACTACCTCACCCGCAGCAATTTTATTTGCTAAAGAGGTTTGTAACTCTTTTATTTTTCCCATCTTTCCACCTCTATTTCAATTGATTTTGTAATTCATTCAACTTAACCAATGCATCAATAGGTGTCATATTAGATAAATTCAACTGTTTAATGGCTATTTCTACTTCACTTTCTGTTTGTGGTACATCAAATAAATCAAAAGTAGCTTGTTCAAACTGATCATCTCGATCTGAGTTATGACTATCATCAGTAACATTATTTTCATCAGTTGTCGTTGCTGCTGCATTATCGTAAGCGATAGTTGGTCCTGTTACTGTATCATGTTGTTCAAAAGCATTTAATATAACTTGAGCACGTTCTATAACCGCTTCAGGTAAATGGGCTAATTGTGCTACTTGTATGCCGTAACTATCATCAACTGCACCATCTTTTACTTTGTGCAAGAAGATTAATTCACCATTATATTCATTTGCAGCTACATGCACATTTTTTAAACATTTTAATGTTTGATCTAATGTAGTTAATTCATGATAATGCGTTGAAAATAATGTTTTAGCATGAGAAGTATGCGCCACATACTCTATCATAGATTGCGCTAATGCAAGACCATCATATGTGGAAGTACCTCGACCTATTTCATCAAAAATAATTAAGCTATCTGCTGTTGCATTTGCTAACGCTTTTTGTGCTTCTAACATCTCCACCATAAATGTACTCTTACCGGATACTAAATCATCTGCGGCACCAATACGTGTAAAAATTTGATCAAATATCGGTAACACAGCACTACTACACGGCACATAAGCTCCCATTTGAGCCATGATACTAATTATTGCTACTTGACGCATATACGTAGATTTACCTGACATGTTAGGGCCTGTAATTAAATAAATAAATGTATCTCGATCTAATGTACAATCATTAGGTACATAATCATTATAATCCATTACACGTTCCACGACAGGATGTCTAGAATCATTAAGTTGCAAAGTTTTATCTTCACTAAAAGTAGGACGGACATAATTGTATTTTTGTGCAATTTCTGCAAAGCTTTGTAAACAATCTAGTTCTGAAATAATTTTAGCTTGTTGTTGCAGTTGCGCAGTGTAAGATTTTACATGTTCACGAATCTGCGTAAATAATTCATATTCCAAGTCAACAGCTTTATCTTCCGCACCTAAAATAATATCTTCTTTTTCTTTTAATTCATCAGTGATAAAGCGTTCTGCATTGGAAAGCGTTTGTTTTCTATTGTATCCATACTGTTCAGGATCAAAGCCTTGTAAATTAGCACGTGTAATCTCAATGTAATAGCCAAACACTTTATTATAACTAATTTTCAGTGACTTAATTCCTGTGCGTTGTCGTTCTTTAGCTTGAAGCTCTGCTAACCATGTTTTACCATTTTGAGAGGCTTCTAAATATTCATCTAATTGTGAGTTGAATCCTTGTTTAAATAACCCACCATCTTTAACTGAAATAGGTGGTTCATCTAATAGACTTTGTTCTAACAACTGTAACAAATCATCTAATGGTTCTAATTTGAGAAATTGTTCACTCATTTGATTATCAAAAGAGTTCAATAACGTTTTTATATTCGGAATTTCCATAATCGAATGCTTCAATTGAATCAAATCTCTCGCATTGACATTGCCATAGCTTACACGTCCAACTAAACGTTCGATATCGTACACTTGGTTTAAATAGCCACGCAGTGTATCTCGTTCGATAAAATGACTTAAGAACTGTTCAACAGTGTTTAAACGTTGTTCTATTTGTTGATGATTTATTAACGGTCTATCTATCCATTGCTTTAATCGTCTCGCACCCATAGGTGTTTTCGTTTCATCCATAAGCCAGAGTAACGTACCTTTTTTAGATTTTAATCTAATACTTTCAGTTAATTCTAAATTTCGCTTCGCGTAAAAATCCATTTTCATAAAGTTAATAGCTTCATAAGTTACTACTGTCTCAATATGAGATAAGTCTCTTTTTTGTGTATGACGGATGTAGTCTAGTAACAACTGCGTTGTATAATACATAGTGTGATGTTGCAATTGATTTACGTTATACATCATATCAGTAATTGTATCTACGACTGTAATTGTTTCCGTAGTTAAGCTAATTTGTCTTTTTAAACTATCACTTATTGGCTTATGAACTACTATTTCATTAGGATTAACTGTCGTAATTTCATTGATTAATGTCGCTTCATCTGTAAAATGTGTAACTTTTAGTTCACCTGTTGAAACATCACAATAACTAAGTGCAAAATTCGTTTCATCTTCAATAAAACTTAGTATATAATTATTTTGAGTGTCATCCACACCACCGTGCTCCATTACTGTACCTGGAGTCACTACTCTGACAACTTCTCTTTTTACCATACCTTTGGTCAATTTAGCATCTTCCATTTGTTCACAAATCGCCACTTTATAGCCATTATTAATTAATGTTTCAATATAACTATCGGCAGAATGATAAGGCACACCACACATAGGTATCGGATTTTCTTTTTTGGCGTCACGTTTAGTTAATGTAATTTCCAATACACGAGATGCTTCTTTTGCATCTTCAAAAAACATTTCATAAAAATCACCTAGTCTAAAAAATAATAGACAATCTTGATATTGCGCTTTAATTTTCAAATATTGTTGCATCATTGGAGTTTCATTAGCCATGTTATTTTTTCACAATCCTTTATTCAGTCTTCTATGTTTACATTTATCACGTATTTTATATGTTAAGTGGAATTGTAGCCACACCTTTTAATATTTAACTCTTAAATTTTAACATAAATAAACAAGCAAGCCCATTTTAACAAAACCGTGTTCACCTAAGTTAAATTACTAAAATATGAAAAAAACGAAGGTCACACGACATACATTGATTACACTTTCAATACATTAAATTTAAAGTGTGATTCCAATATATGTATATGAACTCCGTTTAGTTTCATGTTCTATAAAAATCGTTGTAAAATTCCTTTTTTCTTCAACATCATTAAAATGATATAACTAATTATGGCACCAATCATACTTGATACAATAAAAGCAATCATTAAGGGTTTAATAGCAAAATGTTGTAAACCTACAATCCAAGCAAGTGGGATACATATTAAACTACCGATAATTCCTGTACCTATTACTTCACCAATAGCTGACATAAAGATATGTTTACGGTAAATGTAAAATACACTAGCTAATAAGACACCAATCATACTACCTGGAAAAGCAAACACACTGCCTGTACCAAAAATCATACGTAAAGTAGATGAAATAACTGCCTGAGCTAGGCCAAACCATGGTCCAACGAAAACAGCACATAATACATTAATTAAATGTTGTATTGGTGCAGCTTTCACTGGCCCTAACGGGATAATTATTACACTACTTAGCACAACATTGATGGCAATCAACATTGCTGTAATAGTTAATTTTTTTGTATTCAACTGTGTTCACCCTTTCCATGATGTTACTTATTACTTTTGGTTGTTAGTTGAATCATTTAATTGGTTCAACTCATCTTCCATCGTGCTAATCATCATTTGCAATAAATCATTTGCATCATATTGCAATGAACGAAATTCTTCAACTATCGGCATAGTATTAATAATTGATTCAATGTCACTAATTTTATCTTCAGATTGTTTTAATGCATTCATTTTACCATAGTTATGCAAATTCACTGATTGCTTTTGGTTTTTCTTTAATTCTTGCATTTTTGATTCGATTTGATCATTTTGATGAATTTGGCGTTCCACCTGTTGATAGTCTTTAACTGTGTCTAAATCTTGAATTTGTTGGACAATGAAATCCGTTTCGGTTAATATTTGCTCTTTATTATACACTATGGCATCACCACTGTTTTTTGAGTTTGTTGTACAAACGTACCATTCAATGAGTATTGTTTCGCTTCGTCAATTTTTACATCTACAATTTTACCAATCATTGATTTGGGTGCTTTAAAGTTAACTAATTTGTTTTTATCAGTATAACCTGATAAAACAGTATCATCTCTTTTACTTGTACCTTCGCATAATACTTGAACTATTTCACCTTCGTATTTACTCATAGCACGTTCTGAGTAATATGACACTTTTTTATTCAATGCTTGTAAACGTGCTTTTTTCACATCTTGTGGTACATTATCTTTCATTTTAGCTGCCGGAGTACCATCTCTTTGAGAGTATATATACGTATAAGCATGTTCAAATTCAACTTCATCATATAACGACAATGTTTCTTTGAATTGTGCTTCAGTTTCATTCGGATAACCTACAATAATATCTGTTGTTAAAGCGATATCTGGAATCGCTGTTTTAATTTTATTCACTAATTCTAGATAGCTTTCGCGTGTATATTTACGTCCCATTATTTTCAATACTGCATCATTACCAGATTGTACTGGTAAATGAATATGTGGAACAATATTTCCACCTTTAGCAATAATATCAATCATGCGATCTGTAAAATCCCATGGGTGACTAGTCGTAAATCGGACACGAGGTATATCAATTTTAGAAATATCTTCTAATAAATCTCCAAGACCATAGTCAATTCCTTCGATATCTTTGCCATAAGAGTTAACATTTTGACCTAATAATGTGATTTCTTGATAGCCTTCTCTAGCTAAGCCTCTCACTTCTTCAATTATATCTTCTGGTCGTCTACTGCGTTCTTTACCACGAGTAAAAGGTACAATACAGTAAGTACAGAATTTATCACATCCATACATAATATTAACCCAAGCTTTAATATTACCTGCACGTACTTTAGGCAAGTTTTCTACTACATCGCCTTCTTTTGACCACACTTCAACAACCATAGCTTTTGATAAATATGCCTCTTCTAAAATGGCAGGTAAACGATGAATATTATGTGTGCCAAAAATCATATCAACATTTTGATAAGATTTTAAAATTTTATTTACTACAGATTCCTCTTGAGACATACAGCCACATACACCTATTAAGGCATCTGGGCGTTCTCGTTTTAAATGTTTAAGGTTACCTATTTCACTAAATACTTTATTTTCCGCATTTTCACGTATCGCACAAGTATTTATTAATATAACATCAGCTGTATTGATATCATCTGTTGCTTGATAACCTAAGGCACTTAAAATTCCAGCCATAACTTCTGTATCGTGTGCATTCATCTGACAACCATATGTTTTGATTAAAAAGGTACGTCCTAACCCCATATTTCTATATTTTTCTTCAATTTTAAAATCGTCGTTATATTGTACTGATTGCTTACCACGTTTTTTAGCTTCTTTTAAACTTGGTGGCTGATAAACATGTTCAAAATATTTACTATAATCTTTCGTTTCTTTCTCTGCTTTCTTATCGCGCTCATCTAAAATGTTTATAGATGATTGCTTTCTTTGCTCTTCATTCACTTAAAAAACCCTTTCTGTAGCCAAAGTGTTTATGAGTTTGTTTAGTGAAATATTACTAGGTGCTATAACACCGTTATAACACCTAAATCGTTTATAATATAGTTAATTATAATTTCACATATTGACTTGTGCCTAAAAGTAGTCTACGCCCACATTTGTTACAATTAGCGCACTTCATTAACGTTAAAACTCAATACACTTTATACATGCCCTTAATCATTCTTTTATTATATTAAATGTCGTCCACTTATGCAAAATGAATTATCAGCTACTCATTTATACATTAATTGTACACTGCGCGTATTTGTCTATTACTCACTAAAGTAAAATGCTTATCTTTACTTGCTGTTTAAACTTCATCATATTTTCCTGTTAACGTCTCAATCGTAATGCCCTCTGGTGCATGATAAAATTTCACTTGACTTATAATACTAGGAACTTCTAATTCTACCATACGATCATTCAGTTTTTGCAATAATATTAAGCATTCATTCATATCCCCTTGCACTGTCGTATCAAGTGGTCCAACTCTATAATCAAGTCCTGAATCGTCTATGACTTTTATTGCTTCATCAACATATGGGATAACATCTTCTCCATTTGGCGTTTTTGGTATAATTTGAACACTCATTAACGTATCATCCATATCATTAACCCCTCTCAAAACAGTAATATTCTTCTCCAGTGTACCAAATAAGCAGATTGAGTAATAGCGCAAAACTCCTTTATTTTAGCAAGCCGTACTATGCTTACTTACAGTTCTATATTGACATAAATATTTCATTTTACACTAATATTATTTATTACTGGTTTCAATAGCTTTGATGATAGCATCTGCAAATGCATACATATGGTGATTCCAATTATCTCTACTTTCACGATGTTTTCTATTAAACTTATAATCTTTAAAAAAACTTTGTCTTAATGCTGTAGTTAATTCTAATTGCACTCCAGCATTTTGCTGTGTGTAATTAATAATATTATCATCATGTTTACCCGATAGATGGTCAGGCGCTTTAGCTACTTTAAAGTTAGCTTTAGTTAACAACTGCTCAATTGAAGCCATAAGTGATTTGTCTTTACCACCAATATACACAATTGATTCATCACCTATACAACCATGAATTGCTACTGCTTGATACACTTTCGATACCATAACTTGCATAGTGGATTGATCGTAATGGCGAGAGGTGACATGTAATTCGACATTTTTTTGTCGTCGTAATCCTTTAAAAGTACAAAAACTATAATGTCCTTTTTCTGCAATTAAATCACATACTTCTGTAGTTCCCGGTTCGATACCGCCACCGTGAATAGCTGCAATTAACACCGCTGATTTCACATCACGTGTTATGATGTCCCAATCCTTATTTTTAGTAGTTGCATTTTCTAATTCAGTCATTGTGCGAAATGTATCCATTAAAGATACCCCCTTAGCAATAATAGACCGAATTAACACAATCGATATATTGCTTTATTCATATTGATAAACTTCAACTAGTGCCTGTGCGATTTGATACATAAACGGTGCCCAGTTATCTTTATTCACTCTATCTTGCTCTTTAAACTGACGATTCTTAAACAATGCTTTTCTAAATGCAACAGTTAATTCCAATTGGATCCCTTGCTGGCGTTTACTTTGATTAACAAAGTTATCAGCATGCTTTCCCGCTATTGGCGATGGCGCATCTTTAACAACCACACCCTGAGCCGTTAATTTAGATTTAATTCGCTCAATATAAGTGCTATCTTTACCGCCAATATATATTTCTGGTTTGTCACCCATACACCCATGAATGGATAAAGCATGCTCCTTTTCTCTCACCATAGATAGTAATAATGGATCATCAAAATGATTCGCAGTCACGTGTAGTTCATGGTTTTTATTAGGGCGTATAGCATTAAAACTATAATAATCATAACCACCTAGTTGTGCAATCAATTGTGCAATTTCGCTCGTTCCTCTTTCAATTGCACCACCGTGTATAGCAGCTACAAGTACGTGACTGTCTCTATTTATAGTCTCAATTTCCCAATCTTCTTGAGCACTTGTTTGCTGAAATAGTTCAGTCATTGATGTATATTTATCTACCATAACTTGTGCTCCTTATATGTAATGTTTATTTGATTATACGAAATTTATTTCACATTAAAAAGAAGGAACGCAACTACAAAATCAATTTAATCGCGTTGATTTCATAGGTCGTTCCTATATTAGTAATATTTTAATTCATGTCATCACTATTCATTTATCTTTAGTAGCGATATTATACACAAATTTACTTGGGCATTTTTAAATAGTAAAATTCATCAATTATTATTCTTAGACAAATTGCTCAATTAATTCATTGAATTGTGTTTCATCAATGTGAATATCTTTTTTAGCTAGTGACGTCTCACCTAGCTCGTCAATTTGCGATTCATAAGAAGGTGTTTCACTATCTTGATATACGATTCCTTTAACTAAAGATTCGTAAGCTAAAATATTACGCATTGCATTTTGCTTATCTGTAGCATCATAATCTTCGATATCTTCTATGCTCGTTAAATTTTCTTTAAACCAGTCATACGTATTAACTTTATTATATGTCACACATGGAGAAAACACATTGACAAAAGAAAATCCATCGTGGTTAATTGCATCTTCTATCATCTTCGTTAAACCTTTAATATCACTAGAAAATCCTTGTGCTACAAACGTCGCTCCAGAAGAGATAGCTAGCTCTAAAGGAGCTACATTTTGTTCAATATTACCTTTAGGTGTAGATTTAGTAATAAAACCAGGAGCGGATGATGGCGATGTTTGTCCTTTAGTCAAACCATAAATCTGGTTGTCCATAACTATATATGTCATATTCATATTTCGACGTAATGCATGTATTGTATGACCCATACCGATAGCATAACCATCACCATCGCCGCCAGATGCAATTACAGTCAAATCTTTATTTGCCATTTTCACGCCTTGTGCTAATGGTAATGAACGACCATGCACGCCATGTACACCGTATGCATTGATATAGCCTGATAAACGTCCAGAACAACCAATACCAGTAATAACTGCAACTTCCTCAGGTTCTAAACCAACATTTGCTGCTGCTTTTTGAATCGCAGCTTGCACTGAGAAATCTCCACATCCTGGACACCAATTGGGCTTCACATTGTTTCTAAAATCTTTAAATGTTGCCACTTAAACCAGCTCCTTTATTTCTTTAGCCACTGCTAAACCTTTTTCTTCTATTTCATGAGGTAAAAATGGTGTACCGTCATATTTAGTCTGGTTTACCAATTTATTACCTATATTCACATTCATTTTAATAATATTTGCTAACTGTCCTTGATAGTTGTGCTCAGCAATTATTACTTTTGATGCTTTATTTACTGCTTGCTGCACAAGTTCATTTGGGAAAGGATGTAATTGTCTGATTTGTAAATGATTTACTTTTATACCTTGCTGTTCTAAACGTTCTTTACCTTCAGCAATTGACCCTTTAGTTGATATAAATCCAATATATAAAATATCTGCTTCATCATGTTGTTCATCTATATCAACTGGATTATTAATGAGTAAATGTTGTGTTTTACGCATACGTTTTTCCATTTGTTGTTGTCTGTTATTAGCTGCTTCACTCGTTTTACCTTCTTCGTTATGCTCAACTCCAGTGACATGATGTATACCACCTTTCAAACCAGGAATCGGTCTAGGTGAAATACCACTTTCTGTTAAAGCATAGCGTTTAAAGTAGAGTTTATCATCTTCATCGCGTTCAATATCAGACTGTAATAAAGCGCCACGTTTAATTTCAATTTTATTATAATCTAAATGTTTTACTGTTTGTTTTCCTAATGATAATTGTAAATCACTTAAAACAATAACAGGACATTGATATTCCTCAGCTAAGTTAAATGCTTCAATAGTTAAATAGAAAGCATCTTCAGCGTCAGTAGGCGCAACAACAATCTTTGGTATATCTCCATGAGTACCATAAATCATTTGCATTAAGTCTGATTGTTCTTGCTTTGTCGGCAATCCTGTAGATGGACCACCACGTTGTGTATTAATAACCACAAATGGTGTTTCGGTCATACCTGACAATCCAATAGCTTCCATCATCAATGATAATCCCGGTCCGGCACTTGCTGTAAATGCACGCACTCCAGCATAATTGGAGCCAATTGCCATGTTAGCTGCAGCAATTTCATCTTCTGTTTGTACTACAGTTCCACCAACTTTTGGTAAATTGGCAATCATATACTCCATAATTTCTGATGCTGGTGTAATTGGATAAGCAGCCATAAATCTTGATCCTGCAGATAAAGCGCCTAAACCAATCGCATCATTACCAATCATATATAAATGCGGTTGCTCCGCAGTATCTGTTAATTCAAAATCACCAATTAATGTACTTTGTTGTTCTTGCATCAGGCGATAGCCTTCTTGCAATGCTTGAATATTCATTTCAACTACTTTATCGCCTTTTTTGCTAAACATGTTTGTAATTAAAGTTTCTATGACAGTAGTATCAATATTCATAATTGAACATGTAGCACCAATTGCTACCATATTTTTCATTAATGCAGTACCAAGTTCTTTCGCTGTTGCAGTAAATGGTAAATCTATGAGTTGCGCTCGACAATCTTCTGGTTTTTCTGGTTTAGCTTTACTGTCAGCTATAATAATGCTATCTTCTCTCATTTCATGATGATTGACTTCAATTGTTTCTTGGTCAAATGCAATGAGTAAATCTAAATCATCGCTAATAGCATGTACTGGTGTTGTTGATACTCGAATTTTATTATTTGTGTGACCGCCTTTAATACGACTTGAAAAATGACGATAGCCGTAGAGATAATATCCTTTACGATTCATAGCAGTGGCAAAAATTTCTCCTGTTGATTCAATTCCTTCGCCTTGCTGACCGCCCACTTTCCATGATATTTGTGATCTCATATCATCTTGCCTCCTAGTGGAAAAATAGTTCATATTTAATAATACCAAAAGAAACCACTCTATTACTATGTATAGAATGGTAGTTATTTAAATTCATACTAATGGACGATAGTTAGTTAAAGGGATGATCGTCGTTGATTAACACACGCTCTATGTGCTTTGTACGTCCATTTTTATCTATATCTATTACTACACCTGATAACACGCTTCTACCATCATCTGGCAAGACGTGACGTTGTGGCAAACTTGTAATAAAACGAGTAATAACTTCATCTCTATTTATACCTAATATTCCATCATAATACCCTGTCATACCGACATCGGTAATATAACCCGTACCTTGAGGTAAAATTCTTTCGTCTGCAGTTTGTATGTGTGTATGTGTACCTACTACCGCACTAACTCGACCATCTAAATACCAACCCATAGCATTTTTTTCTGATGTTGTTTCAGCATGAAAATCTACAAAAATATAATCGGTAACTGCTTGAGCTTCTTTTATTAAGGCATCAGCTTTTTTAAATGGATCATCAATGTCCTGCATAAAGGCACGACCTTGTAAATTTATAATAGCTAATTTAATATCATTAATTTGAATAAAACGCATACCTACACCTGGTGCTTCATCAGGAAAGTTAGCTGGTCGGACCATTCTATTCGCTTCTTCTATAAAGTCATAAATTTGACGTTGACCATAAGTATGGTTTCCCATTGTTACAAAGTCTACACCTTCACGAAGCAATTGTTTATAAATCTTTTCAGTCAGACCTTTACCGTGTGCGGCATTTTCACCATTTACGATAGTTACAGTCGGTCTATATGTTTGTTTCAGTTTTGGTAAATATGTTGTTATGGCTTCACGTCCAATTTTGCCAACTATATCTCCAATAAATAATATTCTCATTACAAGTTCATCCTCTCATATTGTTAGTTTAATGTATATTAAACATATTGAAAAGGATTATAATTAAAATGATATAGTTAAATTTAGTTTTAAAATTTGGCTAAGTGGTATTTATATAAGTAGAGTATTGAAAACAAATATATAGGAGTTGTAAGTTATACATGTCAATTAACATTGATCCAGAAAAGTTTGCAAATTTAGTAGTTTCAGCCAATCCATCGAAAAGTGAGGATGCAGAAGACATTGCAAAAGACAGTCTTGAATTATATATCAATGCATATCGTTTAGCTGAAAGGTACGCTAATCTTTCTACAAATTGTTACGATACGGCAGAAGTAATCCAAGAAGTTAAAATTACTGATCTGGAATTAAGTTAGTATCCATATACTTTTTAGTACAATTTAGAAAGCATATTGATATTAATAAAAAACGGTCGCCTTAAAGGCAACCGTTTTTATTTTGCATACTCAATTGCTCTAGTCTCACGAACAACTGTCACTTTTATATGACCAGGATATTGAAGTTCATCTTCAATTTGGCTCTTTATATCTCTTGCTAAGCGATGTGATTTTAAGTCGTCTATAGCATCTGGTGAAACAATAACTCGAATCTCTCTACCAGCTTGAATTGCGAATGCTTTATCTACGCCATCATAGCTTTCCGATAACGTCTCTAAGCGCTCTAATCTTCTAATATAGTTTTCTAAAGTTTCTTTACGAGCACCAGGTCTTGCAGCAGATAATGCATCAGCAGCAGCTACTAGAATAGAAATAATAGATGTTGGTTCAACATCTCCATGGTGTGAATGAATAGCATTAACCACTGTTTCAGTTTCATTATATTTTTTAGCCAATTCAACACCAATTTCTACGTGGCTACCTTCTACTTCATGATCGATGGCTTTACCAACATCATGCAATAAGCCAGCTCTTTTGGCTAAAGTTATATCTTCTCCTAATTCAGCAGCAAGCATGCCACTTAAATGTGCCACTTCAATTGAATGTTTTAACACATTTTGTCCATAACTCGTGCGGTATTGTAAACGACCTAAGATTTTAACTAAATCTGGATGCATATTGTGTACATTTATTTCAAATGTCGCTTGTTCACCTGCATCACGTATAATATCATCTACTTCTTTCCGAGCTTTATCCACCATATCTTCAATGCGTCCTGGGTGTATTCTACCATCAGAAACGAGATTGACTAATGCTGTTCTAGCAATTTCACGTCTGATTGGATCAAATCCTGATAGTATAACTGCTTCTGGTGTGTCATCGATAATTAAATCAATACCAGTAAGTGTCTCGAGTGTTCTAATATTTCTACCCTCTCTACCAATGATCCGTCCTTTCATTTCATCGTTAGGTAAATTAACAACCGATACTGTAGATTCTGAAGTATGTTCTGCAGCTAGTCGTTGTACCGTTGTTGCTAATAACTCTTTTGCATTTTTATCGACTTTTTCTTTGGCTTCTTTCTCTTTTTCCTTAACAAGTATTGCAATATCTTGTGACAATTCGTCTTCAACTCGTTTAAGTTGCTCATTAGCTGCTTCTTCTTGAGTGAGACCAGAGATGCGTTCTAATTCTTGTTCATGTTTATTTATTAATGATTGAACACTACTCTCTTTTGCATCTACTTGTTGTTGTCTTTCTTCAAGTTTAGATTCTTTTTGCTCTAAAATTTCATCTTTTTTATCAAGCAAATCAGATTTACGCTCTAAATTTTCTTCTTTTTGAAGTAGGCGACTTTCTTGCCTTTGAAGTTCTCCTCGTCGTTCACGAAGTTCATTTTCACTTTGTTCTTTTAACAACTGATTTTCTTCTTTGGCTTCAAGCAGTTTTTCCTTTTTTAGGTTTTCAGCTTCTTTATTCGCCTGATCGATGATATCTTCGGCAGTTTGTCTTGCTTGTAATTGCTTTTGATGTAGCAATTTACGGGCACTAAAATACCCTACAACAACTCCCAGAATAATACCTAGCAAAATGAGTAGGAGGTCTAATAAATTCACATAAACACCCCCCTTTTTCTAGGATTTGCTCTTTATATCAAAATAAATATGATTTTAATGAATTATATAACAATCATACAGTCCAATTGTACGTTTTAAAACTAAGAAGTGTCAAGATATCGAACTACAATTATATAATTTCAATTAACAGAGATTTTAATACTATATTAAAATAATTTATACATAATAATATGTATATTTAGATTATAACAAACTTTACAAATGATAACAGTCTAAATTTTCCATTGTTAATTAATAATTAGGATAAAAAATCATATTCTGTTTAATTTTATCTAGTGCTCAAGTGTGCAGTTGTAATTGATTACCAAAAAAGCTGTATAACAACAATATTTTGAGTTATACAGCTTACTTTAAAAAATTATTTATTTTAATTTCAACTATTCTTCATCGAATAAATTCGGTGTTGATTCTTCGGATTCTTCGGTTTCTTCGATATCACCATCAAAAATACCTAATTTTTCACGTAATTTTTGATCAATATCCTTTTTAATTTCAGGGTTTTCTTTTAGATAAGTTTTTACATTTTCCTTACCTTGACCCATACGCTCTCCATTATATGAATACCATGCGCCTGACTTATCGACGATATCATTTTCAACACCTAAATCGATAAGTTCACCTTCTTTAGAAATACCTTTACCGTACATAATATCAACTTCTGCTACTCTGAAAGGAGGTGCCACTTTATTTTTAACAACTTTAATTTTTGTTCTATTACCTACAATGTCTTGACCTTGTTTTAATTGCTCTGCACGACGTACTTCTAAACGCACTGAACTGTAGAATTTCAATGCACGTCCACCAGGTGTTGTTTCAGGGTTACCGAACATAACGCCTACTTTTTCACGGATTTGGTTAATAAATACTGCAGTAGTGTTAGATTTAGAAATTGCCCCTGATAGTTTACGTAATGCTTGAGACATTAATCTTGCTTGTAAGCCTACATGAGTATCTCCCATTTCACCTTCAATTTCAGCTTTTGGAGTTAATGCTGCAACTGAGTCTACTACTACGATATCTACCGCACCACTTCTAACAAAAGCCTCTGCGATTTCAAGACCTTGTTCCCCGTGGTCAGGTTGTGATAAATATAAATTATCAATATCGACACCTAAAGCTTCAGCATAAACAGGGTCAAGTGCGTGTTCGGCATCGATAAATGCTGCAATTCCACCATTTCTTTGTACTTCAGCTATAGCATGTAATGCAACAGTCGTTTTACCTGAACTTTCTGGTCCATAGATTTCAATAATTCTTCCTTTAGGATAACCACCTACTCCTAAGGCATTATCCAATGTTACAGAACCACTTGAAACACTTGATACTCTGCGAGCTTTATTGTCGCCTAATTTCATTACTGAACCTTTACCAAATGATTTTTCCATATTTTTTATAACTGTATCTAAAGCTTTTTGACGTTCGTTATCCAATGTTGGACCTCCTAAATGAGTTTCATCTCAATTAATTATCTTAATCACACTATACAATCTATCTATCGTTTTTTCAAGTATTTTGCGAATATTTGTTCGTATTATGTTCGTTATGCTCAAAATTATCGAACATGCGTGCTTAACAATGCTATTTTAAAGTTTTTGAATATAAGTTAACAACCGTATTAATACTTGGTTCGGTGTACGCGATTTTAGTGTAACTTGTTGTGTTGCCACATTAAATGACTCGATATGCAATTGTTGATTTTTCAATATACCTATATAAACTTTATTTTGATGACGCAATACTGCTACACCTATTTGGGTATTATATAGTTTTTGAACGATTGTTGTCGCAACTGTTAATTGCTCTGTTATTGACTTGGTACTGTCGATAAATTGTGGTGCATGAATAAGTACCCCTTGCAACAATTGATCACAATTATAATCACTCATTTGGCTATATAGAAGCCCTTCAGTCACGCCATCATAAAGTGCAAATGAGTGAGTAATTTGTTGCATAAATGCTTCTGCTAATGTAATTTCATTAGAGCCATAGTAATAATCACCTAGTCGGTTTAATATTTCTTGTTTGATAGGTGCTATTAAGGCAACACATTCAGCTTTTGAAGGTGCATTGGCAGTTAATCTGATATTGACTTCATGCGAACCAGCTAATGGGGCGATTGTTGGATTGCTTTGATTATCTATTAAGTCCATAAGCTCCGTTTCCACTCTTGACTCACCTATTCCCGCAAACCTTAACGATTCAGAATAAATACTTTTTTCTCCATCTAGAAAATACGGCAATAATTCATTCTTAGCCATAGGTTGCATTTCTTTAGGTGGACCTGGTAATAGCACTACTTTTTTATCGTTGTAATCTACTAACATTCCAGGCGCCATACCTACTTTATTAGCTAACACTTTTGAACCTTCAATAACTAGCGCTTGTTGTTTATTATTTGGGGTCATTACTTGTTGATGTTGTGCAAAAAATTGTTCAATATAGTTCATTGCGTTTTGATCAGTTACAAGTTCACGGTTAAGTAACTGCGCTACAGTATGTTTTGTTAAATCATCTTTAGTTGGACCTAAACCGCCAGTCAAAACGACAGCATCATAATTGTCTAAAGCATGTTTTACTACACGCGTTAAACGCTCTACATTATCACCAACCACCGTATGCTCAACTACACTATGACCAATATCATTAAACAATTTAGATAGATATTGACCATTGGTATTAGCGATTTGTCCTAATAATAATTCTGATCCGACTGCGATAATTGAAATTTGCACTGCTGTTCTTCCCCCTTGTCGAAAATGACACTATCAAATACTTGAATGTAATACACTTTATTATAAAACAAATGTTTCCTAAAAATCTAAAAAAAAGTTTGGATACAAGTTTCTTACTTGAGTTCCAAACTTTAACTTATTATTTTGCTTTAAAGACGTCTCGTCCTTTATAAAAATATTCGATACCTGATAATATAGTAAAGAATACTCCAATGTACAGTAATACTTGACCTAAAGGAAAACCAATCCAATTAGCTAATGGGTCACCTAATAAGATCCATACTAACGCTACCATTGTGACAGCTGTCTTTATTTTACCTAGTTGCCCTGCTGCGCTAACAAAACCTTGTTCAATTTGTAATAAACGTAATCCAGTTACTGCGAATTCACGAGCAATGATAATTATAGCTACTATTGAATTTGTTAAATCAATTTGTACTAATGCAACTAATGCTGCAGACACCAATAATTTGTCTGCTAATGGGTCTAAAAATTTCCCCATATTCGTTACTAATTGCCACTTGCGAGCTAAATAACCATCCACAAAGTCACTCAACGATGCAACAATAAATATTATTCCAGCAATTAGTAATTCTATTCTAATATTATATCCGCCTATTATAGACACTGAACCGAAACCAAAATCCGCTAATGCGAAAATTAAAAAAATCGGAATTAGTATAACTCTAAAAACGGTTATCCAATTCGGTATATTCATGTATAATCCTCATTTCTCTATTTAAATCTAACAATCAATACTTCTTACAACACAATGACCGCTGAAATCCATATTAATGCAGTAATTATAACGATAGCACTAATAACGACAATTAACTGTAGCGGTTCTTTATTTTTACTTCTATAAGTAGGCTTGTCTTCTTGCGCAAATGCATTAATGGTAACATCAATATTGTTATCTTGCTGTGGTATCTCTTCTTTATGCGCGGCTATTAGCTGTGTTGAATCAATATTCACAGCTTTAGCATATTTTTCAATAAAACCTTCAGCATAAGCAGAATTATATAATGCATCAAAATCATTATTTTCGATTAACTTTAACGTTGCTTGTTTAATTTGGGTTTTTGACTCTAATTCATACAGCGTCATACCAAGTCGTTCACGTCGACCTTTTAAAGTTTGTCCTATAGAGCTCATGGTTGTAGTCCTCCTCGACAGTAAAAGTACGTATTATTGAAAGAAACCAAAACCATCACCAAATCCGTTTTCATTAAAATCTAAATTATTTTTACTTTTTACGGTTTTCTTTTTCATTTCTTCATAATGAATTTCTTGGTCTTTATCTTCTCTTAACTCAATAATATAGTCAAAATCACTCATATTATATTCACTGGCCTCCACAAACAAATCTGGGTGCTCTACTACTTTGATAGCTGGTAAGCTCATAACTTCTTTAACTAAATCTTGATGTTTTTCACTTGATTCACGCGCAGTAACGGCACCATCAATAATATAAACATGATCCGAATCATATTCACCTTTGATGAGTGAACTTCTAACCGTTTGTTTAATTAGCGTGGAACTAATAAATAACCAACGTTTATGCGCACAAACACTACCGGCTACAATAGATTCTGTTTTCCCTACACGTGGCATTCCGCGAATACCGATTAGTTTATGACCTTCTTCCTTAAATAGCTCTGCCATAAAATCAACTAATAAACCTAAATCTTCACGTTCAAAGCGGAACGTTTTTTTATCGTCTGCATCTTGTTCTATGTATCTGCCATGACGAACTGCTAAACGATCTCTTAGTTCAGGTTGTCGTAATTTTGTAATTGAGATATCGTCTATTTCTGTCACAATGTTCTCAAATCTACTAACTTTTTCTAAGTTATCAGATTTAATAAGCAAACCTCTACGCGCTTGTTCAACACCATTTATAGTTACAATGCTAATACCCATCATACCTAATAAACTGGAAACGTCGCCTAATAAACCTGCTCTATTCATTGTAATTTCATATTCTAAATACCATTCTTTTTTTACTGGCACTGCCATAACTAAACACCCCTTAGTTTTCATGCATTACAACAACCGTAAATAAAACTGTAATAGCACACGCATCTATTAAAAAGTATAATTATATGAACATTATAACATTGAAACATAATAATTTGTAAATCAATATTAAGTACTTATAAGTACCAGGCTCCGTTTACTTTTTGAACTGTACCTGTCACACTTTTAGCCATTGGATGACATAAGTAGGCACAAGTATGTGCAATTTCATGTGGATCAATTAATCTCTGTTGTGGTAGTTCATTCACAATAGCAGATAATTCTTCGTCTGACCACACTGTAGACATATTACCACTAACAATGCCTGGTGATATAGCATTAACAGTAACTGACGTCATCGCTAATTCTTGACTTAGTGCTTTCACAAATCCTAACTGTGCACTTTTCATTGATGAATATACTGTTTCGAGACTGGCTCCTGTTTCTCCCCAGATAGATGAAATAACAATAATTCTGCCTTGTTCACTCATTCTTAATTGATCTACAAAATATCTAATAACACGGATACATTCTCTGACGTGAATGCGATAGCAACGATCAATCTCTTCATCACTAGTATCTTGAAGTTGACCATAAAGAGCTGTACCGCTAGCGTAAATCAAACAATCTATATTTTGTATAGATTGGAAAAGTTCTTCATATTGTGGACTTGCGGTTAAATCACATTGCACAAATTGTACTGGATAACCTTTGAATTGCGTTATTAAGGTCGATACCTCTGCACGATGATACTGCACAATTACCTCATATCCATCATCTAATAAACGTTGCACAATGGCTTTACCAATCGTACCTGAGCCACCAATTACTGCAGCTTTCATAGTTTACTTCATCTCCAAACGACTATCAACCATCTGTTCTATATTCAAGCATGTTTGTACAGTACTGTTGACACTCTCTAATGTTATATTTTCAACAATATCCAATAAATCAAAGAGACTGACACCCTCAAAATATAATTTAGTATACTGGTTAGCGATGTACTCTGGTGAATTTAGACCTGTAATAAATTCTCCAATAAATTGTTTTTTCAACAATTCAAAAGCTTCTTCATCCACGAGTTGACCTTTTTTTTGTTCCAATTCTGTTAATAATAAATCTTTTAATTTATCAGGTTGTTGCGTGGCGCTCGTTATGATAGAAAAACTATATGTTGGTTCAAGTACAAATTGATAGCCGAAAGTATCATCTATTAATTCATCTGTAAGTAGTGATTGATAAAAATCAGTTTCTTCGCCAAATACTAATTCAAAAAATAAAGTCATTTCCAAATCTTTACGTACAAATTGCTCTGGTTGAAGATTAGTTAACGGATCATTTTTAAATCCTAACATGAGTCTAGGTGACTGTAATTTCATAGTTTCTGTTACGACTTTTTCGTTAACAGAAGCTTTTTCAACTAAAGGATCACGTTGAATAACTGGTTGCGCTTCTTTATCTCGTTTATCTTCATGTTCTGTAACGATTTGTTCAATAGCATTAGGCTCAACGTCACCTACAACAAATAGCACCATGTTTGATGGATGGTAAAATGTCTCATAACATAAATATAAATCATCTTTAGTAATATCGTAAATACTCTCAACACTACCTGCAATGTCAACTTTTATCGGATGTGAATCATACATAGCACGTAAAGTGTTAAACATTAATTTATATCCAGGTTGTTCTTGATACATTTTTATTTCTTCAGCGATAATACCTTTTTCTTTATCTACAGTCTCCTTAGTGAAATAAGGTGTTTCTACCATAGTTAATAAACGTTTAATATTTCGCTCAATATTATCTGTCGCACTAAATAAATAACTTGTACGATCAAAACTTGTAAAAGCATTAACTTGAGCATTATCCTCAGCAAACGCTGTAAATAAGTCTTCTTCTTCATTTTCAAATAATTTATGTTCTAAAAAATGTGCCACACCATCCGGCACTGTAACAAATTCATCTTGATTGTGCGGTTTAAATTTATTATCTAAAGAACCAAATTGTGTAGTGTATGTAACAAATGTCTTTTGAAATCCTTGTTTTGGTATGACAAATAATTTCAAACCATTATTAAGGGTACTTTCAAAAACGCGTTCATCGATTTGTTGGTAATATTTTTCGCGCATTACGCTTCCCCTCCTTTTGTTAAAATATAAATAGTATTTAACGTCGCTGCATTCACTAACTCAATGATTTGTTCTCGTGTCACTTGCATAATAGCATCTACATACGATTGATCTGTCATATCCGTTGTTAATAACAGATTGTTATTCATCCGTTCAATAATACTTTTTGGTCGATCTTCACCTTCATGGCGCTGTGAAATAATAACTTTTTTCGCTAACTCAAGTTTTTCATCACTAAATTCTCCAAATTTGAACTTTTCAAATTCTTTAATAATGGTCTCTTGTGCAACTTGATATTTATCAGCTGAAACTCCACTTAAAACGAATAAATAGCCATTTTTTGTATCGAGTTGCGAATGAATAGAGTACGCTAAACTTTGTCGTTCCCTTACTTCATTAAATAATACGGATGATGGGTCACCACCGAACATCATATTAAAGACTACTAATGCAAAATATGCCTCACTACCATAAGTTACCGGAAATTCGAAGCCCATATTTAACTTGGCTTGATCGATTTCATCATATTCGATAATAACATTCGGCTTGTGTTCTGTAGCGACTGGTTCTACTGTTGCAAATGTATCAAAGTGAGATGGTTGAATTTGGAAATATTGCTGTATGTAATTCTTAACTTGTCGTTCATCTACATTACCAACAACATAAATTGCACAGAAATCATTAGTAATCATAGATTGATATGTATCATATAAACTTGCACTTGATATGTGAGCTATGTTTTCTACTTGTCCACTCGCTAATTGACTGTATGGTTGATCGCCAAACATGTTTTTCAATAAATTTAGAAAAGCGAGTTGTGACTTATTATCTTCTATAGCAGCTAATTTTTTTGTCAGCAAAGATTTTTCTTGTGCTAAAAATCCTTCATCAAATTGTTGATTAGTTATTAAGGGGTTCCAGATAATTTCTGTTAATAATTTTATGCCTTGTTCAAACAGTGGAGTAGTATCTTTGAGGTATTTTTCATTAACTAATTCTAATGAAATCGTAATAACATGTTTATCTTTAAATTTAGACACAAAACTATTAACATAAGCGCCATATAATTCTGATAAACGACGATTCAAGGCTTTATCTGACGGCCATTTTTTAGTTGCACGCATTAATAATTTACTTAAAATAGCGCGTTCAGTAACCGTATCTTGGTTTAAAGGGGCCATAAATTTTAATGTAATCGTAGTGGTTTTAAATTTCGAAGTTGGTAATACATTAATATGAAGATTGCTCGTTGACTTGTTATTCAAATTGTCATTCCCCGCTTTCTTTTTGCTTATAGTCTATTTCTTACCGTTTTAAACTTTACTAAACTACTTTTAAAATAATTAAATGAATAAAATACAGGATTATGTTCATTATCATAATGAATAAGCTTTAATAACATGAGTCCTTCATGTGGTGACGCATTTAAAATATCTGAAATATGTGGTTCATAACTAATTGCTTCTATTTCTGTTTCAGCATAACTAATTTTGCGTTTAGAATTTTGCTCGATGGCATTAATAATGGATTGATTATTTGTTTGATATTGATAACACGTCAATTCTGATGTGGGTACTTTATCTAAACAATACACCACAGGAAACTGGTTTGCTGTGCGAATACGTTCAATAATAGTAACCATTGTTTTTTCAGGTAACGTCAAATATTTTGCGTCTAATGATGTGGCTGGCTTTTCGTCTAAGCTGATAAATTCAGTACCTGCTTGATAGCCTTGATTCGTAATCATTTCACTAATACTTACTAATTCACCTAATGGATAGAAGAAAGGGTGTAGCGATTTAACGCTCACACCTTCTTCTAAATTATTAGTTAAGACTTGTTCAGTAATTAGTTCATCTACACCATCATAGACATCATCTGTTTTTACTTTTAAATCTCTAGCAATTGCTAAATTACTAGGTAGTTTTTCTCCATGTGCTAATTTACCTTCTTTAATTTGGTTAATTATCCATTCTTTCACTCTATAAACTGATGTTAATTCCATATTTACACCTCATCGTTATCTAAATCAACAAGTATTTGTCTTGGCTTACTGCCTTTTTGTGGTCCAATAACTTGGTTGTTCTCTAAATCATCCATCATTCTTGATGCCCTGTTATAACCAATTCTAAATTGTCGTTGGAGTAGTGATGTGCTTGCTTTTTGTTGTTCTATAACAAATAGATATGCCTCATCATAAAGTGGGTCTTCACTTTTCATTTCTGATTTTTCTACGGGTGCATCGGGCTCCATTTCCTTAACATAATTTGCTTTTTGTTGCTCCACAACATAATTAACAACTTCTTGCACTTCTTGGTCGCTTAAAAATGCACCTTGTACCCTTGTCCTTACCGAACCACCATTTGCTACATATAACATATCACCTTTACCTAATAATTTATCAGCACCGCCACTATCTATTATTGTTCTAGAGTCAGTTTGTGAACTAACAGCAAATGCAATTCTTGAAGGAATATTATTTTTAATAATCCCTGTAATGACATCAACTGAAGGTCTTTGTGTCGCAATAATTAAATGTATACCAGCAGCACGTGCCATTTGAGTAATACGTTGTATTGCATTTTCAACATCTTTTCCTGCAACCATCATTAAATCAGCTAACTCATCTACAATAACTACAATGTAAGGTAACTCAGCTTGTTTTTCATCTAGTTCTTGGTTTTGACGTTTAATATATTCATTATAGCCTTCTATATTTCGTGTAGAAGAATGCTGGAATAAATCATAACGTCTTTCCATTTCTGCAACTACTTTTTCTAACGCTTGTGACGCTTTATGTGGATTCGTTACAACTGGTATTAATAAATGCGGAATTCCATTATATACATTTAATTCTACCATTTTTGGATCTATTAACATAAGTTTTACTTCGTGTGGTTTAGCATTCAACAATATACTGGTAATGATACCATTAATACATACTGATTTCCCACTACCAGTTGAACCAGCAACTAATAAATGCGGCATTTTATTTAATTCTACGGTAATAGGGTCGCCTGAAATATCTCTGCCCAATCCTACTTCCAATTTATTGCTAGCTGGAAATTTTTCATCTAATACTTCTTTTAAGGATACTAACGAAATTTTATCATTAGGTACTTCGATGCCGACTGCCGAACGACCTGGAATCGGCGCTTCAATACGAATATCTTTGGCTGCTAATGCTAGCGCAATATCGTTATGCAAGTTTACAATTTTACTTACTTTCACACCTTGCGCTGGTTGTATTTCATATTGAGTTACGGCTGGTCCAATTTTGATTTGTGTGACACGAGCATCTACACCAAAGTTTTTTAATGTAGTTTCTAACAATTGCCCTTTTTTCTGCACTTCAGCTTTAGATGTCGTTTTTTGTTTTGCCGGTTGATTTAGCAACGAAAGTGGCGGCACTTTATAAGCTTCGTTTTCTACTTCACCTGCTTCTGAAATCGAACCAGACAACTCACTATCGGTATTGTCCTCTACTTTTTCTTCAGTAGGCGCAAGTTGTTTTTGTTGTTTGTGCTTCTGACGTTCCTCTGTAGCTGACACATCATTTGTTAGAGTATCGCCATGCCCTTTAGGTTGTTTAGCTGTTGCTGTGTGCTCATCTTCATTATCACTATGTCCATAAATCGGAATTGCCGGTTGAGCTTTTTGAGATGCTTCATTAACTTCAGGTAAGTTTGATACATCTTTCAACTCTTCATTTTTCGCAGCTTGCTGTGCTTGTTTTTCAGCTTTCACACGCGCTTTTGCTTCTTTTTTAACTTTTTGTTGCTGTCTTTTTGCTTTTAGATTGTCGGATGCTGATTCACTTTTAACTTTCAAAGATTCTAAAAATAATTTCGAAACATCACGATGCTTTTGCTTTAATAAAAGGATACCGCTTGAAATTATAAGTAACAGTGTAACGATAATTACACCTACAATAGAAATTAATGGTATAAATAATTCCAATAAATAAAAGCCAATCAAGCCACCACCAAAATTTGGAAAATGTGAGTTTTCATAAGATTTATAGACAAAAGATAAGACTGGTTCTCTTTTCGATTGGCTATTATGAGTAAAGTGATATATCACTTGCATTAATAGAATCAAAGTAAACTGTAGCATCACTGCTCCAGTTGTTCTACGTGTTTTAGGAAGACCGCGATACAAAGTAATATAAACTGTAGCTATTAATATTAATATATACGTTAAGTATCTACTCGTACCTACAAGATAATTGAAAAAGCTATCAATCATTCGTCCAACAATGCCTAACTGAAAGGCTCCTAATATTGTTAAAATAGTGATGATTATCGCAAAGACATATTTTAACGCATTATCTTTTTGTTTCTTTTGTTGTTTTGTAGACTTTTTACGCGTCGTCGCTCCCTTTTTTCTTGTCGTCGCTCGTTTTTTGGTTTGTGCCAAAACTTTACACCTCTTTTAAAAAGTTGAAACTAATCTAAACATAGCACAATGCTAAAAACATCTACCATGCTCTATCTCACAATTAGCGTTATGAATAATAAGAAGAGGCAGAGACTACCTCCTACAGGTATAAACAGCTTTGTAGATTGACATTTTTATGCAATCCCAACCACTATTTTTACATGCTTATAAAGCATTAGCCTCAACCTCTTTTACTCATAGGTTTATATTAAATTTCCGAAATAACTGGAATAATCATCGGGCGTCTTTTCGTACTTTCAAACAATAGCTTGCTAATTTGATCACGCATATTTTGCTTGATTTCTGACCATTCAATACGTTTTTCTAATAGTCCTTGCTCTACTATTTCACGTACTTTTTCTTCAGCTTCTTTAAGGAGTGCTTCACTTTCTCGCACGTAGACGAATCCACGTGATTGAATTTCAGGACCCGCAGCAATACGTCTGTTTTTAGGATCTAGCGTAACAACAGCGATAAATATTCCATCTTCGGCTAATAAATGTCTATCTCGTAAGACGATGTTACCAACATCTCCTACACCAATACCATCAATAAGTACATTTCCTGAATTCACTTTTTCGTTAAGAATCATAGCTTCGCCATCATAATTAACGACATCACCTTTTTCCACTAAAAAGATTTTTTCAGGTTGCACGCCGGCTTCATTAGCTAATTTAGCATGTGCAATTTGCATTTTGAACTCACCGTTTACAGGAATGAAATATTCCGGTTTCATGATATTTATCATCATCTTTAATTCTTCCATACAGCCATGGCTTGATGCATGAATCTTTTTATTATTCGGTAAAATTTCAGCACCAGCTCGCACTAGCTCATTTAAAGTGTTGCCGATGATTACTTCCATATTTGCAGATGCTGTAATTGCTAAAAAGACAGAATCTCCAGGTTCAATGTTCATAATTTTATGTTTCTTTTGAGCCATTTGGCTTAACGCTTCAACTGGTTCACCTTGCATACCAGTTGCAATAATAATAACTTCATTCTTAGGATAGTTTTCCACTTCATTGATCGGGATTAACAAATCTTTGGGAATATCAAAATAGCCCATTTTTCTTGCTGTGTTAAATGAACTTTCTAATGAACGACCTAAGAATGACACTTTTCTGTTTAGTTTGCTTGCAACTGTAAGCACTTGTTGAATTCTAATGAAGTTAGAAGCATAACAAGAGACAATCAAACGACCTTTTACTTTTGTAAACGCGTCATACATATGAGACTCAATAACATTTTCTGGAGTATTGTATCCAGGTTTTTCAGCTTCCGTCGAATCACTGATTAAGGCAAAGACACCTTCGTCTCCAATTTCAGTCATACGTTTTAAGTCTGGTGCATAATGACCTTGTAAACTTTGATCAAATTTAAACTCTCCTGTATACACGATTGCACCATAAGATGTATGAATACATATACCTAAACTATCTGGAATACTATGCGCAGTGTTAAAGAAAGTGATATTTACCCCTTTGAAACGCATAATCGAATCATTATTAACAGTATAGTATCTTACTTTTTTATTAATATTACGTGCCTTCATATTTTCTTTTATTAATGCAATAGTCAACTTCGAACCATAAACGGGTGCATCAACTTGCTCAAGTACATATGTTACTGCACCAATGGCATGTTCGTGACCATGTGTTAAAAATATACCTTTTAACTTTTCTTTGTTTTCAATGACATACTGAATATCAGGAATAACAATATCTACACCTAACATTTCGTCTTCTGGAAACATTAATCCAGCATCTAACATAAACATTTCATCGTCTACTTCAACGATATACATATTTTTCGCAATTTCTCCAACTCCACCAAGGGGGATTATGCGAATATTGTTATTATTTTTCTTAATTAAACTCAAAATGGTACCTCCTAATTTTAATCCCCGACCATATATAATCTCATTTTATATTATAAGTTATATTAGGCTCTGTGTACACTATTAAAGTAATTTCCATGTTAAAAGTATCCTTACTTCTACTTTTTGTGACATAAAAAAAGAAACTAGTATTAACGTTATGTTTTTTGACAACTTTCAAAATGTGTATAATCAACACAACGTATACTAGTTTCTTGTTTATATAGATTATTTAGTTTCTAATACTTTATGAGAAGCATTTACTCTACCTTGTTTATCTATTTCAGTAACTTTAACTTTCAAAATGTCACCTAATGCTAATACATCTTCGACTTTATTAATGCGTTCTTGTGCAATTTGTGAAATGTGAACTAAAGCGTCTTTTCCGGCAAACAATTCTACAAAAGCACCATATTTTTCTATACGTTTAACTTTTGCATCATAAATTTGTCCAACCTCAGCTTCGCGTGTAATATCTTCAATAATTGATTTTGCTTTATCAATAGCATTTTGATCGACTGCACCTATGAAAATTGTACCATCTTGTTCAATATCTAATTTAACACCTGTTTCATCAATAATTTCATTGATTTTTTTACCACCAGGCCCAATCACATCTCTAATTTTTGCTGATTTAATTGTCATAGTGACAACTTTCGGAGCATATGCGCTTAACTCACTTCTTGGTGTATCGATTGTTTGTAACATGTGATCTAAGATTGCTAAACGACCTTCGCGTGCTTGTTCTAATGCTTCTTTAATGATTTCTTTTGTTAAACCATCAATTTTAATATCCATTTGTATTGCAGTGATACCTTCAGATGTACCTGCTACTTTAAAGTCCATATCGCCTAAAGCATCTTCCATACCTTGAATATCAGTTAAAATTGTATAACTATCGTCACGAGTTACTAATCCCATAGCTATACCAGCAACCGGTGCTTTAATTGGCACACCTGCATCCATTAAAGCAAGTGTAGAGCCACAAATTGATGCTTGTGAAGAAGAACCGTTCGATTCTAGTACTTCACTTACAATTCTTACCGTATAAGGGAAATCTTTAGGGTCTGGAATAATATGACTCAATGCTCTTTCGCCTAATGCACCGTGTCCGATTTCTCTTCTTCCCGGTGAACGTACTGGTCCAGTTTCTCCGACTGAATAGTTAGGGAAATTATAATGATGCATAAAGCGTTTCTCTGCTTCCTCACCTAATCCGTCAATAATTTGATATTCACTTAATGAACCTAATGTTAGTACAGAAAGTGCTTGCGTTTGTCCGCGTGTGAATAGCCCTGAACCGTGTGCTCTAGGTAACAAGCCTACTTCAGAATCTAATGGACGAATTTCGTCTGTTTTACGGCCATCCGGTCTGATTTTTTCTTCAGCAATTAATCGTCTTACTTCAGCTTTTACTAAATCATTTAAAATGCCTTGTACTTCTTTAATTAATGTCTCATTTTCTGGGTCTTCTTCATCTATAAATTGGTCGATCACTGCCGCTTTTAGCTCGTCTAATTTATCATCACGTTGTTGTTTATCAAATCTTAACACTGCTTGTTTTAGACCTTGTTCTTCAGTTAATTGAGTTACTTTGGCTATGAGTGAATCATCTTGTTCTGCTGGAATAAATTCTTTTTTCACTGGCTGAATGTAGTCAACAATTTCTTGTTGGAAAGCAACTAGACGTTGAATTTCTTCATGTCCAAAGAAGATAGCTTCTAGCATTTCTTCTTCAGTGATTTCACTTGCACCAGCTTCAACCATGTTCACTGCATCTTTATGACCAGCAACTTCTAAATCTAAACGTGAAACTGCTTTTTGTTCAACTGTTGGATTAATAATGTATTCTCCATCTATAAAGCCTACGTTAACACCTGCAATAGGTCCTTGGAATGGGATGTCAGAAACACTTAACGCTACTGATGAACCAATCATTGCCGCCATTTCTGGAGAACAATCTGGATCAGCACTAAGTACAGTGTTCATAATTTGAACATCATATTTATAACCTTTAGGAAATAGTGGACGGATAGGTCTATCTATTAATCTTGCTGTTAATGTAGCTTCATCACTCGGGCGACCTTCACGTTTTTTAAAGCCACCAGGAATTTTACCTGCTGCATACATTTTTTCTTCATAATTTACCATTAATGGGAAAAAATCTCCATCGCGCGGTTCTTTGGAAGCAACAGCAGTTGATAGTACAACTGTATCACCATAACGGACAAGTGCAGCGCCATTAGCTTGTTTCGCTAGTTGTCCTGTCTCTATTGTTAATGATCGATTCGCCCATTCAGTTTTAAAAACTTTTTTCTCTTGAGACATTATGAATCTCCTCTCCTATATCTATTACTTCTATCATATCATTTATTTAATTATTTTTATATTAGTCTAATGTTTTTTTATATTTCATTATGTAAATTTATACTTACATGGATAATAAACTACAAAAGATTATAAAAAAGGGAAAGGACCTTTTGGTTCTTTCCCTTTTGCATACGTCAAAAGATTAACGACGGATACCTAATGATTTAATTAATTCACGGTAACGTTGGATATCTTTACCACGTAAATAGTTTAATAAGTGTCTACGACGACCTACCATTTTCAATAAACCACGACGTGAATGGTGGTCTTTGTTATGCGTACGTAAGTGTGTATTTAAAGCGTTAATTTCAGCAGTTAATACAGCGATTTGAACTTCTGGAGAACCAGTGTCCGCTTCGTGTGTACGATATTCTTTAATTAATTCATTTTTACGTTCTTGTGAAATTGCCATATCAATTTCCTCCTTTTAATTTAAACTATACACCTCAATCCGAGCAAAGCGTCGGAGTTTCGACTTGCCAAGAGAAAGGATTGCAATGTAAATAATTACATTCGACTTAAATATTATATGATATATCATCACCAAAATCAACAGCTAATAAATATTTTGCTTGATCTTTATCTTTGTGCATTTGTTCTACTAGTGGATCGATACCATCAAATTTCACTTCTGGACGCAAAAAATGATGCCAGTAAACAGTCACTCGTTCACCATAGATATCCTCTTTAAAATCAAACAAATTCACTTCTATAACTATTTGTGCTTTTGATGGGTCATGAAATGTTGGTTTCACACCAACATTTGCAACTCCACGATAATATTTATCACTAGCCCCAATATTCATACTAACAGCGTAAACCCCTTTTTTAGGTAACACATAATCACCACTAGGCTGAATATTGGCTGTTGGGAAGCCTATAGTTCTACCTCTTTTTTCGCCTTGTACAACTGTTCCTTTAATGCGATAGTGATAGCCCAATTCATTATTTGCCTTTTGTAAGTTTCCTTCTTTTAAAGCTTTGCGAATTTCTGTTGTCGAAATTTTTTCTGATTCTATTTCTTGTTTACTGACAATAGTTGTTTCACATTGCTCTAATTGGTCTAAAGTCATCATGTTGCCCTTACCAAATTTACCAAAAGTAAAATCGAAGCCTGCAATAATTTGTTTTACATTGTTTTTTAAAACGTATTCCTCAACAAATGTTTCAGCTAGCACATCAGCAAATTTTGATGAAAAATTGATAACAATACAATAATCAATGCCGTATTCATCCATTATTTCAATCTTATCATCTATTGGTGTTAAATAATCAGTACGTTTCTTTTCAGGATTTAACACAACTGAAGGATGGGGATCAAAAGTCATGACAGCTTTTTTCAAATTGTTTGCTTCTGCTTTTTGTTGCAACGTTTCGAATACTTTAGCATGTCCTTTATGCATACCATCAAAAAAGCCAAATGCCATTGCTACTGGCTCTGTGATATATTGGTCTGCTTGAATTGGATGAGTCACTTCTATCACTTTCATGTGTATATCTCCTTTAGTTAAAAACTTTCTTAGGTTTTATTTCATCTGATTTGGTAGGGTGCGGTACATAGATTGCAAGTGCTTTTTTTGTAGCACTATCTATCATCACAACAGTATCATCAATTACTTCTTCAAAAGTTTGTTTCGCAAATTTTTGACCATTTAGAATTTGTGATTTTAGTTTCTCAGACGATACATTAATGGCCTGCAACCCTTTTAAACCATATTCTATAGGAAAGAGTTTATCTTGTAACGCTTCTTGCTCATGCAATTCCGCTATTGTTTCCAAAGTCATACTCTCGTCAATATCAAAACCACCACTATTGATTCTCGTTAACAATGACATATGCGCTGGTAAATCTAATGCTTTACCTATGTCTGTGGCTAAAGTTCGTATGTAAGTACCTTTGCCACATGACACTCGAATATCAAAATGACATTGTGCTTGGTCAAATGTTAAATCACTCAATCTCATTATATCATATATCTCCACTTGTCTTTGTGGTCGCTCAACTTCTTCATTGTTACGTGCATATTCGTATAGTTTTTTGCCGTTCACTTTAACTGAAGAATACATCGGCGGAATTTGCGTAATTGTGCCTTCAAAGGCTTTGAGAACTGCGTCAATTTTTGCTGTAGTAATCATTGTTGTATCCACTTGCTGTTCAGTTAAAATATCCCCTGTTTGATCTTCAGTCGTAGTACTTCGTCCAATTGATACAGTAGCACGATAAGTCTTGCCCATATCCATAATATAATCACTGACTTTAGTTGCAGGTCCAATGCAAATTGGTAAGACACCTGAAACTTCTGGGTCAAGCGTTCCAGTGTGTCCAATTTTTTTCGTGCCTAAAATTTTCCGCAATTTAAAAACCACATCATGACTAGTTAAGCCACGAGCTTTAAATACTGGCAATACACCATTATACATATACACTACGTCCTTTACTTTCTATTTCAACTAGCTTTAAATATTGAAAAAGCTGGAACTCCAAATCACTACTGATTTATGTCCCAGCCCACCATTAATCTTTTTTATGCAAATCTTGTATCATACGTTCAATTTTATTACCGTAATCTATAGATTCATCATATTCAAAGTTTAATTCAGGTATTATACGTAATCTCATTCTTGAACCTAACTCAGATTTTATAAAGCCTTTTGCTTTTTCAAGACCTTTAAAAGTATCATCTACTTGTTTATCGTTTCCTAATACAGTTAAGTACACTTTTGCTATGGATAAGTCATTCGTTACTTCCACATCTGTAATTGTTAAGAATCCGATACGTGGATCTTTCACTTTATTGTTAACGATGTCCATGATTTCTTGTTTCATTTGTTCTCCGACACGTTCTGCTCTCATATTCATTAATATCACCTCGCATATACTCATGAGATAGTCTACTTACTTCAAATTATAAGATAGTTCAATCTTTAACGTCAAACCTTATTTCTCCATTATTTAACTCGTTTAATAAAATCTTACTTTTGCATAGTAAAAATCTATCACCTAAAAATTTATATCGTACTATATATATATACAGTTAAGCACTATTTTTATTCCTAACTGTTAAATCATGTAATAAAGTTACATAAAATTAAGATTTTCAAAACGATTTAACTTCCTAACTGTTTAATTTTATTGCTTAACTGTTATATCACAATTTTAACTTACCACAATTTCATATCAATAAAGTTATGTTATTTATAAAAATGTAAAATAACTTTAAATACAAAAACTATATTCCAAATAAATTAAGTGTGGTATAATTTAAAAGCTCAAAATATTATTGGGAGGAGTAATTGGTTGGAGAAAACAGAAAGAGTTTTATACATATATACTCGTTTATTACATGGAATGAAGTTGAACAAAAGTGAGTTAGCACATAAATTAAACGTAAATGAACGTTCAATCCAAAGAGATTTTAGTGATATAAATAATTTTATTTTCGAAGATGACACTTGGGTTGATCAAAAAGCTAAAGTAGCATATGACACCACAACAGCAATGCATAGTTTACAAACGATACCTATCAAAATTAGAAAGCAAATGATAATTGCCTTATTATACCAAATGAAAGAAACATTACCCTTTATACAAGAAGAAAGTTATCGATTTTTAAAACAATATTCTTTATCCAATCAGCATCATAAATGGTATATACATAATTTACTTAATAATTTTCAGGTGAGTAAGAACAAGATATTTTCAGAAACATTAATTGAAGCAACCCAATGTATCAATAATAAATTTAATATAAACATTCATACATCCCAAAATACTACAATTTATGTCAGTCCGTTATACATACATTATATCGACGACAATTATTGGCTGACATACATTTATAACTCCACAATAAGTTCTATACGTTTTAGTGATATTGTCAAATTAACTTCAACTACTACATCTTACGATATTTCCATTATGCAACTTACTAATATAGTGACAATTCAATGTGACAATAGCTTATGGCATTGTTTACAAAATGAATATGTTATCCTTGACTACGATTCCACCGAAAATTTTAAAACTGCTGAAGTTATTATGTCGCAAATAGAATGTCTATCTGTAGCTAAACGGTTTCCTCAAAAGATTAAAATTATTAGCCCTCAAAATTATAAAGAGGCGTATATCAACCATTTAACAGCTGCTTTAGCACACTATTCATCATAAATCAGACGTTAAATAAAGGGACGTCAGTACAGACGCCCCTTTAGTCTAAAAATTATTTAATGCTTGATAAATATCTGATTTACCCATTAAGCGATCTTCTTTTAAATGTTGTTTCCACTTATAAAAATCACTTTTTGACAATGTCCTTTTTTGTTTTAATTTTTCCAACTGCTCTCTATAACTTAAAATATTACCTAATGTTAAATACTTGTTTTGTTTTGAAGCAAAAACAAACATATTATCTATTAACATTTGACATTCTTCAGGTGTAAATACTTTTATAAAGTTAGAAGTCCAAAATTCTTCTTCACGTACAATAAATATTCTCTTACGACCATCTCTTACCATATTCGCAAATAATTCACCAATTTTACGTTGTGAAGGTAAGGTATGTCCACTTAGTGTTAAGAATTCTTTAGGCACACCGGCTTGGTAACTGGTTTGATACGGAAAATAGTTAAATAACATAAGTCTGTTTGGATCTATATTAAATTGTTTTAAAATAGAGGATTCACTGTAAAAGTATTTCATAAACCATATGTGTTGATCTTCATATGGTAGAAATTTTTTCTCATCAAATCCCAGCTCATTTCCGCGCAAATCTTGCAAAATACGATTTCTCAAGCGGATTTTACGTTCACCGTCAACTAACGGATTGTCTGTGCGAAAGTCATTTTCAGGTTGTTTATTTAAAATAATAATGTCAGCTTTCTTTGGATTACCAAAATAAGGTTGAGGAATCATTGGATTAATCGGCTTGTCTTTTAGTAATATATTGTGTCGCTGCTTATCAACGAAAATTTTATTATTTGCAAAATTTATCATTTTTTCAAATCTAGGAATAGTTGTAAAATCATTGCCAAATTGCGATTTAAAATACTCTAGGTCTTCAGGATGTAAAAATGCAGTAATGTCATTATTGTCAGCAATTAAATTCAAAGTCTTCTCACTGTACTCATTGTTATAATTTGCAAGATATTGTTTCCAAAAGTGATTTAAATTATTTAACTGCTTAGTTGTCATATAAATTCCTCCATCACATTTTCACTTACAAGTTTAAACGATTGCCTAGACACTTATTGTCAATCGATCATTAACTATTCCTTTTTAACGAAAAAATACACTTCTTAAACAACCAGAAGTGTATTTTTTCATTATCTAAGTTATCTTTTTATTTCTACCATCTCATAGGCTTCTATAATGTCGCCTTCTTTAAGGTCATTATATTTTTCAATTGTGATACCACATTCGTATCCTTGTGCCACTTCTTTAACATCATCTTTATAACGTTTAAGTGTGTCTAATTCACCTTCAAATTGTACGACACCGTCTCTGATGACACGAACGCCTGCATTTCGAGTGATTTTGCCATCGGTAACATAACTACCAGCAATTGTACCTACTTTTGATACTTTGAATGTTTGACGAACTTCTGCTTGTCCGATTACTTGTTCTTCGAATTCTGGATCAAGCATACCTTTCATGGCAGATTCTATTTCTTCGATAACTGTGTATATAACTCGGTGTAAACGCATATCTACGTTTTCAGCTTCTGCTGAACGTTTCGCACCTGTATCTGGACGAACATTAAAACCGATAATGATACCGTTTGAAGCATTTGCTAATGTTACGTCTGATTCATTAATCGCACCTACTGCAGTGTGAATAATACGTACATTTACGCCTTCAACATCGATTTTCATCAATGATGCTGCAAGTGCTTCTACGGAACCTTGAACATCACCTTTGATGATAACATTCAGGTCTTTCATCTCACCTTGTTTCATTTGTTCGAATAAATTATCTAGTGATACATTTTTACTTTCTTGACGTTGTTGTAAAATATTTTCTTCATGACGTGCTTCACCAATACGACGTGCTTGTTTTTCATCTGAGAAAATAACAAAACGATCTCCTGCTTGTGGCACATCATTAATACCTGTAATTTCTACTGGTGTTGATGGTCCAGCTGATTTAATTCGTTGACCTAAATCATTGACCATTGCACGAATTCTACCATACGTATTTCCAACAACAATTGAATCTCCAACATTTAATGTACCATTTTGTACTAGTAGAGAAGCAGAAGGTCCACGTGATTTATCTAACTCAGCTTCAATAACAGTTCCTACTGCGCGTTTATCAGGATTAGCTTTTAATTCTTGTACTTCTGACACTAAAACTATCATTTCTAATAAACTATCGATACCATCACCACTTAATGCTGAAAGTGGTACGAAAATCGTATCGCCGCCCCAGTCTTCAGGTACTAAACCATATTCTGTTAATTCCTGCATCACACGATCCGGATTAGCAGTCGGCTTATCAACTTTATTTACTGCGACAATTGTTGGAACATTTGCTTCTTTGGCGTGATTAATAGCTTCAATTGTTTGTGGCATTACACCATCATCAGCAGCAACTACTAAAATAGTAATATCCGTAACTTGAGCACCACGTGCACGCATCGTCGTAAAGGCTGCGTGACCTGGTGTATCTAAAAATGTGATTTTCTTGCCATCATTTTCGATTTGATAAGCACCAATATGCTGAGTTATGCCACCAGCTTCACCAGCAGTTACTTTCGTGTGACGAATTGAATCTAATAAAGTCGTTTTACCATGGTCAACATGACCCATAATTGTAACAACAGCCGGTCTTTCAATTGCATCTTCATCGTCTTCTTCATCATCAAAATAAATTGATAAATCTTCTTCATTAATAACTATCTCTTTTTCAATTTCAACACCATAATCATCAACAATTAATTCAAGTGTTTCTTCATCTAATGATTGATTAATGTTGGCCATAATGCCAAGTAAGAATAATTTTTTAACTATTTCAGAAGAATCTACATTTATTTTTTCTGCTAATTCACCAACAGTAATACCATCTTGATAAGTTATTTTAGCTGGAATTTCTTTTACTTCTGGTTGACTGTCACGTTGTTGTTTTTTATTTTGTTTACCATTATTCTTTTTGTTCTGTTGCTTTTTGTTTTTATTAGGTTTTTGGTTATTTTTTTGCTGTTGTTTTTGATTATTTTGAGCTGGTTTGTCAGCTTTTGACGCATTAGCTTTATTATTCGATTGAGTGCTCGGTTTAAACTTCTTGTTTAATTGGGCAATTTGATCGTCTTCTAATGCTTGCATGTGGTTTGATACTTCCACATTCATTTTTTTTAATTCATCAATTACATCTTTACTTTTTAAATTTAATTCTTTAGCATATTCGTAAATTCTTTGTTTACTCATATAGTCACTCCTTACGATATTCTTCTATCATAGACAATAGCTTTTTAGCAAAACCCTGATCAGTAATACCGATGTGCACACGGTCAGATTTTCCTATAGCTTGTCCTAATTCCGTTCTAGTTCCAAATATTCGAAATGATATATGGTAACTTTCACATTTATTTTGCACTACTTTTGTAGTATTGTCAGAAGCATCTGAAGCAATAATAACAAGCTTAACTTTGTTCTTTTTTATTTCATTAAGAACTACAGCTTCACCTGTTTTTACTTTGCCTGCACGCATAGCTAATCCTAAAAAATTCACGATATTTTCTTTATTCATTTTGGAATCTCTTCACGATAAATCAATCGAATAATTTCTTGGTATACTGTTGCTAAAGTGTCAGCATCAGCTTTAAAGTATTTTTCTAATACACCTTTTTGCTGTGCTTCTTCAACTTGTTGGACATTTTTAGAAACATATGCACCGCGTCCCGGTTTTTTACCTGTAGCATCAGCGAAGATTTCATTATCTTTATTAATTACCACTCTAATCATGTCAGTTTTCGGGTGCATTTCATTGGATAGTATACATTTACGCATTGGAATTTTTTTCTTTTTCATAAAGTAATCACCCCAATTATTTTTCTTGTTCTTCGTCGTCTGGTGTTGCGTCTATATCTTGTTCAATTGCTACATCTGCTTCTTCAGATAATGACAATGTATCCTCTTCAGCAATTGCCTCATCTTCATCTGTTGCAACATGAGGATATACACCTGCTTCACGTGCGTCACTTTCAGATTTGATATCAATTTTCCAACCAGTTAATTTAGCTGCTAAACGTGCATTTTGTCCACGCTTACCAATTGCTAATGATAGTTGATAATCTGGTACTACAACTATTGTTGATTGGTTTTCAGTATCTACAATAACTTCAAGCACTTGTGATGGACTTAACGCATTTTGAACGAAAACTTTTGGATCTTCATTCCACTGCACTATATCAATTTTTTCGCCACCAAGCTCTTCAACTACTGCTTCTACACGTGCACCTTTAGAACCTACACAAGCACCTACAGCATCAATGTCTGGATTATCTGAGTGCACACTAATTTTTGAACGGTCACCCGCTTCACGTGCGACTGATTTAACAACTACTGTGCCATCAAATATTTCTGGTACTTCTTGTTCAAATAAACGTTTTAGTAAGCCTGGATGACTTCTAGACACATATATTTGAGGTCCTTTTGTTGTTTGTTCTACTTTGTTAACGAAGACTTTAATTCTCTCATTAGGAATGTATTTTTCATTAGGACTTCTTTCAGCTTCTGAAAGTACTGCTTCAGTGCGTCCTAAATTAACATACACATAACGATGATCTACTCTATCGATTAGACCAGTAACAATGTCTTCTTCTTTATCGATAAATTCATCATATAAAATTTCGCGCTCTGCATCTCTTAAACGTTGCATAACTGCTTGTTTTGCAGCTTGTGCGCCCACACGTCCAAAGTCATTAGGTGTCACATCTTCTTCATATATATCACCTAATTCATACGCTGGGTTTTTAACAAGTGCTGTGCTTAAATCGATTTCGTCACGATCATCGAATACTTCCTCAACAACTTCTTTGCGCGCTATAACTTTAAATACGCCTTCGTCCATATTTAATTCAACACGAACATTTCGCGCACTATCATAGTTCTTTTTATAAGCAGTAATTAAAGCTGCTTCAATTGCATCAATCAGCACTTCTCTTGGAATCTTTTTCTCTTTTTCTAAATATTCAGTAGCTAACAATAACTCGTTACTTGACACTTTGTCCCCTCCTAATCACTTAAAGCATTACAGAATGACGTGCTTTAGCAATTTTGTTTCTTGGAATTTCAATATTTTTAGTTTTTGCTTTATCTTTAACTTCCATAACTATATGTTCCTCGTTGACAGCTTGTAATGTACCTAACCATTCTTTTTCACTTTCGATTGGTGCATACAATGAGACAAAAATAGGTTTATTCACAGCGTTTTGGAAATCTTGTTCATTTTTAATTGGTCTTTCGGCTCCTGGTGAAGCAACATCTAAATAATACATTTGTTCAATTGGATCATTTTCATCCATAACTTCACTTATTTTTTCAGATGCTAACGTACAATCATTTAAGTCTACGCCGCCTTCTTTATCGATTGACACTCTTAAAAAATGATCTTTACCTTCTTTTGTAAACTCAACGTCCACTAATTCATAATTTAAGTCAGTTAATACAGGTTGAATCAATGCTTCAACTTGTTGAATTATTTTACTCATGCTGACCTCCTTTTTTGGCAAATAGAAAAGAGCGGGTAATAAGCCCACTCTTCCTGCCTGAGTCTAATCTTTTAACAAATATATTATACCATATGTTCATGATGGGCACAAATAAGTATATATGCAAGCTCGTATTAACGTTGAGCTGAAGTGTATATTTACATATCTTACATAAATATTTAGCTTAACTTTATTTTCTTCATACATGCTTAATTTTACATATCAAAAATTGATAGTTGTGCTTTATCTGGTAAATTTGGTAATGAACCTAATTCATCAAGGTAGTCAATAACTTTTTGTGATAAACCGGCTTTTTTGTTTAAATCTTCCTTCGATAAAAATGGACCTTCTTCACGTGCATCTACGATTCGTTTCGCAACATTCTCACCTAATCCTGGTACCGAAATAAATGGAGGAATTAAACTATCTTCTTCTATAACAAACTCGAAAGCTTTACTTTTCTCTAAGCTGATAGGTTGCATTCTATAGCCACGTTGTGCCATTTCATTCATTATTTCTAATACTGTTAGTGTGTCTTTTTCTTTTTTTCCTAAGTCCATATATCGACTATACATATCTTTAACCGTATTTCTGATACCTTCTTTATCTTTAATCATAGAAATTAAATCAAAGTCAGAAGCTCTTACTGTAAAGTAGCTTGCATAATAAAATAATGGATGATGTACTTTAAAGTAAGCAATTCTTACCGCCATTAATACATATGCAGCTGCGTGAGCTTTCGGGAACATGTATTTAATTTTACGACATGAATCTAAATACCAATCTGGTACTTCGTTATCTACCATAGCCTCTACCATGTCATCTGTTAAACCTTTACCTTTACGCACAAACTCCATTGTTTTAAAGGCTAATGATGGCTCTAAGCCGTTATACATTAAATACACCATAATATCATCACGACAACAAATAACGCTGGATAAATCACATGTTCCTGATCTAATAAGATCTTGTGCATTACCTAACCACACGTCAGTACCATGGGATAGTCCAGAAATTCTAACTAATTCTGAAAAAGAAGTAGGTTTTGTGTCTTCTAACATTTGTCTAACAAATCCTGTACCAAACTCTGGTACACCGAAAGTTCCTGTTTTACATAATATTTCATCTTCTGTTACACCTAAAGGCTCAGGAGAACTAAATATACCCATAGTTGCTTTATCGTCTACTGGTATTGTTTTTGGATCAATACCTGATAAATCTTGTAACATACGAATCATCGTTGGATCATCGTGTCCTAAAATATCTAACTTCAATACATTATCGTGTATCGAATGGAAATCAAAATGTGTTGTCATCCATGAAGATGATTGATCATCAGCTGGATATTGCACCGGTGTAAAATCATAAATATCCATATAATCAGGCACTACGATAATACCACCTGGATGTTGCCCAGTTGTACGCTTAACACCAGTACATCCTTTTACTAAACGATCAACTTCTGCACCTCGTTTATGGATGCCTTGGTCATTTAAAAATCCTTTTACAAAACCAAAAGCTGTTTTTTCAGCTACAGTACCTATCGTACCCGCACGGAACACTTTATCTTCACCAAATAACACTTTAGTGTAGTTATGTGCCTCTGGTTGATATTCACCACTGAAGTTAAGGTCAATATCAGGTACTTTGTCGCCTTTAAAACCTAAAAATGTTTCAAATGGAATATCTTGTCCTTCTTTAATTAACTCGCTACCACATGTTTCACAAGATTTATCTGGTAAATCAAAACCAGAACCTACAGAACCATCATTAAAGAATTCACTTGTTTTACATTTAGGACAAATATAATGAGGTGGTAATGGGTTTACTTCGGTAATTTCTGTCATAGTAGCAACAAAGCTTGAACCTACAGAACCACGAGAACCTACAAGATAGCCATCATCCAATGATTTTTTCACTAACCGTTGTGAAATTAAGTAAATCACTGAGAAACCGTTACCGATAATACTCGCTAGCTCTTTTTCTAAACGGTCGATAACTATTTGTGGTAAATCCTCACCATATAACGCTTTAGCATTGCCATAACTCATTTCGCGAATTTCTTCATTTGCACCGTCCATACGTGGCGTATAAAGTTCATCTTTAATAGGTACGACACGCTCAATACGATCTGCGAGTGCGTTAGTATTCGCTACAACTACTTCATAAGCTTTTTCTTCACCTAGAAAATGGAATTCATCAAGCATTTCATCTGTAGTTCTAAAGTGCGCCTCCGGTAGTGTCGAACGATTTAATGGGTTACCAGGTTGAGCGGCAATTAAAATTTTACGTGCGATGGCATCATGTTCGTATAAATAATGCGCATTACCTGTCGCAATCACTGGTATGTTAGCCGCAGCACCTGCTTGAATAAGACGTTCATATATTTCGTGTAAAGTATTATTATCTCTTATCAATTCTCGATCAATTAGATCTTGATATAGTGCAGGTGGTTGCATTTCAATAAAATCATAGTATTTAGCAATTTTTTCCACTTGTGATTGATCTTTTTGCATAACTGCAGTAAAAATTTCACCTTCATCACATGCTGAACCTACTAACAAGCCTTCACGGTGTTCATCTAATAAAGAACGCGGTATACGAGGCGTTCTGTAATAGTACTGTACCAATGACGCGCTAACAATTTTAAATAAATTTTTCAAACCTTCTTGGTTTTGTACAATTAATGTTACATGATTTGGACGTGCACGTTTATATGCATCTTCATTTGATAATGATTTATTAATATCTTGATGATTCGATACATTCAGTGACTCTAACTGTTTCAACATTTTAATGAAAATGTATGCTGTTGCTTCGGTATCATAAATTGCTCTATGGTGCTGTGTTAATTCTACGCCGTATTTTTTAGCTAAGAAATTCAATCCATGTTTACCGTATTCGGTATTAATTGTTCTGGATAGCTCTAACGTATCAATAACACCATTTGTTGATGCACCTAATCCAGCACGCTCATATCCTGTGTCGATAAAGCCCATATCAAATGATGCATTATGAGCTACAAATATAGCATCTCCGACCCATTCTTTAAATTCTGTTAATACTTCATCCGCTTCTGGCGCATCGACTAACATGTCATCAGATATATGAGTTAAATTTTTAATAGTTTCTGATAAACGCTCATGTGGATTACTAAAGCGTTCAAATTTATCAATTATTTCACCATCATGCACTTTCACCGCAGCAAGTTCAATAATTTTATCGTATTGGTTTGATAATCCAGTCGTCTCAACGTCAAATACCACATACGTAGCGTCTTTTAAATTTCTATCCGTTGGTTTATAGGCAATTGGTACACCATCGTCGACTAACATACCTTCCATACCATAAATCATTTTAATTCCATTCTTTTCAGCTGCATTATGTGCATCTGGAAATGCTTGAACTACGTTATGGTCTGTAACAGCAATTGCTTTATGCCCCCATTTAGCAGCCTGTTCTACGTAAGATCCAATATTAGGGATGCCATCCATTTGACTCATTGCTGTATGTAGATGAAACTCAACTCTTTTGTCTTCTGCTTTATCTTGTTTTGATGCTTTTTTTATTTCTTCAATATCTGCCATCATCATCACTAAGTCACGCACAAAAGTATCTTCTTCAATACGACCTTGTGCTCTAACCCATTTACCTACACTTAATGCCTTGAAGTGTGCTAAATCATCTTTATTTTTACGTGTGAACATTTTTAATACTAATGAATCTGTGTAATCTGTTACTTTTAATTCGACAATATGTCGTCCACTTTTTAACTCTTTTAAGTTAATATCAAAAATAACACCTTCAATAGCAACTTTGAATTCTTCTTCAATAATCGATTCTATAGGTCTCACATTTTCAACTTGAATTGGTTTTCCTATTTGACACTTACTTACAGCACTTTCATTATTATCTTGCTGTTTGGCTTTTTCAGCTTTCATTTTTTCAAGTTTTTCAGTGGCTTCCTTAGCACTTTTCTCATCTTCTTCTTGTATATGTGCTTCTAATGAAGCTAAATCATCTTCCGTACTGACATTATCGGTTTCAAATATCACTTTATTAATGTTAAAACCACATGTTTTTAATGCTTTAACTAAACTACCATTACATGCTTTATCAAAATGGTTACGTTCCACATCATTTTGGCACATAACTTTAATAGCATCGCCTGACATAATTAAACGTTTTTGCTTAAGCTGTCCTTTTACTTTTGGAGAAAGTTGTGTTTGGTCGATACAATGACTGAAATACTTCAATACATATTCATCTTGTTGTGACGTATCTGTAATTTCAAAACTCCATCTAACATCGGCTATTGTTTTAAATTCTTCAGTTATAGCATTCGTAAATAACAGATAATCTTCAATGGATAAAAAATGTGGCAACGCAATTTGAAATTCCCATGTCCTATTCTTTGATGACACATCTATCCTTTTTAATTCACCATTTTCTAGGATAGTAGAATCAAGTTGGTTTGCAATTTTTATTTGGTCAGCTAGGATTCTAAATTTTTCCTGATTTGTCATTGTCATGACGAAAACCACCTTACTTTATATTACACTTTTATAATTAAACCTCTACATTTAGCATTTATAACTATAATAAATGCACCATTGTACAGTTACAATGATGCATTTACTTTCGAACATTTAAAATACGTTATATATTATAGCAAAAATTAGTATGTTTTGCTTCTGTTTTATTTTACTTGAGCATACAATGCTGTAACATAATCTACCAATTCAGACACAGCTACATCTTCACTTTCGCCAGTGTCACGACGTTTTACTTCGACAATACCTTCTGCCGCATTTTTACCAACGACTACTCTAACTGGAAGTCCAATTAAATCAGCATCATTAAATTTAACACCCGCACGTTCTTTACGATCATCATATAACACATCAAAAGATTGACGTAAGTCATCATACAATTGGTCACCCAATTCACGTTGTTCATCTTTTTTCGGATTCAATGTTATGACGTGTATATCAAAAGGTGCTATTGCTTTTGGCCAGATAATACCACTATCATCATTATTTTGCTCAACAGCTGCACTCAACGTACGAGACACTCCAATACCGTAACAACCCATTAATAATGGTTGTGCTCTGCCTTGGTTATCTAAAAATGTTGCATTCATTGCTTCAGAATATTTTGTACCCAATTTAAACACTTGTCCTACTTCAATGCCTTCTGCAAATTTTGCAATACCAGCATCGTTTGCTAATGATTCACCTTCAAGAATAAATCTGAAGTCCCCATAATTTTCTACAGTGAAATCTCTATCGACATTAGCGTTTAGTAAATGGTAACCATCTTCATTGGCACCGACTACAATATTATTTAAATCTTGTAATGCGTTATCTGCATAAATTTTAATATCTTTTTCAAAAATCGGACCTAATGAACCAGGATTAGCACCAAGTAAATTTACAATTTCAGCTTGTGTCGCTAAGTCAATGTGATCTGTTTCAAAGTAAGCTTTTAGTTTCACATCATTTATTTCGTGATGACCTCTTACTAACACCATGATAAATTCACCATCAACTTTGAAAATCATTGATTTTGTAATTTCATCTAATGGTTTATTTAAGAAATCAGCTAACTCTTGAGCAGTGTGAACATTAGGTGTCTCGATTTTTGTTAACTCTTTAACATCATCGTGTTTAACATTCGGTACATAAGCTACTTCTGCTTTTTCAATGTTGGCAGCATAGTCTGTTGTTTCACTGTAAACAATCGTATCCTCTCCAATATCACTCAACGCCATAAATTCATGTGTATGGCTACCACCGATAGCACCAGAATCAGCTACTACTGGACGGACGTTTAAGCCTACTCGACGGAATATATTTGTATATGCTTGTGACATATCCTGATATGTTGTTTCTAGTGATGCTTCATCTGCATGGAATGAATAAGCATCTTTCATAATAAATTCACGGCCACGTAATAACCCAAATCTAGGTCTCTTTTCATCTCTAAATTTAGATTGAATTTGGAATAATGTTAATGGTAATTGCTTATAAGATTTCAGTTCATCTCGCACAATCGATGTTACGACTTCTTCATGCGTAGGTCCTAAGGCAAATTCTCTACCATGACGGTCTGTTAAACGCATCAATTCTGGACCGTAAGACCCCCAACGACCTGATTCTTCCCATAATTCCGCTTGTTGTAATGCTGGCATTAAAATTTCAACTGCATCGATAGCTTCCATTTCCTCACGCACAATTGTTTCAATATTATTTAATACGCGTGCCGCTAATGGTAAATAGCTATAAATACCACTTGTGCTTTGTTTTATTAGTCCAGCTTTCAACAATAAACGATGGCTTAATGCATCTGCACCAGCAGGTACTTCTTTCATTGTTGGTATAAAAACTTTAGATTGTTTCATTTAATTGCTCCTCCTAATCTTATAAGAAATAACGTTGTATATCATTCCACGTTACTAATACCATAATTATTAAAACAAAGACTGCGCCAATAGCTACGATCGTTGTTTCAGCTTTTTTATTTACAGGTTTTCTAAAAATAGCTTCATAAATAACAAATAAAATTCGGCCACCATCTAACGCCGGAATTGGTAACAAGTTCATTAAACCTAAGTTAACACTTAATAATGCAGTCCATGAAATTAAATTAATAATACCAGTTTTCACCACTGAATCTACCGAGTGATAAATACCTACCGGACCATTTAACATGTCGAATGAGAAATTACCTGTAAAAATACTTGCTATCATACTTACAATCGCAGTAAATATCAATTTACCAGCTTCTACAGATTGTGTAATTCCTGACAGTATCGGCTTAAATATTGTATGTTCTGTTTGAGATTCAAAACCTAAAATATATCGTGTTTCTGTTTTAGTTTTTGTTAATTGCTGTTCTATTTTCTTTGGTTTTATATTTAAATTTTCGGTTTTACCATCTCGTTTAATGGTAAGTTGTGTTGTTTTGTCTTTATTGTCTTGCAATGCCTCATCTATATCACTTTTATCATCTATATTATGACTACCAATCTTTACAATTGTATCGTCACTTTGCAAGCCAGCTTTATCGGCTGGTGAATTCCCTTGTACATTATCTACTGTATTGGTTGGTGTTCCTTGATAATAGGCAAGTCCAATAAACAATGCTAAAGTAAGCAAGAAATTGAAAAGTGGCCCAGCAAATAGTGTAAGGAATTTTTGATATGGCTTTTTATATGTGAATTGACGATTACGTGGCGCAATTTGAATTAAACTTCCATGTTCCACAAAATAAGCTTTTTTCGCAATATTAAAATGATGACGTTCTTGATCATGTGCAGTGACACCTTCAATAAACATGCCAGCTTTAAAATCGCACTGTTTTACTTCTAACGCTTCGATTTGTTGAAACTTGTGTTGGTCATCTAAAATAATGTGCGTAATTTCATCTTGCTCATTTGTTTTTATTTTAACATGCATACCAGGTTGGACTGGCGGTTCTTCTAAACCATCTCCAGCCATACGAACATAACCACCAACCGGCAATAATCTAATCGTATATAATGTTTCATTTTTTCTAAAACTAAAAATTTTCGGCCCCATACCTATGGCAAATTCAGGACACATAATACCCGCTCTTTTAGCGAAAAACATATGTCCATACTCATGAACAGATACGAGTACACCAAAAACGACAATAAATGCAAATATCGTTACTAAGAAACTCAAATTAACTACACCTCGTATTTTTATTTAAGATTATGTTTAAATGTGTGTTACAACCTGTCTAAATCATTCAAGTTGAACAGTAATTGTATCATGTTATACACATGAATATTATTATAACACTTCATTAGTTAAGCAATTTTCACACTAACATAAAAGTACTTTACTATGAATCAGTGACTATTAAATTTCACCTTGTTAAAAGGAGTTAAGAAATAAAATAACTTTACAATGACTGTTAGTTATTTTACCTCATTAACTCCTTCGCTACAACTTTATAAACATTATTCAATTTTATTTCCATACGAGTGCAGATCATTTAACTTGAACTATTTCATTAACTCCTACACTTGTATCAATAAAATGTTAACGAGTGGTAATACAAACATAAAGCTATCAAAACGATCTAATATCCCACCATGTCCTGGTAACAATCTACCAGAATCTTTTACACCAAAGTGGCGTTTGAATCCTGATTCTACTAAATCACCTAATTGTCCAAATGCACTTAAGATAATTGTGATTATCAGTAATAACCATGTTACAGTTTGAAAATCCACAAATAAAATCATTATTAATGGCACCAATAAACTACAGAATAATCCACCAATAAATCCTTCTATCGTTTTGTTAGGGCTAATTACAGGCCATAATTTATGCTTGCCCATTAAGCGTCCAAAAATATATGCACCAGTATCAGTTAACCACACAACTAAAAATGCAAACAATATGAAGTGTAATCCTTCAGAGCGAGTTTCATACAAATACATAAAACCTATTCCTACGTATGCCACTGACATCAAACAGAAAGCTGCATCCATAAAGCTGAATCTGTTTTTAGATAATACTGTATAACTTAAAAGTATAAAACTAATCGCAATTAAAGATTTTAATTGAAAGTCATTGACCCACGTGCCAGCATCTTGCGGCAACATAATAATTAATATACCTAGTGCACATATGATACCAGGAACTGATAAAAACTTAATCATATTCATATTCAACAATTCTTTTAATCCAATAAAAGCAAGCAAATACGAAAACAACATCAGTATGAATCCACCCTTTAGTAGTATAGGTAGAAAGACAATAAGGGCAACTATCGCAGTTAAAGTTCTAACTTTCATACTATTCTCCTATCTTTTATAGCCCACCAAAACGTCTCTGGCGTGACTGATAAATTTTTATACAATTTTCTAATTCATTTTTATCAAAATCTGGCCACAGTTTCTCATTAAATATAAATTCACTATATGACACTTGCCAAATTAAAAAATTACTAATACGTTGTTCTCCAGATGTTCTAATTAATAAGTCAGGATCTGGATACTTATTAGTAAATAAATGTTCTGAAATTAATGCTTCAGTAATGTCTTCAGCACATGCTTGTTCTTTTGACAACTGTTCGTATAGTGATTTCACACTATGCACAATTTCCGCGCGTCCGCCATAATTAATTGCAAAAATTAATTTCATGCCCGTATTATTTTTCGTATCTTCTTTCGCCTTATCAATGGCTTTTAATGTTGAAGAAGGTAAATTATCGATGAATCCAATTGTTTCTACTTTAACATTGTTTTCGATTAATTCAGGCAAAAATGTTTTCAAAAAGTTTACAGGCAAATTCATAATATAATTAACTTCACTTTCAGGTCTTGACCAATTCTCTGTCGAAAACGCATAAAGTGTTAAATACTTAATTCCCATATCACTTGCGGCTTTAGTAATTTTCTTTACTGTTTGCATGCCCTCATAGTGGCCTTTAATACGTGGTAATTTTCGTTTTTTTGCCCAACGACCATTACCATCCATAATAATCGCAATATGTTCTGGTATATTATGTAAGTCTGAATCACTATGTTCTTGAATTGACTGTGATTTCTTCTTATTTTTAAGATTTTTAAACATGGTATTTCCTCCGAGCATGGTCATCTCTGTATATTATAATAGCTTATTTATACAATTATCTACCATTTTATCATAATAAATAAGTACGTTGCATAAACAAATAAAAAACTGTACCAAAGTCTGATTTGATACAGTCCATATATAACATAATACTCTCTACACTTGTATGAAAGCATTATTACACATGCTAGTTTCAAATACGTATACTAACTTATGCATGAACAAATCGTCATCGGTACAGTAATAACCATGATTATACTGACATAATATCGTTTTCTTTTTCTTCTAACAGTCTGTCAACTTCTTTAATAGAATCATCAGTTAATTTTTGAACATCATCTGTTTGTGATCTTAAATCATCTTCAGTGATATCGCCATCTTTTTCTTGTTTTTTCAAGAAGTCGTTTGAGTCACGACGCACGTTACGAATAGCAACTTTCGCATTTTCAGCGATTTTTTTAACTTCTTTAACTAACTCTTTACGTCGTTCTTCAGTTAAAGCTGGAACTGAAATTCGGATTACTTCACCATCACTTGAAGGATTTACACCTAAATTAGCAGCGATGATTGCTTTTTCTACATCTGCAACTGATGATTTATCATAAGGTGAAATAACTAATAAACGTGCTTCTGGTACATTGATACTCGCTAATTGTTGAACTGGTGTTGGCGCTCCGTAATAATCTACAGTTACACCATTTAGTAGATTTGAGTTGGCTCTACCTGCACTAATGTTAGCTAATTCTCTAGAAAAACTGTCTATAGTCTTTGTCATCTTACTTTTAGTGTCGTTAATTATGTCACTCATTTTTTACACCTCAAATTATTTTGTAATTAATGTTCCTATTTTCTCGCCCATTACAGCACGTTTAATGTTTCCTTCTTCCATAATTGAGAAGACATTTAATGGAATATTATTATCCATACAGAAAGAAGAAGCAGTTGAATCCATTACTTGTAACCCTTCTTGTAACATTTGGATATGTGTTAAATGTTCGTATTTAATCGCATCTTTGTCGATTTTCGGATCTGCAGAATAAACACCATCAACATTATTTTTACCCATTAAAATTACATCAGCTTCTACTTCAGCTGCACGCAATGCCGCTGTTGTATCTGTAGAGAAATATGGATTACCAATACCAGCAGCAAAAATGACTACTCTCTTTTTCTCTAGGTGTCTAATCGCACGTCTACGAATATATGGTTCTGCTACTTGTTTCATTTCGATAGATGTAAGTACTCGAGTATCACACTCTAGTTGTTCTAAACTATCTTGTAATGCTAATGCATTCATTACTGTAGCTAACATACCCATATAATCAGCCGTACCACGGTCCATTCCTAAATCGGCACCTGTTTTACCTCTCCAAATATTACCTCCACCTACAATTACAGCGATTTCACAATCCATCTTTGCAACTTCAGCAACTTGACTCGCAACACTTTTAATTATCATAGGGTTAATACCACTACCCTTATCACCTGCAAGTGCTTCTCCACTTAATTTTAAAACAACACGTTTGTATTTTGAAGTTTCAGCCATTGTCTTATCCTCTCTATTGTAATGATATGTAATTGATACAAGTAAAGAAGACACAATAGGTCTTCCAATACAAAAGGTTGTCTTTTATACGGAGGCACAAAAGGTGTCTTCTTTCTTGTTCAACATTATGAAAGATTATTTCATTTGCCCTTTAACTTCATCAGCAAAGTTTTCTTCACGTTTTTCCATACCTTCGCCTACTTCATAACGTACGAAGTCAACAAGTTTTCCACCTTTAGATTTTAAGTAAGCTTCAACTGTTTGATCTGGATCTTTTACGAAGTTTTGGTCTACAGCACAAATTTCTTGTAAATATTTACGTAAACGACCTTCTACCATTTTTTCAACGATATTTTCTGGTTTACCTTCATTTAATGCTTGTTGTTTTAATACATCTCTTTCGTGAGCAATTTCATCTTCATTAACTTGTTCAGATGAAACATATTTAGGGTTAATAGCTGCGATATGCATAGCAACATCTTTAGCAGCTTCTTCGTCTGTTGTACCTTCAACAACTGTAAGCACACCAATACGTCCGCCCATATGTTTGTAACTACCGAAAGCATCGTTATCAGTTTTAGTTTTCATTGCGAAACGACGAATGCTTAATTTTTCTCCAATTGTAGCAATTGATTCTTTCATGCGCTCATCTACTGATTTACCATCAGCTAATTTAGTTTCAAGTAAAGCTTCTACAGAATCAACTTTTGTTTCAAGTACTTGTGTAGCAACTTCTTTAACTAATGCTTGGAAACCTTCGTTACGAGCAACAAAGTCAGTTTCTGAGTTAATTTCAACGATTGCTGCATCTTTTCCTTTAACTTCTACATGTACTAAGCCTTCTGCTGCGATACGATCAGCTTTTTTAGCTGCTTTAGAGATACCTTTTTCACGTAAGTAATCAATTGCTTTATCAATATCTCCATCAGTTTCAGTTAACGCTTTTTTACAGTCCATCATACCAGCGCCAGTTTTTTCACGTAATTCTTTAACAAGTTTAGCTGAAATTGCCATTTCGAATTCCTCCATTATTTCATGAATTATAATATTTATTTTTAAAAAAAGGTGATAAGCTTCATTATCTTATCACCCATTTTACATTATTCTTAGTTTGATTCAACAGAAGTGTCTTCTTCAGTTGATGCTGATTCAGTAGCTTCTTCTTTTGATTCTTCTAAATCAATATTTTGTTCAGCTGCTACTTCTTCATTAGATACACCTTGTTGACCTTCTAAGACTGCATCTGCCATTTTACCAGTTAATAATTTAACGGCACGGATAGCATCATCGTTTGCTGGGATAACGTAATCGATTTCGTCAGGATCACAGTTTGTATCCACGATACCTACGATTGGGATGTTAAGTTTACGTGCTTCAGCAATTGCGTTACGCTCTTTACGAGGGTCAACAACAAATAATGCTTGAGGCATAGATTTCATATCACGAATACCACCTAAGAATTTGTTTAAGCGGTCATATTCTTTTTTAAGTTCTACTACTTCTTTTTTAGGTAATACTTCGAACAAGCCATCTTCTTCCATTTTTTCAATTTCAGAAATACGTTTGATACGTTTAGAAATTGTTTTATAGTTAGTTAAAATACCACCTAACCATCTTTGGTTTACGTAAAATTGACCAGCACGTTCTGCTTCAGCTTTAACTGATTCTTGTGCTTGTTTTTTAGTACCAACAAATAGTACACGTCCACCATCTTCAGAGATTTGCTTGATGAAGTTATAAGCTTCTTCAACTTTTTTCACTGTTTTTTGTAAATCGATAATGTAGATACCATTTCTTTCAGTGAAAATGTATCTTTTCATTTTAGGGTTCCAACGGCGTGTTTGATGACCGAAATGAACACCTGCTTCTAGTAATTGTTTCATTGAAATTACTGCCATAATTAAAATCCTCCTATTGGTTTTTACCTCCATAAACAGCTCGTATAAACACGACGTATTAACAGCGCACCCTTTATACTTCTACTGTTTATGTGCGTATTGGCTCTTTAGCCGTTATTAAATATATCATAAGAAAATATATAAAGCAATAAAATAATATTAAAGATTTTCAAATTAAAAACGACGCATTGTAAAATATTACGTCGTTTTTAGTCTTAATTATTTAAAGCGCGATAGTTCATCTAAGAACTTTTCTTTCTTAACTTTGATAAATGTCCCTTTCATTCCTAAAGAACGAGACTCTATAACTCCGGCACTTTCAAGTTTTCTTAACGCATTTACAATTACTGATCTAGTAATACCTACACGATCAGCTACTTTAGAAGCGATTAATAATCCTTCTTTGCCTCCAAGCTCTTCAAAGATATGATCGATAGCTTCACTCTCTGAGTAAGATAAAGAATTTATCGCCATATTAATTGCAGCTTTGTCTCTAGCTTCTTGTTCTACTTCGTTATGTTTTTCACGTAGAATTTCCATACCGATTACTGTCGCTGCATATTCACCTAAGACTAAATCATTTTCTGAGAAGTCATCTTGTACACGTCCAAGTACAAGTGTACCTAAACGTTCTCCCCCACCTAAGATTGGGAAAATAGTTGTTTTACTTTGTGCAAATAACTCTTGGTTTTCTGGTGGGAATACTGTTAATACGTTAGCAATATCGATATTAGATTGAGTTTCTTTTACATCCATTAATTTGTCTGTATACTCTGTAGGGATGTGACGATTTTCAAGCATTTGAATAATACGTTCGTTTTTTAATAGTTCATTTAAACTTGATCCTAATATTTTCCCTTTTCTAGATACGATAAATACATTTGTCACTGTAACGCTACTAATTGTTTGCGCCATATCCTTAAAATCAACTGCAATACCTTTATGCTTTTGTAAAAGTGTATTAAGCTCTCTTGTTTTTAATAATAGACTCATTATTGCTGCTCCTTTTTAATTTGAATTATAAAATAAATGCACTTAAATCTTTATTAGTTGAAATAGATTTTAATTTATCGTCTACATATTGTGGTGTAATATCTACAACAGCGTTTGGCATATTTGGTGCTTCATACGATAAATCTTCTAACATTTTTTCTAAGATAGTGTGTAAACGTCTAGCTCCAATATTATCTGTATCTTGATTTACTTGATAAGCAATTTCCGCTAATCGTTGAACTGCATCTGTTGTGAAATTCACTGTCACATCTTCTGTTTGTAATAATGCTTCATACTGTTTGATAAGTGATAACTTAGGCTCAGTTAATATGCTCACAAAGTCAGATACTGATAAACTCTCTAATTCAACACGAATTGGAAATCTACCTTGTAATTCAGGAATTAAATCACTTGGTTTAGATACGTGAAAGGCTCCGGCACCTATAAACAGCATATGCTCCGTGCTTACAGTACCATATTTAGTTTGAACCATGCCACCCTCAACAATCGGTAAAATATCGCGTTGTACACCTTGACGTGAAACATCTTGACCAGAATTTTGGTTACTTGTTGCCACTTTATCGATTTCATCAATAAAAATGATACCCATTTGTTCTGCTAAATTAATCGCTTCTTGATTCGCAGTTTCTTGGTCAATGAGCTCATCTGCAAATTCATCTGCAAGAATTTTACGTGCTGTTTTAACCGGAACTTCTCGTTCTACTTTTTTCTTAGGCATAAGTTGATTCATCATATCTTGCATTTGCTGATTTTGGTTAGTACCAAGCATACCCATGGCACCTGGATCTTGTTCAACTTTAATTCTAACTTTTTCTTCTTCAAGTTTACCTTTCAACAGTTCACTTTTAATTTCAGATCTTTTAGTTTTAATTTCTTCTGTAGGTGGTTCCTCTTCTTCTTCGTTATTTTGACCAAAGTTTGACATGGCACCACCAAATAGTGATTCTAACGGATTAGATGTTTGACTTGCTTTCTTCTTCATACTCGGAACAAGCAGTTTCACTAGTTTATCATTAGCTTTTTGTTCAGCTTCGTCTTTAACTAATAATTTCTTTTGTTCTTTAACTAAACGAATAGCAACATCAACTAAATCTCTAACCATACTTTCAACATCACGACCAACATAACCTACTTCTGTGAATTTTGTTGCTTCAACTTTAATAAAAGGTGCGCCTACAATTTTAGCCATTCGACGGGCAATTTCTGTTTTCCCAACACCTGTTGGTCCAATCATTAAAATATTTTTAGGTGCAATTTCTTGTTTTTCCTCGTCTGAAAGCAAGCTCCTTCTATAACGATTGCGCAATGCTATGGCTACTTTTCGTTTGGCATCATGTTGACCGACAATATATTCATCTAATTTTGATACTATATCTTTCGGCGTTAATTTAATTCCATTATCATCCATAGTAATGATTCCCTCCATCTTCTAAACACAAAAATTGATGTTATAACAACGAATTACTTTAGAATTAATTTCAAATTTCATGTAATTCTGATTTTTTTTACGTTAAACAACTATGACTATAATTCTTCTACTATAATTTGGTCATTCGTAAATACACAAATGTCAGATGCAACTTTTAGACTTTCATAGGCCATTTCCTTAGCTGACATATGAGTTGCATGGCGTTTTAAAGCTCTTCCCGCACTCAAAGCATAATTCCCACCTGAGCCAATTGCGATTAAATCGTCATCTGGAGCAATAACTTCACCAGTACCACTCACAACAAGAATAGAAGTTTTATCCATGACGATTAACATAGCTTCTAATTGTCTCAATTGTTTATCTCCACGCCACTCTTGAGCTAATTCCACAGCAGCACGTTCTAAATTACCACTAAATTGTTGGAGTTTAGTCTCAAATTTTTCAAATAATGTAAAAGCATCTGCCACACTACCAGCAAAACCAGCAAGAACTTTACCATCGTATAATCTTCTTACTTTTCTAGCAGTTTGCTTCATAATTACTTGTTCTCCCAAAGTCACTTGTCCATCTCCGGCCATAGCAGAATGACCATTGTGTTGCACAGCATAAATTGTTGTTGCATGTAATGAAGTGCTCATTGTTAACTCTCCTTTTTTGCACGTGGATGTGCATTTAAATATACTTTCTTTAATTGCTCATTAGATACGTGAGTATATCGTCCCGTCGTTGACAGGTTTACATGTCCTAATAACGATTGTACAGTTCTCAAATCAGCACCTTGATTAAGCATATGCGTCGCGAATGTATGACGTAATTTGTGGGGATGTATTTCTGTAACTCCTGCCGTTCTTTTTACCACATCATTTAATACATAACGTACACCACGCTCAGTAATAGGTGCCCCATTCATATTAACTAATAAAAAGTCATGATTACTATTTAGTTTAGGTTTAAATTCCTGCAAGTAAACTTCAATACTTTGTCTACAAAACTCACCAAAAGGTACAAATCGTTCTTTATGACCTTTTCCTAACACCTTAACTCCTGGTGTCTGCATATCTAAGTCTTGTATTTTAATATTTACCAATTCTGATACACGAATACCTGTGGCATATAGTAATTCTAATATCACCCTGTCTCTCATACCTTTTTTAACATCAGTCGAAACGGTTTGAAATAATGCTTCCATTTCTTCTTCATAAAAAAAGTGGGGTAAATATTGTTCTTTTTTAGGGTGTACAAGCTGAACAAATGGATTCACAACTGTCTCATCTTGTGTCATCCAGTATTCATAAAAACTTCTCAGCGTTGAAATTTTACGCGAAACTGTAGTTCTTTTCAAGTTTTTTGAATATAAAAAACTTAAAAAGTTTCTTGCGTCTTTATATTCAAACGTATTTAAATTCAAATATTCTTGCTCTAAAAATGAATTGAATTGCACAATATCGTCATAATATGACTTTAGTGTATGTTCGGAAAATTGACGTTCTACTTTTAACATATAAAGATACGCTTCTTGAATTGTTTCCAATAAAAACCCCTCCATCATGTAGCATTGTAGCATATTGTTGGAGGGGACTGCTAAAAATAACTATTAAATTGTGTCTAATATTCATAATTTTCCGAACACTGTATACAGTTATAATGTTTGTTTGTAGTGTTCTAAATAAGATAATGCACGATGAGCTAATGTTTCATAACGTTCTTTCTTATCTTTAATACGATTTTCTAAGGCAGGCAATAATCCAAAGTTCGCATTCATAGGTTGGAAGTTTTTTTCATTTTTCGCATGCGAAATATAATAAGCCATACTACCAATCATTGTTTCTCGTGGAAAAATAACTTCAGCTTTATCTTGCAATTTGTGCGCAACATTTATACCAGCTAATAAACCACTAGCTGCACTTTCAACATAACCTTCTACACCTGTCATTTGACCTGCGAAGTATAATCCGTCTCTACCTTTTAATGCATATGTTTCCGACAATACATCCGGTGAATTGATAAATGTATTTCTATGCATCACACCATAACGTACAATATCAACATTTTCTAAGCCAGGTATTAAACGGATTACCTCTTTTTGAGCGCCCCATTTTAAATGAGTTTGGAAACCAACAATATTATATAAAGTACCAGCGGCATCATCTTGACGTAACTGTACCACTGCATATGGTCTTTCACCTGTTTTAGGATCTTCTAAACCAACAGGTTTCATCGGTCCAAAAAGTAAAGTTTTGCGTCCTCGCTCTGCCATTACTTCAAATGGCATACAGCCTTCAAAATATTTCTCTTTTTCAAACTCATTTGTTGGTGCAACTTCAGCTGCTAATAATGCATCGTAAAATCGATTGAATTCTTCTTCGGTCATCGGACAGTTTAAATATGCAGCTTCACCTTTATCATAACGTGATTTTAAATATACTTTGTCCATATCAATTGAATCTTTTTCAACGATTGGGGCAGCAGCATCGTAAAAATACAATTGATCTTTACCAGTCGCTTCCACGATTTCAGCTGCTAGTTTATCTGTTGTTAGTGGTCCCGTTGCAATAATTGTATAACCTTCAGGAATACTATTTATTTCTTCATTTATTACCGTAACATTAGGATGATTTTTTAAAGTTTCAGTGATATAACCAGCAAAATCATGACGATCTACTGCCAATGCTCCGCCAGCTGGCACACGTGCTTTATCTGCAGCTTCGATAATTAAAGAGTTAAGTTGTCTCATCTCTTCTTTTAATACACCTACTGCATTTGTTAATGCATTGCCACGTAAAGAATTAGAACAAACAAGTTCTGCAAACTTATCTGTATGATGTGCAGGTGTCTGTTTAACTGGTCTCATCTCGACTAAATTTACTTTGATGCCTCTTTCAGCAAGTTGAAATGCTGCTTCTGAGCCGGCTAAACCTGCACCTATAACATTGACTGTTTGTGACATATAAAATCCTCCAATACATTAAAATAGCAACTACGATACCAATAGTAATAACATAACTATAAAACTAAAATCATTACTGATATCGTTAGTTGCTTATTGTTATCTTTGATAGTCAAAAGTTAATCCTAATACATATTAACATCTTTCCTATACTAGATAACAGCAATTATTCAATTATTTTTGTACTTCTTCTTTATAATCACAGTTTGAACATACAACCTGACTACTTCTACCTTTTTTGCGTTCTACCAAGTATTCACTACATTTAGGACATTCTCTTCCTACCGGTTTGTCCCAACTAATAAAGTCACACTCTGGATATTTTGAACAACCATAAAACAAGCGATTTTTCTTGGATTTACGTTCTACTACATCGCCTTCTTTACATTTAGGGCAAGTAACACCAATAGGTTTAATGATAGCTTTTGTATTTCTACAATCTGGGAAATTCGAACATGCCATGAATTTACCATAACGCCCCATTTTTATAACCATTGGAGAGCCACAAACTTCGCAATCTTCCCCTGCTGGTTCATCTTTTATTTCAATTTTTTCCATCTCTTCTTCAGCACGTTCTACATCTTGTTTAAAACTACTAAAGAAGTCTCTAATTACTTTCTTCCATTCGATTTCGCCTTCAGCAACTTTATCTAACAATGTTTCCATATTAGCTGTAAAGTCAACATCGATAATTTCCGGGAAGTATTCTTTTACTTGTTCATAAACTATTTCACCAAGTTCTGTTGGTACAAAACGTTTACTTTCATTTTTAACGTAATTACGTTTTTGAATCGTATCAATCGTTGGTGCATAAGTAGATGGTCTACCTATTTTCAATTCTTCTAATGTTTTAACTAATCTTGCTTCAGTATAACGTGGTGGTGGTTGTGTGAAATGTTGTGATGGTTCGATATTTGTAGCTGTAACCATTTCACCTTCATCTATTTTAGGTAATTTATTTTCTTGTTTGTTGTCACCATCATCATTTGCTTCGACGTAAAGTGTCATAAATCCTTTAAACTTGATTGTTTGTCCATTCGCACGAAACTTCAAATCATTTTGTGTTAAATCTAAAGCAACTGTATCTAGAATAGCTGGTGCCATTTGACTTGCTACAAAGCGTTCCCAAATTAATTTATATAAACGGTGTTGATCTCTAGTCAAGAAATCTTTCATTTCATTTGGAGTACGTAATGTACTTGACGGTCTTATAGCTTCGTGGGCATCTTGATCGCCTTGCCCTTTAGCTTTGCGATTTGATGTGTACGTATTACCGTAAGTATCTTGAATATATTGTTTAGCTTCTGCTTTAGCTTGATCTGAAATTCGTGTTGAATCCGTACGCATATAAGTAATCAAACCTACTGTACCTTGTTTTTTCAAATCAATACCTTCATATAATTGTTGCGCTAACATCATCGTTTTACGTGCTTTGAAGTTTAATTTACGCGCTGCTTCTTGTTGTAAAGTAGACGTAGTAAAAGGATTTGATGGATAACGTGTTTTCTCTTTTTTCGTAACTTTCGTTACTTCAAACTGATCGCCATCCAATTGTGTCGTTATTGTTTCAACATCTTGTTTATTTGTTAATTTATATGGTTTATTTTTTAAATGTAAAAATTTAGCGTTAAATTTAGATTTTTTATATCTAAATTCACCTTCAATTTTCCAATATTCTTCTGGCTTAAAGTTTCTAATTTCGTTTTCACGATCAATAATAAGTCGTAAAGCCACCGATTGTACTCTTCCGGCAGACAAACCTTTTTTAACTTTTTTCCATAATACTGGAGATATATTATAACCTACTAAACGGTCTAATATTCTTCTAGCTTGTTGGGCATCCACTAATTGCATTTCAATGCCTCTTGGATGTTTAAAGCTATCTTTCACTGCATCTTTAGTAATTTCGTTAAAGACTACTCGATTTTCATTTGAATTTTCTAAATCTAATATATTAGCTAAATGCCAAGCAATAGCTTCACCTTCACGGTCTGGGTCACTTGCTAAATAAACATTTTTCGCTTTTTTAGCATGTTTTTTTAATTCTTTTACAACAGGACCTTTCCCACGTATTGTAATATATTTGGGTTCATAATCATTATCCACATCTACGCCCATTTGACTACGAGGCAAATCTCGAACATGTCCCATAGATGCTATTACTTTATATTTTTTACCTAAATATTTTTCAATGGTTTTAGCTTTTGCAGGCGATTCAACTATGACTAAATTTTCTGCCAAAGTAGTTCCCCCTTGCACAATTTTTTTACATCTAATTTACAAAGATAAATAATAAACGGTGTATTTTGATTTTGTCAATGTTTTTAATTATTAAATCAATAACAACTATTTATTTACCTAAAGCAAAAAGTGTTAACCTACGCTATTTTCACATTTATTTTTACAAAGTATCTATACATTAGTACATTTATACAATTAATTCAATAAAAATATCAATTTTCCATATAATCAATTAAAATATCTTTCGCACTTAATACAACTTTTGCACCCTGCTGAGCCATATACATATTGCCTTGTGTTAATACATTAAACATATCTCCCGGTGCTACGTATACATCTCTATTTTGGTCTAAAGCACAATCTACAGTAATTTGAGTCCCCGATTTAATAGTTGATTCCGTTATGAACAATCCTTTTGCTAACCCACTAATTAGCCTATTACGTTGTGCAAAGTGATATTTGCGCACTGGCTGAAATGGTGGATATTCACTAATAACCACCCCTATTTGTTCCATCGTTTTCCGTGTACATAAAGTTTCTTTAGGATAATGAACGAGATGTCCAAATGCTAATACTGCAATGGTAGGAATACGATAATCTAATGCTAGCTGATGTGCAATATGATCGGCACCTTTTGCTAAACCTGAAACGACAGTTAAACCATGGTTTTTAAATGCAGGATATAAGTTCTGCAAAACTTTTGTAGTATAGGCACTCGCTTTTCTTGAACCGACGATAGCGATTGTTTGAATGTTGTGCAACAAGTCACGCTGTCCTTGATAAAATAATATAAATGGGGGATCAGTTATTTCCTTTAAAATTTGGGGATAAGCAGTGTGATCAATGGATATTGTGCTAACTTGTGATTGATATAAATGCTGTGCAATATCACTATCATCGAGCGATATAAATTTTTGCAGTGGCTTATGATAGTTATTGATCTTTGTGGTAGTCAGAAACCCTCTCAAAGCAGAGGTTTGTTTGCTGTTATTAATTGTGAAAAAATTAGGAAATTGATTTATTAATTTATAAATTTGTTGGGTAGTTAAGCCACTATAGAGTAATCGTAGATATTGTTTTTGGTACATAACGTTACCTCCTCTACTATGTATTATAGATAAGGCGTTATACTTTCTAATATTACAATTACATTTAACTTTCCACTGAATTGACATCCAATTTTAACAAGTAAAAACACACTGCGACAACACGTTTGTCTTGTGTTGTCACAGTGTGTTACATCGTGAATTTACTGCACCTCAAAAAGCACAAACCCCGACATATTTCGGGATTTGTGCACTCTAAATATTATTGTTTCACAGTTAATAATTGATCATAAATGCCTGCTTCTTTAGCAGCTTCAATTAATGTTGTTCCAATTTCAGATGGTGTATCAGCAGTTTTCACGCCACATTCATTTAATGTTTTGATTTTTTCTGCTGCAGTACCTTTACCACCAGAAATAATGGCACCAGCATGGCCCATACGTTTTCCTGGAGGCGCAGTTTGACCACCTACGAAGCCAACGACTGGTTTAGTCATATTCGCTTTTATCCATTCTGCAGCTTCTTCTTCAGCAGTACCACCAATTTCACCAATCATTACTACTGCTTTTGTTTCATCGTCTTCATTAAATGCTTGTAATACATCGATGAAGTTAGTACCGTTGACAGGGTCGCCACCAATACCTACTGCTGTAGTTTGACCAATACCTTCTTCTGTTAATTGGTGTACAGCTTCATAAGTTAATGTACCTGAACGAGATACAACACCTACGTGACCTTTTTTATGAATGTAACCAGGCATAATACCAATTTTACATTCGTCAGCAGTAATAACACCTGGGCAGTTAGGTCCTACGACACGTGTCTTTTTACCTTCTGCATAACGGTTAACTTTAACCATGTCAACTACAGGAATATGCTCAGTGATGCAGATTGCTAAATCTAATTCAGCTTCAATACATTCTAAAATTGCATCCGCAGCAAACGGTGCTGGTACATAGATTACTGATACATTTGCACCTGTTTGTTCTTTTGCTTCATCTACTGTGTTAAATACTGGTACACCTTCAACAACTTGTCCACCTTTACCAGGTGTTACACCTGCTACAATTTGTGTACCATATTCAAGCATTTGTTTTGTATGGAAAAGGGCAGTAGACCCTGTGATACCTTGTACGATTACTTTTGTATTTTTATCTATAAATACGCTCATCTTAGTGCTCCCATCCTTTCCTTACGCTTCTTTAACGAGTTTAACGATTTTTTGTGCGCCTTCAGCCATAGTTGCAGCAGGTTCAATAGCAAGTCCTGAATCTTTCAAGATTGCTTTACCTTCTTTAACATTTGTACCTTCTAGACGAACTACCAATGGTAATGTTAGTTCTACTTCTTTAACAGCAGCTACAATACCTTCCGCGATAACATCACACTTCATAATACCACCGAAGATATTAACGAAGATACCTTGAACATTATCATCGCCTAAAATAATTTTAAAAGCTTCAGTAACTTTTTCTTTTGTAGCGCCGCCCCCTACATCTAAGAAGTTAGCCGGATTACCGCCGAAGTGATTAATAGTATCCATTGTTGCCATTGCTAAACCTGCACCATTAACCATACAACCAATATCTCCATCTAATGCGATGTAAGATAAATCGTATTTAGAAGCCTCGATTTCTTTCGGATCTTCTTCTTCTAAATCGCGTAATTCTTGGATATCTTTATGTCTAAATAACGCATTGTCATCGAAATTAATTTTTGCATCTAAAGCTAAAACATCACCATCACCTGTAGTTACTAATGGATTAATTTCAACAATTGAACAATCTTTTTCAATAAATACGTTATACAGTGAAATTAAAAATTTCGCTGCTTTATTAATAGACTCTTTTGGAATATTAATATTGAATGCGATTCTTCTAGCTTGATAAGGAGCTAAACCTGTTACCGGATCAATAGTCTCTTTAAAGATTTTTTCCGGTGTATTAGCAGCTACCTCTTCAATTTCAGTACCGCCTTCTTCTGATGCCATAAGTGTTACACGATCTGTCGCACGATCGATAACAAATCCAACATAATATTCTTTTTGAATATCGCAGCCCTCTTCTATGTAAAGGCGTTTAATTTCTTTTCCTTCTGGACCTGTTTGATGAGTTACTAGTTGTTTACCTAGTAATTCATTAGCGTAACTTTCAACTTCAGATAGTGATTTCGCAATTTTTACACCACCAGCTTTACCTCTACCGCCAGCGTGTATTTGTGCTTTTACCACATATACCTCTGAACTTAATTCTTTTGCTTTTTCTACCGCTTCTTCAGCAGTAAATGCTACGCGTCCTTCTGGGACAGCAACGCCCATGGAACGAAAAATTTCTTTACCTTGATACTCGTGGATATTCATTCTCCATCCTCCTGTTTCTTAGGTTAAGTGCATTTCAATTATAAGAAATGTAAGCGCTATTGTAAACTGTTTCAGCCATCTTCTTTAGAATTATTTTAAATTTCTAAGTTTTTAACCTTGGATTTTATCGGTTCAAATGATTTTCGATGAACCTCTGTCACACCATAACGTGTAATCCCATCTAAATGAGCTTGAGTACCGTAACCTACATTTTTTTCGAAAGCATAACCTGGATATGTTTCTGCCAAATCTTTCATGTATTGATCACGATATTCCTTAGCTAAAATACTAGCAGCTGCTATAGAGATACTACGCGCATCCCCTTTTATCAGTGATGTTTGTGCAATATCTGTATCAATTTCCATAGCATCAATAAGCAAGTGTGATGGGGTTACCGTTAGCTTTTGTACTGCACGGAGCATTGCCAGTTTAGTCGCTTGATATATATTCAAAGTATCAATTTCTTTTACTGAAGCGACACCATAGGCATAGTCAAGTGCGTTTGTTTGAATTTCTTGTTGTAGCTGTTGTCGTTTATCGGCAGATAATTGCTTTGAATCATTAATTCCAATAAAGTCATATGTTGGATCTAAAATAACTGCACACGTCACCACTGGTCCTGCTAAAGGCCCCCTGCCAACTTCATCAATACCACATATCACTGCGTCCTGATGTTGTTTAGCTATATTAGTCTCAAACTGAGTCATCTCAACATATTGTTCACGTAATCTTACATCTTTTTCTAATTGTTTCTGCCTTTGGGTTATAGCTAGTTTTACACCTTTTCGTTCATCTAGTTGATGTTCACTTTGCGCTAAACTTTCTAAAGATGTAATTGTTTGTAATTCTTTTTTGATATCTTTAATCGTTTGTTTACTCAAAATAGTCACGCTCAATTTCTTTAAAAACATCGAAAGTATAAGTGCCTATTTTAGCATTACGAATTTCATTGATAATTAATTCAATAACCGCTTCATAGTCTACTTCATTACCACGTTGTAATAGCCCTCTGCGTCGTCCAATAGCATCAAACCATTCTAAGTTTTCGGCATCTATCGCTACTTCGATATTATAGTGTTTTTTTAAGCCTTCATAATCATGTTGTTTTAAAAATTCTAATCCATATATAGCAACTTCATCTAAATGAACAATACTATCTTTAATCGCACCTGTTATACTTAATTTTTTTCCTACGAGTTGGTCTTCAAATTTAGGCCATAATATGCCTGGTGTATCTAATAATTGTAACGACTTCCCAATTTTGATCCATTGTTGTTGTTTCGTTACACCTGGTGTATTTCCAGTTTTAGCGATTGCTCGATTTGCTAATTTATTAATTAATGTAGATTTGCCGACATTCGGAATTCCTACAATCATCGCTCTAATTGCACGTGGCTTCAACCCTTTTTCACGCTCTTTAGCAAACTTATCTTCTGTTGCTTGAATAGCTGCCTGTTCTACTTGTTTTAACTCTTTACCATGCTTAGCATCAACTGCTACAGGAAAATTACCTTGTGCTGAAAAATAAGATTGCCACTTTTCTAGTTCTTTCAAGTTTGCCATATCTTTTTTATTCAAAATAATTACACGTGGTTTTTGTTGTATCACTTCATCAATCATTGGATTACGCGAACTATATGGTATACGTGCATCAACCAACTCAAATACTACGTCTACTTTTTTAAGTTGCTCAGTCACTTGTCTTTTGGCTTTGGCCATATGTCCTGGGTACCATTGTATTACCATAAACATCACCTTTCACTTTTAAAAATTATATTTAGATTTAGTTATTTCGAATTTACCTTTGTTTATATTATGTCCATTACATATTTTAATATGATAACGTAAATTATGATAGCATTTCTTTATGTTCAACATTTTATTTAGATGTTAATCACAAATTTTCAAATCACGCTGTTGCTTCTAAGAAATACGGGTATAGTTACTGTATACGTTGTTATAGTGCAAAATGATTTGTAACTACATATTTCTTAATTGAATTTTTATCGCTTTATATATCCAATTCACAGGAGTTATAGAATGAGACAAAAACTACTAATATTCATGCTATTATTTGTACTAGCAGTGATAGGACATAGCTATATTATTTATAGATTTTGGGTGGATGGTATTTTATTTACTGGCCCAAATGATGGTATGGAACAAATGATTCCAATACAAATGTTTTTATATGATAATTGGTCTCAAGGCAATTGGTTCTACGCCACAGATTTCGGATTAGGTGGAGATTTTTTTACTGATTTAGCATATTATTTTTCTACTAATATTTTATTTATTATCAATGTCATTATTATCTCTATTTGCAAACTGTTTATACATATGCCAACTTCTGATGTAATGTTTTGGATGACAAATGCCATAGTGCTGTCTATTGCCAAAGCATTTTTAGCAATGTGCGCAACCTTTTACTATGCTCACTACATATTACGTAATAGACAAGTTGCTATTTTAGTTGCAGCTTTATTTGTCTTATCACCATTATATTTTAGATTCACTGTATATTGGCCATTTTTCAGTGACATTTTTATATTATTACCTTTGCTCTTACTAGCAATAGAAAGGTTTTTACAACATAAAAAAATTGGTTTATTTATCATCGTAGTTGCCATATCTTTGATTAATAACTTTTATTTTGCATATTACCAATGCTTAACTGGTATTATTTATTTGGCATTACGTTTAATTTTTAGACATAAAAATGATATTAAACTTTCTATTAAGCATTTTAGTGTGTTATTCATAGCTGCATTATTAGGTTTAGGTTGTAGCTTATTTTTCTTCTTCCATGGAGTTATGAGTTTTGTAAATAATCGTCGTATCCCATTTAACGGAGAGGTCCCTTTGTTTGAACCGTTAGATAAAAACACTAATTTATTTTATGATAACTACTTAATTGTCGTTATCTTTATTACAATTCAAGCATTATTGGCATTTAAGTTGTATAAACATTTTTATTTTAAATTATTTGCTTTATGTACTCTATTTTGTATAATAGCTGCATTTATCCCTTATATCGATCAAGTATTTAATGGTTTTTCCGCTCCTCAGAAACGGTGGCATTATTTATTAGCATTTAGTAGTGCTATGCTCATTGGAAGTTATGTAAAATATTTTAAGACTTTATCTATCCGGCACTATTGTACGACTTCAGTAATTGCCATAGGCGTCATTTTTACGAGCGCTTGGCTTGTTGACACTGTTGTATCTTGGGTTTATTTCGTACCAATAGTATGTGTTATAGGTTTATTAATTTTGCTATTACAACAACCTAAATACAAAGTAAAACTAACACCACTGTATAGTCTGTCAATTATTATATTATTATTGTTAGTATCTTTTGTTTTTATCAAATACCAAATTTATTTTGCAGACCACCAACAGCGGGCAAACAAAAATTACGTACAAAGTAGTATGTATAATTCACAACAACAGCGTGAACTTGTAAATAAGATGCAAACAACTAAAAACGATGATGAACGTATTGACTGGCGTGTCGATGAACAAGATAACACACCTATGTATCAACACTTTAAAGGTTTAAGTCTATATTCCAGTATTTTTCATCATAATATTTTAGACTTTTATTACGATCATTTAAAAATTAATATGGTTAATGAATCTGTCAGCCGTTATCAATCAACGAATGGTAGACAAAATTTAGCGAGTTTATTATCTGTAAAATATTTAATGCGCAAGGAACATCAATCAAATGTACCGTCATATTTTAAAAAAGTCGAACATCAAGGGCAATATGAAATTTATAAAAACCAATTACCTTTACCAGCTGTCCGTGTCAGTAATAAAATTTATGACGCTCGCAAACTGCATACGCCAATCGCGCGTGAACATGCTATGTTAACAGGAATTGTCTTACCGCATAAAGGTGTAGCTTTACAGCAAAAATCCAAAAATTTATTGAATGATGTAACAATTACAACTGATAATATTCAACAACAGCGTAAAAATAAAATCAAAGTTACTAAAAATTCCGGACAAATAAAACTACATATACCTCAAAAAATAAGAAAGCAGTACGATGATTTTTATATGACAATGAAAATTAAGCGTGGGCTACCTGACAGTAATTTTTCAGTACAACTTAATCAATATCAAAATAATCGTTTATTTAACAATTCGACTTATAAAACCGGCGTATACACACAGCTTTACAGAACCCAACCAGATAGTGACGGTAATATTTCAATTGATATAAGTCCATATGGAACGTATCAATTCCAATTACTTCAATTACATGGAGAAAATTACGATACACTCAAGCAAGCGACAAAACAACAACAATCGCACCATTATCATGATATTAACAACGGGGTAAAAGTTGATTTAGGAAAACATGAGAGCGGTATGGCACAAATTAATATTCCATATCGTCAAGGAATGACAGCTTTCGTGGATGGTAAAAAAGTCACTCCACAAAAAGTAAATTACTTCATGACTGGTGTACCAGTACGTTCAAATAACGACACTATCATTATTAAATATAAACCACCATTTTGGTTTACTATGATAATTATATCTTTAGTTAGTATAGTCATTAGTGTTATTTTCCGATTTATGTTATATAAAAAAAGCACGATCCATAAAAAGAAAAGAGGATAGTTGGCATGTTAAAACAATTATGGACAAATAAAATAACACGTTTGTGTTGTATTATAGCAATGGGGATTTTAGTTGCCTTGTTGCAATTTACACCTTATATTTATCGTTTTCTTACTGAAGGGGTTATTTTTAGCGGTAATGGCGATGGGTTTCGCCAGATGATGCCATTTCAAATGTATCTATATGAGCACTTTACGTCTTTCCAGAGCTTTTATGATCATTCTTTCGGATTAGGTGGCGATTATGTTAAAGACTTATCTTATTACTATGCCACCTCTCCATTTACATATATAAACTTTATTTTTGTATGGTTAGCAACACAATTATTTCATTTAAATCCTAGTGACATTGGATTTTGGCCTGGTAACCAGCTCATCGTTGCATTCGTTAAAACGGTAGTTACTTATACTTTAGCTTTTTATTACTTTAGATCTTTAAACTTAAAATTCAGCACAGTATTTTTAGCTGCCCTACTATATGGCGCGTCAACTATTGTCATTTATTTTAATTTTACCTGGTCATTTTATGGTGATTTACTCATTTTCTTACCGTTGTCTTTATTAGGAATTGAACGTTATTTCAAGCAACGTAAGCTTGGCTTATTCATTTTTGCCATTGCCTTAACGTTATTTTCAAATTTTTATTTTAGTTATTTTCAAGCGGTTGCTTTAAGTTTTTATTTTATTTATCGACTCTGTATTGTACACCCAAACGATATCATAACGCGATGGCAAAAATTTTATACGATAACTATTGCAGTAGTATTAAGTACATTAGTAGCTATTTGGGGATTTTATACGGGAGTATCTTCATTTTTAAATAATGATCGCAAAGCTAATCCTGAATTTGAAATTAATCTTTTTACTGATTTTGCACGCCAAACACATTTCTTTTCCAATGGCTTTTATATTACTGTCACTGCTTTTGCTTTAGTTGCATTATTTGCTTTTAAATTATACAGACATTATTATTATAAAATGTTTGCCATTGCAACTTGGATAATGCTCCTCGGAGCTTTAACACCTTATTTCGATAGTATGTTCAATGGATTTTCAACACCACAACGTAGATGGATTTATTTATTCGCACTAACTACTGCTATTTTAATAGCTTTATTTGTGCAATATATGGCGGAATTAACGTTAAAATCATATATATATGCTTGTATACCAGCTTTATTGATTATAGTAACTATGTCAATCACAGTTACAGCACAGAAAATGAATTGGATGATTGTGTGTATAATCATTATGATTTTTGTTGGGTGCTTGATTTACAATAAGCCACTTATTACTAAAAAATGGGCACTACCTATACTTTTAGCTCTATTTGTAATACAGCAAGCTTTAATTGTTAACGATTACCATTTTAATAACATCAAAAAATATGAAAATACATTTGCTGATTTGGATGATTCTTCCTATCGAAGCAAAGAATTAGCACAAAAAATCGACTCAATTAATAAGTCTTACCCAAATGATCCATTAAACAGAATTGATTACATGTCACAATATGGACTGAATTCTCCGATGATTTATCATTTTAATGGTATAGCTCTATACTCAAGTATTTTTGATGGGGATATTTTAAATTACTACGATAAACAATTACAAATCAATATGCATACAGACAAAAATAGTACTTATCGCTTATTATCAAACCGTGCAAACTTAATGTCGCTATGGAATGTCAAAGATCGTATTCGTCGTCCTAACGACCTTAATATGACTTATGGTTTTAAAAAACATCAACTTATAAAAAATGGTAAAGCTGAATTTATACATTCTAAAAATGAAATCGATTATCCTAGTGCACATATTACTAACAAAGTGTACGACCAATCTGATTTGAAATCACCATTAGATAAAGAACAAGCAATGTTACAAGGTGTTACATTCAATAACGATAAATATGTTAACTCTTCATTTGAAGCTAATGATAATTTGTTATCTAAAGCAGAGCAATCCATGCAAAATGCATATATAAATGATAAAAAGCAACTTGTCGTTACAAAAAATAACGGGGGTGTCGAGTTTAAGCTACCACAGTCTATAGCTAAGCAGTATAAAGATATGTATGTAGAATTAGACATTCAGTTACTCGCACCAAATAAAGAACATTATGTAGGCATTAATGAATATAAACAAACTCGTAATGAATTAGATTATAAATATCGACGCTTGGTTAACCCAGTAACTATGCGAGTTAAAGCTAATGATGTCTTAAAGTTAAAATTAGCTCAAGGTACTTATAAGTATCGCATTAAAGGGATTTATGGCGAAAATTATAATACTTTACGTCGTAGTGCACAATCTCTAAACGAAGTCGATGTTGCACAACGTCGAGATGGTTATACTGTGACGAAACGTAAACAAGATAAAGGATATATCGTATTACCTATGGCCTATCGTGATGGCATGTATGCCAAAAGTAATGGTAAAGAAATCCCTGTCTTAAAGGGTAATGGTATTATGACTGTAATACCTGCTGAAAAGGGTCAAGAAAAATTAACATTACACTATAGACCCCCACATTTTTGGGTATTAATTACCATATCTGGACTGAGCATATTATTGAGTATTGGCTTCACGATATGGGTACGCAAAAAGCAACATTAAACACAAAAAAGACGAGCCTAAATATAGGCTCGTCTTTTTATTCGTCTTATACTGATTAGCGAATTTCAGGAATTCTAGCAGCTTTACCACGTAAGCTACGTAGGTAGTATAATTTAGCACGACGTACTTTACCGCGACGTTTAACTTCAATTTTTTCAATTTTAGGAGTGTGTACAGGGAATGTACGTTCCACGCCTACACCTGAAGAAATTTTACGAACAGTGAAAGTTTCTGACACGCCGCCACCACGACGTTTAATAACTACACCTTCGAATACTTGGATACGTTCGCGATTACCTTCAATAATACGTACGTGAACTTTTAAAGTATCACCTGGACGGAATGAAGGTATATCAGTGCGTAATTGTGACTTAGTTACTGCTTCAATTAATTTGTGATTAGTCATTTTTTTCTCTCCTTCAGCCTATGTTCTTGCCTTGACAAATATATAGCAGCGGACCATAGTGATTTTCGTGCTTTGCACACTTAAATTATGTTAGCACAGACTATTTATTTTTTCAATTGCTTTTTATAAGTTTCTAATATTTTTTGGTCTTCTGTTGTTAACGGATACTGTTCTAATAAATCAGGTCTTTTAACCCAAGTATTAATCAGCTTTTGTTCATGTCTCCATTGCTCTATATGTGCATGGTTGCCTGAGAGCAATACATCTGGCACATCATGTCCTAAATACGATCTTGGACGAGTATACTGTGGAAACTCAAGCAAACCATCTTGAAAAGAATCGTCTTCATGTGATTGTTGATTACCTAATACACCAGGTATTAAACGAACGATAGCATCAGTCATAGTCATGGCGGGCAATTCACCACCTGTTAAAACATAGTCACCAATAGATACTTCATCCGTTACTAGCTGTGTACGGATTCGTTCATCATAACCTTCATAATGACCACAAATGAATACTAAATGTTCTGCTTCACTTAGTTCTTGTGCTAACGCTTGATTAAATGGTTTACCTTGTGGACACATCAAAATGACACGTGTTGCTTCAGTATGTTCAACTGCTTGCATAGCATTAAATACTGGCTCAGGTTTCAATACCATTCCTTGTCCACCACCATAGGGATAATCATCTACTTGGTTGTGTTTATTTTCAGCAAAATCTCTAAAGTTAACAGTATTCGTTTGCAAGACCCCTTTATCTTGTGCTCGCTTCATAATCGAATGATTCAATATTCCATCAAACATTTCCGGAAATAGCGTCAAATAATCAATTTTCATTAATCCAACAATCCTTCCAGTGGTGTTATATGGATTGTACGACCTTCCACGTCTACTTCCTTAACCACATCAGCAATATAAGGTATTAGATATTCTTTATCTCCTTTTACAACCCATACGTCATTTGCACCTGTCTCAAAAATTTCGATAACTCTACCTATCGGGGTATCTTCATCATCAAAGACAGTACAGCCAATAATATCTGAATAATAAAACTCATTTTCAGCTAACTCAATTTCCTCATGATCGCGTTCTTGCAATAATACTTGCCCTTTCAAATGCTCAATATCATTGATATTATTAATACCTTCAAATGTAAGCATATGTAGGCCCTTATGCATACGATGTGATGCTACAGTTAACATTACTGGTTCTTTGTGTGTTTGTTCTATCGTTAACACTTCGCCTGGTTGAAAACGTGTATCTGTAAAATCTGAATTTGATTTTACTTTTACTTCACCTTTAATGCCATGTGTATTGACGATTTTACCTACTTCAACTTTCATATATGTTCCTCCGAAATAAAATACTCATCTTCAAACTTTTATTAATCACGTAAATTATAACATGCTATAGTCTCTGTTTATATATTTTGTTACAGTTGCCTATGAGTAAATTCAACTTTAGCCTATAAAAAAAGAGTACCCTATATGGTACTCTTAAATATCACACTTTATAATCAACGATTATTTTTGCTCGTCGAATTTTTTCATGATACCTTCTTTAGATAAGATATTACGTACAGTATCTGTTGGTTTAGCACCATCATTTAACCATTTTAATGCTAATGCTTCGTCAATTTTAACTTCTGGAGCATTTACATTATTTGGATTATAAGTACCTACTTGTTCGATGATACGACCGTCACGTGGTGAACGTGCGTCTGCTACTACTATACGATAAAATGGGTTTCTTTTTGAACCTAAACGTGTTAAACGTAATTTAACTGCCATTGTTTGATTCTCTCCTTTGATTTCTATAATTTATTTTCTACAAGAAATAATATTACCAGTTAATAGTTAAGTTGTAAAGAGTTTTCTCTTTACTATTTAAAAGAAAATAATATTTGTGCTATTGAGCTAAAATAATGAGTCCGAGACATCATTTATTACATAAAGTCGATATAATATTATATTGCGATTTTGTATATACAATACCATCAAGACAAAACCAAGTTATAGTTCAACTTTTGTTTGTTTTGAAGATCCTAATTTTTGCATAATAAAATACATATTGTACTGATTTTGTAACGTGCTGACGCCCAGGGGAATAGTATGTGTGAGAGACTACAGGCTCGAACCATACCCCTAGGCAAGCACGCACGGTCAAAATCGTAAAGCTTTAAATATCAAAAAGACGAATCCATATTAAGGATTCGTCTTCTTATTTTGACAATGGGATTTATGTCCCAGTCACATCGTTTAAAATGGTAAATTCATACCTTTTAACATGTTTTCCATTTGATTTTTCTTACCTTTTTTACCTTTACCGCCAGAAAATTGTTTCATCATTTTCTTCATTTCATTGAATTGTTTCATAAGACGATTCACTTCTTGTAAAGAACGTCCAGAACCTTTAGCAATACGTTTTTTACGCGACACATTTAAAGTATTAGGATCATTTCGCTCATTTGGTGTCATAGATTGAATAATAGCTTTAATATGATCGATTTGCTTTTCGCTCATATTTAAATTATCCAATCCTTTCATTTTATTCATACCAGGAATCATTTTCATAATATCATCAAGTGGTCCTAAGCTTTTCACTTGGTCTAATTGTTCTAAAAAGTCATCTAGTGTAAACGAAGAACTTCGCATTTTTTGCTCTAAGTCTTTCGCTTTATCTTGGTCGACATCTTGTTGAGCTTTTTCAATTAAGCTTAAAACATCACCCATACCTAAAATACGAGAAGCCATTCTTTCTGGGTGGAATGGTTCTAAGCCATCTAATTTTTCACTCATACCAACAAATTTGATAGGCTTTTGCGTTACCGAGCGGATTGATAATGCTGCACCACCACGTGTATCACCATCTAATTTTGTTAATGTAACTCCTGAAACTTCCAATTGCTCATCAAATGATTGTGCAACATTGACAGCATCTTGCCCAGTCATAGCATCGACAACCAACATGATTTCATTTGGTTTCGCAATTGTTTTAACATCTTGTAATTCATCCATTAAAGCTTCATCAATATGCAATCTACCTGCTGTATCAATGATTACGAAATCTAAATGTTCTTCTTTAGCATGTTGTAAGGCATTTTCCACAATTTCTTGAGGCTTTACTTGATCGCCTTCGCTATAGACTGGTACATCTAGTTGCTTACCTACTGTTTGCAATTGATCAATTGCTGCAGGTCGATAGATGTCTGCTGCAACTAACATCGGTTTTTTATTATATTTTTTGCGCATAAGTAAAGCTAATTTACCTGCTGTTGTTGTTTTACCTGCACCTTGTAAACCTACCATCATAACTACTGTTGGTGGCTTATTGGCCATTGTAATAGTTGAATTTTCGCCACCCATTAACTGGGTTAATTCATCTTGAACTATTTTAATCACTTGTTGACCAGGTGTTAATGATTTCATTACATCTGATCCTAGTGCTCGATCTGACACTGTTTTGACAAAGTCTTTTACAACTTTAAAGTTAACGTCGGCTTCTAACAATGCGAGTCGAACTTCGCGCATCATCATCTTAATATCGGCTTCTGTTACTTTTCCTTTGCCGCGGATTTTTTGCATCGTATCTTGTAAACGATCGGATAATCCTTCAAACGCCATATCGAATCCCTCCTCTATTCATCAATTTCTTCTAATTGTTTAATATATGATAAAACACGCTCTGCATTATCACTGTGTTGTTTAATTTGGTCATATAAGTCTTTTCGCTTTTCAAAATTACGATAAAGTCCTAATTTAGTTTCATAATCTTCAACTAAATCGCCAGTTCTTCTAATATTATCATAAACAGCTTGTCTACTCACATTAAAAGTATCTGCAATTTCACTTAAAGAATAATCCTCTAAGTAAAACATTTGCAAGTAATTACGCTGTTTTTCAGTTAACAACGCTTGGTAAAAATCAAATAAATAATTCATTCGAATAGTTTTAATTAAATCATTTTGTGTCATGTGATTGACCCTCATCATCGGTAACATCATCAGAAGTATCTTCTGCTGGTAGTTCTTCCACATTTTCTTCAATCATATCTGCGAATAAGCCATAAACATAACTTTCAGGGTTAAACGGTTGTAAGTCATCTAGTTTTTCACCTAATCCGACATATTTAACTGGAATGTGCAACTCATTACGTATAGCTAACACAATACCACCTTTGGCTGTTCCATCTAACTTAGTCAATACTATTCCTGTTACATTAGTTACGTCTTTAAATGATTTTGCTTGAGATAAGGCATTTTGTCCAGTAGTAGCATCCAAACACAATAATACTTCGTGTGGTGCTTCTGGAATAGAACGTCCGATGACTCTTTTTACTTTTTCCAATTCATTCATTAAATTGGATTTATTTTGCAAACGACCAGCTGTATCACAAATTAATATATCTACATCTTTATTTTTAGCAGCGTTAATCGCATCATACATAACTGCCGCAGGGTCAGAACCTTCTGCTTGACTAACGACCTCTACACCAACACGTTCTCCCCATACTTTGAGTTGCTCAATTGCTCCCGCTCTAAAAGTATCTCCAGCAGCAAGCATAACTTTTTTGCCTTCTGCTTGATAACGATGTGCTAGCTTACCAATTGTTGTTGTTTTACCTACACCATTAACACCAACCATTAGAATAACGTTAAGTCTTCCATCTTGTAGATCCATAGCTTCAGATTGATCATCATTTTGATGGTAAATTTCTACTATTTTTTCAACAATTACTTCACGTAAATCTTCTGTTTCTTGGATATTACGTTTTCGTGCTTCATCACGTAACTCATCAACAAGTTCCATTACTGTATTAAAACCAACATCAGCAGTTATGAGCATTTCTTCTAAAGCTTCGAAGAAATCTTCATCAACTTTACGATATCGTGCGATTAAAGTATTTAATTGTTCTTGGAAGTTTTGTCGTGATTTTTCTAAACCAGCTTTAAATTTCGCACCTAAACGTTGAGCTTCGATCTCTTCAAAGTCTTCAATCGATATTAGACCATCTTCATCAAAGTCAGCTTCTTTTAATTTTTTAGGCTTTTTCTTTGTTTCATCAGTTGTTTGTTCTTGAGTATCCAGTGTTTCATCTTGCTGTAGTTCTTGTTCATCAAGTGTTTCGTTTTGTTGTTCCGAACCTGTAAATTTATCTTTTAATCGTTTAAAAAAACTCATAACTGTTCCTCCTTCATGACGTCATCGATCGTATTAAGATTAACGCTTACTAATTTAGACACACCTGATTCTTGCATCGTAACACCATACAAACGATCTGAATATTCCATCGTGCCTTTTCTATGTGTAATTACAATAAACTGTGTTTGATCAGACAGATTTTTTAAATAATTAGCATAGCGAATCACATTTGCCTCATCTAGTGCGGCCTCTACTTCATCAAGTATAACAAATGGTGCTGAACGTACTTTTAATATTGCAAATAATAAAGCAATCGCACTTAGCGCACGCTCTCCACCACTTAGTAAGGATAAATGCTGTAATTTTTTCCCTGGCGGTTGGACTATAATGTCGACACCTGCTGCTAAATAATCATCATCTGTTAATCTTAATTCTGCTTGTCCACCACCGAATAAAGTTTTAAATACTTCCTCAAAATGACCTTGTACTGCATGAAATGTTTCTTTAAAGCGGTCTTTAACTTCTTGATCCATTTCCGTAATAATTTGCTCAAGAGTAGTTTTTGCTTCTCTTAAATCTGTACGTTGTTCATTTAAAAATGTATAACGCTCATTAATTTCTTCAAATTGTTCAATCGCATTTAAATTAACATTGCCCAATTCTTCAATTGACATTTTGGTTAATTTAACTTTTTTACGTAGTGTTTCGATTTCTTCTTCATTATCATATAAGTCTCGTGCACGTTCAAATGTTAATTGATATTGTTCAGATAAATGATCAATTGCGTGATTAATTAATACATCTAGTCGTGATTGTTCAGCTTTGATGTCTTGGTAACGATTTTCGATGGATAAAATATCTCTATTAGCTTCTTCCAATTTAATATCGTTAGCCTCTATTTCTTCATTGATAGTCACACGTTGCGCTTTTACATCATTAAGCTGTTCCGTAAACTGTTCTTTTTCGGCTTTACTTTGTTCTATATTTTTACGTACATTATCAAATGCTTTTTGACCCGTCATATCTTCAGAGTTGAAGAAGGCAATTTGTTCTTCAATTTTTGATTGCTGTTCCGTAGCAGATTGTAACTGCTTGTCGATACGTTCAACAGTTTGGCGTTGCCCTTTAAGTCTTTCTTTGACTACAGCCATATCTGATTGTTTTTGATGCAATTGCTGCTGCATTTGCGTAACACTTTCTTTACCTTCTTTTGATAACTTAGTATAGACTTCGATATCATTTTCTAGTTGTGCTAACGCTTCTGTAATTTCGGCCAAACGTTTTTTCTTATTTTGTAACGTTGCTTTGCTCGTTTCACTTTGATAACCATCATTTTTTTCAAACTCGAATTCTTCGTGTTCATTTTTAATATGCGCTTCACTTTTACGTAATTTATCTAATTCCAATTCATATTCATAAGCAACTTTTTTCACCTCATTATAGTCTTTACTATAAGTAAAATACTGCTCACTCAATTCATCAGATTGTGTTTTCAACGCTTTATATTGTTGTTCAAAAGTAGTGGTTTGTTGTTGATAGTCGGACAGTTGCTGACGTAAAGTTGTTAGCTCATCTTTTTGTGCTAATATACTTTTTGATTTTCTGTCACCGCCACCAGTCATAGAACCACCTGGATTAACAATATCACCTTCTAGCGTCACGATACGTGTACGATATTTAATATCTCGTGCTAATGCGTTCGCATTTTTTAAATCGTCTACAATAATCGTATTGCCTAAAAGGTTTTGAATGACTTTTTCGTATTGTTGGTCGGTGTTAATTGCTTCTGCCGCTACTGACATAAATCCTGTTGCTTGTTGTGCAGTACGATAAATATCTGTAGCAAGGTGTCTTGGTTGTATGACATTAAGTGGTAAAAATGTTGCACGCCCTAATCCTTGTTGCTTTAAGTATTGTATCGCCGCACGACCATCTTTTTCTGAGTTTACGATGACATGTTGCAACGATGCACCTAAAGCTGTTTCTATCGCTTTTGTAAGCTGTGATGGTACTTGAATGACATCAGCTACTGCACCATGAATTCCAGTTAATTTGTCATTTTTTGCTTTTAAAATATGTTTTACACCATTAAAGAAAAAGCTGTATTCTTCTTGTTGAGTAGCTAAACTATCAATTCTAGATTTCAACTTCTCATTGTAACGATAAGCTTGATGTAACTTATCTTCATATTCTTTTTGCTGTGCTTTCGTTTGTGTTAGCTGTTGCTCACACTGCGATAAATCTCGTTCAACTTTTTTCAACTTGCCTTGTGCTTCATCAAAATTTTGTTGTGTTTGTGTAATATCTGCTTGAATTGTTTTCAATTGTTCATAGACATCAAGTAATCTTGAATCAAGACGCGATTGTTTTGTTTCATTTTCTTGAATGGTATGTTCTAAAAACCGTATGTCATTGTTCACATCTGATTGTTCAGAGATGAGCGTATAATATTGGTCTTTAATTTCTTCTAATTTCTCGTCATGTTGCTCATCAGTTACATAAAGTTGGGACTCATATTTGTTAATTTCAGTAGTTAAGTCTTTCTGTTTTGTTACTAAAGTTTGCAACTGATCTTGTGCTTGCGTTTTTTCTTCTTCTAATTGCGCTATTTGATCTGCTAAATTAGCTTGTTCTTCTTCAAATCTTGCATTCGTTGCTGATTGGTTTTTTTGGCGCTCTTCTAATACGTTTAATTGTCCGTTATATTTTTCTACTGCCTCTGTTGCATCGACTAATCGCTGATTTAACGACTCGATAACTTCATCTAATCGGTATCTTTCGCCTTTATTTTTTTCGATAGTACGTGCATGTTGTGATTTTTCAGCTTCTTTAGCCTCTTGTTTACTTTTAAGTTGATTTAATGTTGTATCTAATTCATTAATATTTTGGTTATAACTTTCAATATCGTGTACCGTGACTATTACATCACTTTGTTCCATTTCTTTAGTTAAATGCTTATATTCTTTCGCAATCGCCGCTTCTTCACGTAAAGGTTCTACTCGGCCTTCTAAGTCATATAATATATCTTCTACTCTGTTCAAATTATCTTCAGTTTGATCTAGTTTTTGAACTGACGCGGCTTTACGTTTTTTATATTTGAGCACACCTGCTGACTCTTCTAATATTTGTCTACGGTCAATAGGTTTGGCATTCAAAATTTCATCTACACGACCTTGTGAAATAATACTAAATGCTTCTTTCCCTAAACCAGAGTCTAAAAACAGGTCAATGATATCTTTCAATCTCGCCCTATCATTATTTAAATAATATTCACTTTCTCCGCTCCGATATAAACGACGTGTAACGGTTATTTCATCTTGGTCAACTTGCAATTTACCAGAGTGATTGTCTAGTCTTAATCTTACTTCTGCATAGTTTTGTGCTTTACGATGTTCCGCTCCTGAAAAAATAATATCTTCCATTTTTGCGCCACGTAAAGATTTCGCTGATTGTTCCCCTAATACCCATTTAATTGCATCAGTTATATTACTTTTACCGCTACCATTTGGGCCTACAATCGCTGTTACACCTTCATCAAATTCAACATTTGTATGTTCAGCGAATGACTTAAAACCAAATGCGTCTATCGACTTTAAATATACCATGCTATTCTCCTTAATAAGTCATTTCAATTTCACCTAGTGTTCAGTTGGTTACTTTTATAATGACAACTTACTTTTCATTGTTTTATATGCTTTTTCAGCTGCTTTTTGTTCAGATTCTTTTTTTGTTTTACCTTTTCCTTCAGCTACAGCTGTATCTTCTAAAATAACTTCAGATGTAAATAACCTGTGGTGCGCTGGACCTTCTTCATTAATGAGTCGATACGTTACGTCACCTTTATTTTGTTGGTGTACAAACTCTTGGAATTGCGTTTTAAAATCTACGACACCATCTAATACATCAGCTTCAACAAATGGGAAAATAATCCGTTCAGCAAAATACCACACTGAATCCAATCCTTGATCAAGATATAATGCACCTACAAAAGCTTCAAACGCATCGGAAACAAGTGAAGGGCGCAAACGTCCCCCTGTTTTTTCTTCGCCTTTACCTAATAAAATCAAATCATTTAGTCGTATTTTTTTGGCAAATATTACAAGTGAGGGTTCACAAACTATTGTGGCACGCATTTTCGTTAAATTCCCTTCTGGTAACTCAGGGTATTTATCAAACAAATAACGTGAAACCGTCAATTCTAATACCGCATCTCCTAAAAATTCTAAACGTTCATTATGTTCTAAACGATTCATATTAAAATCATTTATAAAACTTGAGTGAGAGAATGCTTGTTGATACAATTCGACATTATTATATTGTAGGTTTAATTCAGTCATCTTGTGTTGAAATCTCTCTCTAAAATCTTTAACCATTTCTATCTTTTTGTTGTTGGTCAATACACTACCTCCTAGTAAACATAAATAAGTCATACACAGTAGATTTTACGTTAATTTCTTCCAAAACTAAAGAGAAAACTAAGATATTCATGATTCTTTCTATACTTGATTTAATGAAATACATCTTACTTTAGTTTATAAATGTTTGTACGAAAAAAATCTGAGCCATGTAAATGTGGCTCAGATTTTAATTTATTATTTTTCAAGACTGTTAATAAAGTTAACAGCGTCACCAACAGTGTTGATTTTTTCAGCTTCTTCATCTGGAATTTCAGTACCAAATTCATCTTCTAATTCCATAACTAATTCAGCAATATCAAGTGAGTCAGCGCCTAAATCGTCTTTAAATGATGCTTCAGCAGTAACTTTGTCAGCATCTACACCTAAACGGTCAACGATGATATCTTTTACTTTGTCGAAGTTTTCCACGTCGATTCACCTCCTTTTAAGGTCTAAGGATAGACCTTTTTATTTTCCCATTTTATCCTATGAAATACAAGTAGTATTTAGAAACACAATGGGCAAAATGACAAGCTTATATGTCATATATAAAGGACTAATATTAGTCCATATACATGCCACCATTTACATGTATCGTTTGTCCAGTAATATATTTTGCTTTATCTGACGCTAAAAATGCTACTGTGTTAGCGATATCTGTATCTTCACCAAAACGTGATAATGGGATTTGTTCTAACATTTGATCTTTAAGCTCATCACTTAAAGCATCAGTCATGTCAGAAACTATAAAGCCCGGTGCCACTGCATTAACTGTAATATTTCTAGATGCAAGTTCTCGTGCAGATGATTTTGTCAATCCTATAACACCTGCTTTAGTTGCTACATAATTCGCTTGACCAGGATTACCTAAAGCACCAACAACGCTTGATAAATTAATGATTGCACCACTTTTTTGTCTCAACATCTGAGGTGTTACTTTTTGGATACAATTGAAGACACCTTTTAAGTTTGTATCTATTACATCGTCCCACTCTTGTTCTTTCATACGCATCAATAAATTATCACGTGTAATACCAGCATTGTTTACTAGTACATCCACTGAACCGAATTGACTCACAACTTCTTTAATCATTGCTTTAACTTCATCACCGTTAGCAACATTTGCTTGAATTGCAAAACTATCTACATTTTTAGCTTTAATTTCTTCAACAACTGCATCTGCTTTATCTTTACTACCTGCGTAATTGACTGCTACATTATATCCTTCTTCGGCAAGTTGTAGTGCTATACTACGACCAATACCTCTAGATGCTCCTGTTACTAATGCACTTTTACTCATGTTCAACCCATCCTTTTACGTCATCAATTGTTTGAATAGAAGTTAATTTAACATCTCTGTTGATTTTTTTAATTAACCCAGATAATACTTTACCAGGACCAATTTCAATAAAATGATCTACACCTTGTTCAATTAACCATTCTGTTGATTGGATAAATTGTACTGGTGAATATAATTGTTGGATCATATTTTGTTTAATCGTTGCTGCATCTGTAGCTGGTTTAGCATTGACATTTTGAACGACTGGAAATGCAGCGTCGTGCCATTCAAATTGATTAATGTACTCTGAAAATTGTGCTTCAATCACGTTCATCATAGATGAGTGAAATGGTCCTGAAACAGCTAAAGGCATTACTCTTTTGGCACCTAGTTCTTTTCCTTCAGCTACAAGCTTGTCAATTAACGATTTATGTCCTGACACAACAATTTGTCCTGGCGCATTTATATTTGCAGGTTCAATTAACTCTTCAGATGAAGATAATGACTGACAAATTTTATCAACTTCTTCGTAATTTAAGCCAAGTACTGCTGCCATACTACCTACACCATTAGGAAATGCTTCAGACATTAACTGGCCACGTTTTCTTACAATTTTAACTGCGTCTTCGAATTGCAATACACCACTTGCTACTAAACTTGAATATTCACCAAGGCTATGACCCATAGTAAAATCTGCATCAATGTCATTTAATGCTGCATGTAACGCTACACTATGCGTTAATAATGCTGGTTGTGTGTTTTCTGTTTGGCCCAATTTATCTTCTGAATCTGTGAACATTGTTTCTAATACATCAAAATCTAAAGCAGTTTGTGCCTGGTTTAAGATGTTTGTAGCAGAATCATCCACATTGTATAAGTCTTGACCCATACCAACTTTTTGTGATCCCTGACCTGGAAAAATAATTGCTGTTTTACCCATTTATGCTTCACCAACCGTTTCTCTCATTGTTTTGACAATCTCTTGTTCACCTGCTATTTTCGCTTGTTTAATAGCTGAATAAAAGGCTTTGGCACTTGAGCTACCATGTGCTTTAACCACAATACCATCAATTCCGAGCAATACTGAACCTCCATATTCAGCATAGTCCATTTTTTGTGTTAGTTGTGTTAAATCTTTGCGTAAGACCAATGCTGCCAATTTATTTTTAAAACTACTTAGTAACGTTTGTTTAAACATTTTACCAAAAGCTTTAGCTACACCTTCGAGATTTTTCAAAATCATATTTCCAGTGTACCCATCTGTGACAACAACATCAGCTGCATCTTCCATTAAACTTTTAGCTTCAACGTTACCACTAAAATTGAACTCATTTTGGGATTCCATTAAATTAAAAGTAGTTTTTGTTAACGAGTTCCCTTTTGCAGCTTCTGTGCCAATATTTAATAGCCCTACTGAAGGTTGTTTAATGCCTCTAATTTTTTGCGCATATATATTACCTAATTGCGCATATTGTAATAGATGTTCTGGTTTAGCTTCTGCATTAGCACCTACATCCATAAATACGAAACCTTTACCAGAAATTGTTGGTAATGTTAATACTAATGCTGGTCTAGAAACGCCTTTAATACGTCCTACTACAAATAAACCAGCCGACATTAAAGCACCTGTATTACCGGCCGAAACACAGCCATCAGCTTCACCTGATTTAACAGCTTCTGCCATGCGCACCATTGAGCTATCTTTTTTCTTTTTAATTGCACGTACGGGTTCGTCTTCCATCGTAATTTCTTCACTACAATGGCGAAAATCAACACGATCGTGTTGAATTGTATTTTGCTGTTCATCTCCAAATAAAATGATTTCTAAATCTTCAAAATCTTTCACTGCTTGTTCTACAGCTTCAAGCACGATTTGAGGAGCATCGTCTCCACCCATCATATCAATCGCAATTTTAACCATTTCCTTCATCCTCACTTGTATAATACATTTTAAAGGTGCCACCAAAAACTTGTTGCTCTTTTACGTATGATTTTACTTCAATTTCATAATATTTATGGTCATTATTGATAACATAAGCTTCTGCGGTTACCACATCATTTAATTTTACTGGTTTTAAAAATGTTACCTTACTTTCTCTAGTTAAAACAATAGGTTTATGTATTAATGCAACACACAGGGAATTTGCTTGAGCAAATAACACATGGCCTCGAGCAATATAGTTCCGCGAAAATACTGAGTCTTCGCCTATATTAATCATCGACACAGCTTGCTTATTTGGCTCTACATTTATTACATCCCCAATGATTTCACTGCCATCAATGGAGCGAATTCTATCATGATTTTCTTTAGCTACATGTTTAATACGTTTTCTAAGTTCAGGAATATTCAATTGCGTACGGTCTAAACGAATCGTTTGAATGCTCACTGCAAATTTATCGCTTAAAGCATTATCTGTAATAAAAGGGTTGCGTTCAATTTCATTTTTGATTGATTCTTGTCTTGCCTGTTTTTTTAATTTCATGGCGAACCCTCCTGTTATTTAGTACCAAGTCTTAAACATTCCTCACATATCATAACACTTTCTATTTCTAATCCTCAACAATTATGTAGCATAGTTTATCAAAATTTGCTAAAAACGAAAATTCCTACCATGAGCACTCTAAAATTTTCCACCATTAAATTTTATGAAAAATTCTAATTTTTTTGATTTCTTTTTGTCTTTCTATTGAATTTCAAATAATATAAACGTACAATTTATTTAATTTCACTTTTTAATTTTACTTTAAATGTGAAAATGTTTATACAAAAATTCAGACCACTGAAGTTACGGAGGCTAGTAATGAAAAAATTTATAACTTTATCATTAGTTTCATTTTCGGCTGTTGCTTTACTTTCAAATAATAGTATTCATGCTGAATCATTAACTAAAAGTAACAGTTTGAAAGGTCAACAACTCCAAAAAGAAGTTGGACAAAAAGCAATATCAAATAGTAGTGATGTAGAGCAATTATTGCAAAATAACGCACAGCAAATCATTGAACATTCATCGAAAAAGCACAAAGAAGCTCAGGTCAAAAATCCATTCGCTCAATATAAAGTTATTAATCAACAACAAGATAAAAATGGTACAACGCACTACAGTTTAAAGCCAAAAGTAGATGGAGTCACAGTTGAAGATAGTACGATTAAAGTTCATATCGACAAAAATAATAATGTATCTTTAATTAATGGTAGCATTGATAAGCCACATATCACAGCCGACAATACAGCTAAACTGTCAAAAGACAGTGCGGTTACAAAAGCCTTTGACGCAATTAATCAATCCCAAGATAAAGTTAAAAACGCAAAAGGCTATGACATCGTGAGTAATAATGAACTCACAATTAACAGTGACAAACAGCGTTTAGTTTATAACATTGACTTAAATTATATCGATCCTAAACCTGCACATTGGAAAATACAAATTGATGCACAAACAGGCGAAGTTATCAAAAAACAAAACGTCATTGAAAATGTTGCTACTGAAGGCAGTGGTACGGGTGTGAATGGAGATACTAAGAAACCTTTACATATTGATAAAGCAAATAATAAATATTCTCTTTTAGATACAACACATAATGGTGCAATTGAAACTTTTACCGCAAATCAAAGTGAAATCAACTATAATGAAATATTAAATGATACTGCAGAATTCACTGACCAAAAACAACGTGCAGGTGTCGATGCACATTTTTATGCTAATAAGGTTTATGATTATTACTTAAATAATTTTGATAGAGATAGTTATGATAATAACGGCGCAAAAATACAATCCATTGTAAATTATGGTAAGGATTATAATAATGCGGCTTGGACTGGACAATTTATGATTTATGGTGATGGAGATGGTGAGCAATTCGCACCATTTTCTGGATCTAAAGATGTTGTAGCACACGAATTAACACACGCCGTTACTGAAAAAACAGCTCAATTAACTTATCAAGATCAATCAGGTGCATTAAACGAATCATTTTCTGATGTCTTTGGGTACTTTGTAGATCCGGAAAATTGGTTGTTGGGTGAAGATATATATACTCCAGGTAAATACGGTGATGCTTTAAGAAGTTTATCCAATCCGGAAGATTATAATCAACCTGCACATATGGATCAATATTATACAGGTACTGATGATAATGGCGGCGTCCATACAAATAGTGGTATTCCAAATAAAGCTGGTTATTTAACTATTAAAGCAATTGGTAAAGACAAAGCTCAAGAAATTTATTATCTAGCTTTAACACAATACTTAAGTTCTAATTCTAACTTTGTAGATGCGAAAATCGCATTAACTAAAGCCGCAACAGAACTTTATGGAGAAGATAGCTCAGAAGTAGACGCTGTAGACAAAGCATGGAATGATGTAGGTGTCACAGAGTCATAATATTAATTAATACTAGAGGCTAGGACAAAAATTTGTCCTAGCCTCTAGTTATTATTATTTAATCAAAACTTGTATGTAATAAGTTTTCTTCGATAAATACTCTTAAATGGGTGTACGCATCAGTAAAAAACGCTCCTGATTGTATCAGCTCACCAGCTTCATCTCTCGCAACTTCTAACATTTTATAGTCCTCTACAACATTAGCAACTAAAAAGTCAGGCAAGCCACTTTGTTTTACTCCAAAAAAGTCACCTGGTCCACGCATTTCTAAATCTCTCTCACTTAATTCAAAACCATCTGTTGTTTGTGTCATAATTGTCATTCGCTCTATCCCTGTTTCAGTTTTTGGAGAGGCAATTAATACACAGTAACTTTGATGTTCACTTCGTCCTACACGACCACGCAACTGATGAAGCGTCGACAGTCCAAAGCGGTCGGCGTCGTATATCATCATGAATGTAGCATTAGGTACATTCACACCTACTTCTACTACTGTCGTCGATACTAAAATATCAATTTCATGATTACTAAACCGCTGCATTACAGTATCTTTTTCGTCTGCAGTCAACTTTCCATGTAATAAGCCTACACGTTGTTCACCATAATATTGTTGCAATGATTCAAACAAGGCAACAACATTTTGAACATCCTCTAAATGCTCAGAACTCTCAATGAGTGGACATATTACATATGCTTGTCGACCTTTCTGTAATTCTGCTGTCATTTGATTTAGAACTTGTTCATATGCTTCATGTTTTGACCATGAAGTGATGATAGGTTTTCGTCCTTTTGGTAACTGTTTAATTGATGAGACATCCATTTCACCGAATACAGAAATAGCTAATGTACGAGGAATAGGCGTCGCAGTCATGAATAATACATTAGTCATAGCGCCTTTTTCGCGTAATAATTGGCGTTGATTCACTCCAAAACGATGCTGTTCATCGGTAATCACTAAACCAACTTGTTGGAAAACAACATCATCTTGAATCAAAGCATGTGTCCCAATTAAACAATCTATCTCTCCTGCTTTTAATTGCTCTAACAATAATTTTCGTTTTTTCCCTTTTACTGAACCTGTCAATAAAGCTACATTCATAGTATCACCAAATAACTGAACTAAACTTTCTGCATGTTGTTCAGCTAATATTTCAGTCGGTACCATTAACGCAGATTGATAGCCGGCCGTTTTTAAGGCGTACATACAAATTGCAGCAACCACAGTTTTGCCTGATCCCACATCACCTTGCAGTAGTCTGTGCATTCGAATAGGTGCCTTTAAATCACGAAAAATTTCATTCACACTATTTTTTTGCGCATCTGTTAATTCAAAAGGTAAGCGTTCAATAAATTGTTTGACTAACGTAATATTATATTCTACTTCAACTGCTTCATCCGAAGATTTTTCTAAGCGGTTTAACCATTGCATACGTAATTCAAACATGAATAATTCAGTAAATGCATACGTTCGACGTGCTTTCATCAATGACGGTTTATCTTTTGCAAAATGTAAAGCTTTTAACGTGTCAGACAACGACTCCAACTTGTATTTCTTTCTTAGTTCATCTGACAGCCATTCGTGAATAGTAACATCTTGTAATACTTGACGAATCATCTCACGTAATGGTTTTTGCTTGATACCTTCTTTTATCCGATAAACAGGTTCAAATTGTTCTTCTTCTGTATTACTTTGTTGAAAGAACATACGAGTGCCATTAATTTCCTGTTTATTACGTTGCCACTTCCCTTTAATAGTGACCATTTGATGTAACTCAATTTTTTTCTTTAAATAGGGTTGATTAAAAAATACACATTTAACAGCAATTTGATTGACCATTATATGTACAGTTAACTTTGACTTATTGCGACCAAAAAAAGCGACAGTTGGTGTTGAATAAACTTCACCCACAACTGTCACCATAGATTGATCATCTGCTTGATTTAAGTCAATTACAGTATTATCTTCATAGCGCATTGGTAAATATAAAATTAAATCTTCAACTGTATGGATATTCAATTCATTTAATACTGCCAAACGCTTCGGCCCCAAACCTTTTATTTTAGTTAAGGGATACGGGCTCTCTATTAAATTGACTTTTGTCATAATTAATCACCAAATATTTCTTGTTTTAAACGTTGCCCTGTAGGTGTTCCAGCTAAACCACCACGTCCAGTTTCACGTAAAGCTGAAGGCATTGTTTGTCCAATTTTATACATTGCTTCAATAACCTCATCGGTCGGTATTCTTGATGTAACTCCAGCAAGTGCCATATCTGCTGAAACTATCGCATTTGATGCACCCGCTGCATTACGTTTTACACAAGGTACTTCTACCAACCCAGCGACAGGGTCACATACTAAACCTAGCATATTTTTCAAACAAATTGCAAAAGCTTCGGCCGATTGTTGTGGCGTACCTCCAGCTAATTCTACTGTAGCACCGGCTGCCATTGCTGCTGCAGACCCTACTTCTGCTTGACAACCACCTGCTGCACCAGAAATTGATGCATTATTAGCTACAACAAAACCAAAAGCACCCGATGTTAACAAGAAATTTAGCATATCTTTTCTTGAAGGATTTAATCTCGGTTTCAAACCAAATAATACACCTGGAACGACACCAGCAGAACCTGCAGTTGGTGTAGCACAAATTTTGCCCATAGCAGCATTAACTTCATTTGTAGCAACTGCTTTGCTTACTGCATCTAAGAGTGTATTACCTGCTAATGATTGACCACTAGCAATATAATTTTTAATAAGTACTGCATCACCACCAGTTAAACCAGTAGTTGATGTCACGCCCTCAAGTCCTTCATCCAATGCATTTTCCATAGTTTGTAAGTTTTTATCCATATTTGCATATACTTCATCAGCTGTTAGTCCAGTGATACTCATTTCTTGTTCTAACATTACTTCATGAATTTTTTTATTTTCTGTTTCACAAATTTCCACTAATTCCTTTACACTTTTAAACATGCTATACCTCCATTAGGCGTCGCCCATGAGTGAAACAGTCACTACACCATCGACGTTTTTAATTTTTTCTATAATATCTTCGTTTATAGCATCGTCTAATTCGCAAGTCATTAATGCCTGATCGCCTTTTTCTTTTCTTGAGACTTGCATGCTACCAACGTTAATGCTCGAATCCCCAAGAATATTCGCAACACGCCCTATCGTACCAAATGTATCTTTATGGAAGACTAGTAGTGCTGGATAATTACCACTGATAGCGATATTAAAGCCATTGATCGCCACTACTTCTATTTTTCCTCCACCAATAGACACACCTTCTACAGAAATTTCTTTTTCACCATCACGCATATTTAGAATAGCAGTGTTGGGATGTGAGCGTTCTTCTGCCATTTCTATGAAGTTTACTTTCATTCCGACCTCTTCTGCTGTTTGTAAACTACTTTTAATACGATCATCATCTGTATCATAACCTAATAAGCCACCTACAAGTGCAACGTCCGTACCATGCCCTTGATACGTTTCCATGAAAGAACCATATAAATATATATCTACTTGTTTTGGAACTTGACCAAATAAGTCTTTGGCTACTAAACCAATTCTTACAGCACCTGCAGTATGTGACGATGATGGTCCAACCATAGTCGGACCTATAATATCAAATACACTTTTATATTTCATAATTATACCCCACTCTTAATTTTAATGTTTCTAAAGTGTTGCGCTTACATTTCCTAATGCTACATTATTATAACAAGAGAGTAAGCTTTTATAAACCGAAACTGGTTATAATGCTTATTCATAATGCTACTTCAACCATTGCTCAACGATGAAACTTTAAATAAACAGCACAAAAAAGAGCGGAAGTGAAATCAAATCCAACAAAAATTGATTTCCTATTCCCGCCCTAACCAGTATCTTGTTATGATTTAAACGCCTAAAAAAACTAATTTAAACAAAACCATATTATTAAAAGATACTGTACCAGCTACCTTTTAATTTATTCCACTGAAAATAAATAAGGATATACTGGTTGCTGACCATGATGTAAATCCATTTCTATTTCTGGGTATTCCGCTTCTAACCATTGTTCAATGGCTGCAGTCGTATCATCATCAGCCTCTGCTCCTGCAATAATAGTAATGATTTCGCTGTCCTCTTCAATCATGTCTTGTAGTAATTGTTGAACCGCTATATTTTGCTCAACATTACTTGTCACAATTTTGTCTTCTGCTAAGCCCATAAATGCATCTTTTTTAATTTCCACACCATCAATTGTAGTATCTCTTACCGCGTAAGTAATTGCACCGGATTTAACTACAGATAATGATTCAAGCATACGTTTTTTATTGTCAGTTAACGTATCTTCTTTATCATAATTAAACAGCGCTGCAATGCCTTGTGGAATTGAACGTGTAGGCACTACAAGTGCTTCTACATCTACAATATCTGCTGCTTGTTCACTAGCCATTTGAATATTTTTGTTATTAGGTAAAATCAACGCACGTTTACAATTTGATTGTTTAATCACATCAATGATATCCTGCGTAGATGGATTCATCGTTTGACCACCATGAATTACATGTGTAGCACCCATCGATTTGAATAACTCAGAGATACCTTCACCCATAGAAATCGTAATAACTGCAGTTTCTACGTTAGAAGTGGTAGTTTCAGTTTGAGCTGTTTGGTTGTTTTGTTCTTTTTTAATTACCTCTCGATGTTGTTCACGCATATTTTCGGATTTCAATTTAATTAATTCGCCGTATTGCTGACCATAATTAAATACATCACCAGGTTTTTCAGTATGTACATGAACTTTTACAATTTCATCATCATTAATTACTAATAATGAATCGCCAAATTGACTCATATCTTCTCTAAACTCATTTTCATCAAATGTTTTAGCTTGTTCATCAAATTTAACCATCATCTCAGTACAGTAACCGTAAACGATATCCTCAGTATTTATCACACCATGAAAATCATGTGCTTCAGTCACTAATGATTCAGCGTCTATTTTTTGGCTATTATCTTCTATAGTTTCACCTTTTAAAGCCGCTAAAAATCCTTCATAGACCAATACTAAGCCTTTACCGCCACTATCAACTACACCTACTTCTTTTAATACTGGTAGTAAATTAGGTGTATTATCTAAAGATTCTTTGGCACTTTCTACAACGAAAGACATAAGTTCCAAACAATCTTCTGTCGATTGTGCTTTATCAATTGCTGCACTGCCAGCATCTTTAGCTACAGTTAATATTGTCCCCTCAACTGGCTTCATGATTGCTTTATAAGCTGTGTCAACACCAGCCTGTATACTTTCAGCGAGTTGTTGTGCATTGATTTCTTCGTTTTCTTCAAGTGCCTTACAAAAACCTCTGAAAATTTGGGATAAAATCACACCTGAATTACCTCGCGCACCCATTAAGAGCCCTTTTGAAAATGTTTTTCCTAATGCTCCTATATGATTGGATGAATTGTGCTCGACTGCTTCTCTTCCTGAAGTCATTGTTAAATTCATATTTGTCCCCGTATCACCATCAGGAACAGGATACACGTTGAGTGAATCCACTAAGTCTGCATGTTTTGATAAGTTTTGCGCCCCTTGTATTATCATATCGGCAAAAAGCTTACCATTAATTGTGCTAACCATTTCTATAATATCCTCCTAGTTTTTCATGCCGTTATTTATGCGCACACCTTGTACGTATATATTAATTGCTTTTACTTTTATTTTTAATGTTTGTTCCAATGTATATTTAACTGTAGATTGAACATTACTTGCGACCTCAGATATTTTGACACCATAACTTGTGATAATATACATATCCACAACTATTTCACCTAAATTTTCTTTAACCACAATACCTTTAGCATAATTTTCATGCCCAAGTATTTCTGCAATGCCATCTCTAACTTGTTGTCTTGAAGCCATTCCTACAATGCCATAACATTCCACTGCTTTACTACCAACAACGTTAGCTATCACTTCATTTGAAATATTGATATTACCATAATCATTTTTAATTTCCAATGTCATTTTATAGGCCCCCTCAAAATTTTCCCTCAACAGATGTTTGATTGTTTAGAATTACAATTAACGCATCGTAGAAAAATCTACAATATTTCACATCGTATAATTATAGCATAATTTATTCACTGTAAAAGTACAATGTTAAATATTTATAATTTTATTGCCATGACTTTCAATTTATGATATATTATCCAAGTATGTAGTAGACACGTGTATTTATATTTATTAAAGGAGGTACTTTCATGGGCAAACAATGTTACGTAACAGGTCGTAAAGCTTCAACTGGTAACAATCGTTCACACGCTTTAAATTCTACTAAACGTAGATGGAATGCTAACCTTCAAAAAGTTAGAATTCTTGTAGACGGAAAACCTAAAAAAGTTTGGGTTTCTGCACGTGCTTTAAAATCTGGTAAAGTTACTAGAGTTTAATAAATATAATGCACATTAAAAAGACCAGTCCTTATGTGGAGGATTGGTCTTTTTTTATGTTTAAGCATCTTTACTTTTAATCATTAACAAACTACCATTATCGATTATCACTTTGCCCCGTTCCTCATTCAACTCATTAGACACTGTTAATGTAGAACCGAGTGCTAATGTCTGATTGAATAATTCGTATTTAAAATGTTGCAATGTAATCGTAACTGGATAAATGACTGGTATAAAAGATACATACTGATAAGATTCATCTCTACTAACTATGTGCTGACCCTGTGGTAAATATTGTATTTCATTTTGAGCATCAATGATACGCAAATTGACATTACCTTGATGATATTCAGGCTTTTCTAAAATTTGCAAAGCACCCATAAAATGATCCAATCGCGCCCCAGTAGCACCATATATTTCTATATCATCATATCCTGCATCAATTGCTTCTGCTATTGCTAGTGCTAGATCTGTATCATCTTTTTCAGCCTCAACGGGGTTTATGTTCAGCGTTTCAACAAGTAACATTCTTTCTTTATCTGTGACTGAATCAAAATCTCCGACAGCCAGCTTAGGTGTAATGTCATGTTGTATTAAAATGAGCGCGCCTCTATCTACACCAATCCAGTGGTCATCATTTGCGGTTTCGAGTAATTGAGCCGGCAAATTACGGTTACCACATAGAATTTTAGCTTTCATATTATCAACCTTTCAGTTGTTTTGTCGCAGTTGCATAATCATTATGTCCAAAGAAATAGGAACCAGCGACTAACATTGTTGCGCCTTTGTTAATGACTTGTTGAGCTGTCATATCATTAATGCCACCGTCAACTTCAATATCAAAAGTTAAATTTAGTTGTGATTTCAACTCAGCTAAACTTTCTATCTTAGCTAGACTATTTTCGATAAATGCCTGGCCACCAAAACCTGGATTCACTGTCATAATTAGAACATAATCTACCATGTTTATAATTGGTTTAATGGCATCTATAGGTGTACCCGGATTCAAAACCACTCCAGCTTTCACATTTTGATTTTTAATCTGTTGCACTACCCTATGTATATGAGGTGTTGCTTCTACATGTACTGAAATCATATCTGCACCGTGTTGCGCAAATAATTCAACATATTGTTCAGGTTGTTCAATCATTAAATGGACATCAATGGGTAATGTTGTTCCTTTACGTACTGCTTCTAAAATAGGTAATCCTATTGATATATTTGGAACAAATTGTCCATCCATCACATCAAAATGGACACCATCTGCACCTGATGCTTCTATTTGTGTTAACTCTTCTTGTAATTTTAAAAAATCTGCTGATAATAATGAAGGATAAATTTTTGCCATTAGTATCGTTCCTTTCTGTTACTAATTTCGTTGTATAATTGAACATAATGATCATAACGAAATTGGGCAATGTTGTTATTTTCTAACTCAATTTTGACATTACATTTTGGTTCTTTTATATGGTTGCAATCTCTAAATTTACACAACTCCCCATATTCAGCAATGTCGACAAAATACGATTTTAGTTCTTCTTTTTGAATATGATCAAAATCTAATGCACTAAAACCTGGAGTATCTGCAATAAAACCATTATGCCGTTCATACAATTCTACATGTCGTGTAGTATGACGACCTCGATTTAATGATTTAGAGATATATTGCGTTTCAATATTTAACTCTGGGAAAAAGTGATTTAATAAAGTGGACTTACCAACACCTGACTGACCACTTAATACTGCTAAACCATTTCCCCAAGCGTCAAAAATTGCAGAAATATCATCTTCTAATCCAACGAATTGTGTTTGGTAACCCATAGCTTCATAAATTGTTAGAAGCTCTGTAATTTTGTGAACTTCTTCCGTCGTCAAAAGATCTTTTTTCGTAACTAAAATGCGCGGCCGCATATGATATGAGTGAGCAATAACCAAAAATCGATCTAATAGTTGTGTAGAAAATGATGGTTCTATCGCACTCATCACTATAATTAAATGGTCTACATTACTCACAGGTGGACGTTTAAGTTCATTTTTTCTAGTATGCACATTTTGTATATATCCTTCAGTAATATTCTCAACTTCAAAATCCACTACATCACCCACTATAGGTGAAAACTTATTTTTTCTAAATAATCCTCTAGGCTTAGTATCAAACATTTCACCATCGACATCTACACGATAAACGCCACTCAAAGATTTAATAATACGGCCTGTTTTCAATCTAGCACCTCTCTTCAGTATGTTTACTTCTATTATTATAGCAAAGGCTTATAAAATTAAATAATAAATAATATTAATTAAAAAAGGTTAGATAAAAAGTAGTAATGACATAAAGTAAAGCTTATACATGCACTTAACTTCACTTTATGCCAAATCGAGCACTTCTCAGTCACTCAATTCACTACTTTATCTAGCCTTCCATCAATTATTAAAAATCATATGGTATGTCTTTATCTGCGATTATTTTGCCATCTAAACGGACAGTATAACCTGCAGTTTCACCTTTTTCTATTTTCATAGGTATTTTAATTGTTTTGTCATCTTTAATTTTGAAAGTTTGAGTTGCAGAAGAACCAGAATGATCTTTGTCACGAACATAAACTTTAACTTCTTGGCTCTCATCGTCTTCGCCACCATAATTTATATTGAAAGTTTCAGTATATGTTTTTACGTCTGACTCATCATCTTTGTCTTCTTCTTTGTCTTTTTCTTTGTCAGCCTTGTCTTCTTTGTCATCTTTTTCTTCTTTACCTTTAGAAACTACAAAACTAACTGTTGAACCTTCATCAACTTCTTCATCTTTTGGAGATTGACTAATAACCGAGTCTTTCTTAATGCTATCATGATTGCGCTCTTCGGTTACAGCAACATCAAAACCTTTGGCTTCTAGCGCTTCTTTCGCTTCTTTAAATGGTTTTTTCTCGTAATTGTCGACATGTACTTGTTTAACACCTAAAGATTGCGTTAGTTTAATTTGGCTAGACAATTTAACTCTATCGCCTGCAGTTTTATTTTGATCTTCAATTAAACCTTTTGGTGTATTATTTTTCGTATATGATTCAGTGACTTTTACATTATCAAAACCAAGATTTTCTAATTTATCTAATGCTTGTTCTTTAGATAAACCATAAAGATTCGGCATTTCTTTTTTATTAGGTCCTTTTGATAATACTATATCAACTGTGCTTTTTTCTTCTAATCTTTGACCTTTTTTAGGTGATGTTTTAATGATTTTATTTTCATCATATTTGTCACTATATGCTCTAGATATTTCACCTAATTTTAAATTATTATCTTTTAATGTTTGTTCAGCTTCTTTTTCTGTTTTACCACTTAAATCAGGAGTTTCTAAATATTTATTGCCAAACATCCCCATAGCTATAAAACCGAACAAGCCAAATAATAATAAAACGAATATGAAGGCATAAAAGAACTTCTTATATTTGGATCTTTTTTTAGTTGGCACCGCATAGATTCGCTCTTCTGATGACTGGAATTTTTGTTGTTCTACAATTGGTATTTGCATCGTTTGGTCGATGTCTTTATTTTGTTCTTGTTTGGCTTTATTTGCTATTTCATCTTTATCAATAGCAATCGTTTGAGTTGTCATATCTTCGGATACATATTTATCCTCAGCGGCACGTTCAGATGACAATGCACTGTTTAAATCTGTTGTCATTGCATCTATAGATTGATAGCGATCTGCCTTATCTTTTTCAGTAGCTTTCAATACTACATTACTTAATGCTTGAGGAATTTCTGTACGATGATCTGAAACATTAGGTATTGCTTCTTGAATATGTTTAATAGCAATACTAATTGCATTTTCACCATTAAAAGGTGGTTTACCTACAAGCATTTCATATAATACTACGCCAATTGAATAAATATCTGTACCACTATCAGTTGCTTCACCTCTTGCTTGTTCTGGTGACAAATATTGCACAGTTCCTAAGACGTGATTTGTTTGCGTCATTGTCGTTTCGCTTAAAGCTTTAGCAATGCCAAAATCAAGTATCTTAAGTGTTTTGTCTTTTTCAATTAATATATTTTGAGGCTTAATATCTCTGTGTACAATACCCGTATCATGTGCATGTTTAATACCATCAAGAATTTGATTAGTAAAATTCATAACTGTATCAATTTCTAACGGACTATGTGCCTGAATAAACTCAGACAATGTTGGTCCTTCAATATATTCCATTACTATAAAAAAGCTCGATTCATTCTCAGTTACATCGAATACTTTAACAATATTTTCGTGGGACAATTGTGTTAGATTATGTACTTCTCGTTCAAACCGTTTAATCGTTTCTTCTTTTTCACCATGAGAAATCGTAATTGCTTTAATAGCAACTTTACGATTTAATATCGTATCTTCAGCAAGATAGACGTTGCTCATTCCACCGCCACCAAGTTTTTCTAACACTTTGTAACGATCATTCAACGTTGTACCTATCATACTTTATCACCTTCAATCTTAGCTAGTATTATACTAATATTATCATTGGAATCATTCGTCAATGCGATATCAATAAGCGAATGTCCTAAACTATCCATTGTTGCATCTTCATCATTCAAAATATCTTGAATCGGTTTGTTTTTAACATAATCGGTTAATCCATCTGTATTTAACATCAAAAAATCATAGAAATTAGTTTTTTTCACAAATATATCCGGTGATACTAATTTATCTGTCCCCATTACCTTCGTAATAATATTACGTTGTGGATGATTAAATGCTTCTTCTTCTGTGATTTGACCAATCATTACTAAATGATTAACAAAAGAATGATCATTTGTAATTTGTTCAACTTCTCGACTATTCACTAGATAAGCACGTGAATCACCAATATTTGCTACTACTACATACTCATCAAAGACTAATGCACAGACACAAGTGGTTCCCATTCCACTATATTCAGGGCGGTCTGTCGATAACTGATAAAGTTCTCTATTAATACGTTTTAATGTTGTACGTAACCAACTTTCTGCCTGATCAGGTTCTATCAGATTTTCTTCTTCAAAACATTTTTGCAGTTCGTTTGTTACGTATTGGCTAGCAATTTCACCTGCTAGATGACCTCCCATGCCATCACATAAAACAAGCAATTGCTGCTGTGTTTTATTGTAAAATATGCCACCTGTATCTTCATTATTTTCACGGTATTGACCTTTGTCAGAATAAATTTGTGCCTTTAGCATTTGGCTCTACCTCGTTTCTACTTGACGTTCCTTTGCTCTTAATTGACCACAAGCTGCATCAATGTCAGAACCTTGTTCACGTCTAATTGTTGCATTAATACCTAATCGTTTAAGTTCTTTTTCAAATTTGAAAATATCTTCTTTTGGCGTTTTTACATAATTACGTTCAGGTACATGGTTTACTGGAATTAAGTTCACATGACAATTCAATTTTTGAATAAGATGTGCTAATTCACGTGCATGTTCTAGTTGGTCATTGACACCACCAAATAAACCATACTCAAATGTGATACGACGGTTTGTTTTCTCTTGATAATAATGAATAGCTTCCATCAATTTTTCAACATTATAAGCTCTATTTATAGGCATTAATCTTGAACGTATTTCGTCTTTTGCTCCATGTAAACTCACTGCAAAATTAATTTGAATATCTTCATCAGCAAAATCATAAATACGCGGTATAATACCAGATGTTGAAACTGTAATATGTCTCGCACCAATGTTTAAACCATTATCGTTATTTACTATTTTTAGGAAATCCATCATTTCATCATAGTTTTCAAACGGTTCTCCAATTCCCATAATAACAATTTGAGAAACGCGTTCTTCTGATTCGTCTAAGGCCTTTTGTACAGTAAGTACTTGTGAAACAATCTCTCCTGCTTCTAAGTTACGTTTCAAACCTCCGAGTGTGGACGCGCAAAATGTACAACCAATTCGACAACCTACTTGTGTCGTAACACACACCGAATTACCATATTCATGTCTCATTAATACTGTTTCTATTGTATAGCCATCCTGTAATTCAAATAAAAACTTAATTGTACCGTCTTTACTTTCTTGTTTAACTACCGTTGTTAATGTAGTAATTGCAAAATGTTCGCTTAGTAGATTTCTTAATTCTTTTGACAAGTTTGTCATTTCATCTATACTATCAACACGTTTTTCATATAACCATTCAAAGATTTGTTTTGCTCTGAATTTTTGTTGGCCATGTTCTACCAACCAATTTTGCATTTCATCGTAACGCAAAGAATAAATCGATTGCTTTTCAAAATCTGGAAGAAATTTATTTTTCTTCTTTTTTTCCGTTGTAATCATAATATTATTGTTCCTTCCTTTTAATTTTAGTAATAAAGAAGCCGTCAGAGTTAAAATCTTGTGGTAAAATCTGCATCGTTTTCACTTGTTCTTTAGTAATTGGATGTTCAATCAACTCAAATTCAAAATCCTTATTTTCTTTTAAAAATGTATAAATTACATTTTCATTTTCTAATTGTTCAACTGTACAAGTTGAATACACGATCGTACCACCTGGTTTCACATTGTGTTTGATATTGTTTAGAATCTCTAATTGCAATTCTACCAATGCTTGAATAGACGTTTGACTTTGTTCATATTTAATTTCAGGTTTATGGCGCAAGACACCTAAGCCACTACATGGCGCATCAACTAAAATCTTATCATAAACTTTATCATATTTTTGCGTAGCATCGTTTTGATAACTCAAAATGTTAGATAATCGTAACTTTCTTTTATTAAAATTGATTAATTCTATTTTATGTTCATGTATATCTGTTGCATCTACTTGCCCTTGGTTTGCCATCAGCTCAGCGATATGACATGCTTTTCCTCCAGGTGCACTACACGCATCTAAAACGCTGTCGCCAGGCTCGGGTGCTAAAACATTCGCTACAAACATTGAACTTTTATCTTGAATAGATACTAAACCATCTTTAAAAATTCTAGACTCAATTATAGTGTTACCTTTAATGTGTAAACATTCAGCAATATCGTGATCTTGTTCCACTTCAAATCCTTCATCTTGTAATTTTGCAATGACTGCTTCTATTGTAGTTTGAGTCGTATTAACACGGACGGTTTGATTTACTTTTGTCAAAAATGATTGCGCCATCGCTTCAGTTTTCTCAATACCAAAATGAGTAACCCAATGTTTTACAAGCCATTTAGGAAGACTGTATGCTATTGCAATACGTGTTTGATCATTGTTAATATTACTGAAATCAGGTAATTCTGTGCGCATGAAATTACGTAAAATTCCATTTACTACATTACCATTATGCGGTCCGCCTTTATACTTAGCTATTTCCACCGCTTCATTAATAATGGCATGTTGAGGTATACGATTTAAATACACATGTTGATAAATGCTCATCCATAATAAGAGTCTGACCCATCCTTTAATTTTAGTTTGCACAAAAGGTTGCAACATATAATCTAACGTATATTTACGTTTTAATGTACCATAGACTATTTCTGTATATAAATTTTTATCTGCACGTGATAATGGATATTCAGATAATATATTATTTATTTCAAGATTACTATACGCTTTGTCGTTAATAATCGCTTGTAACGAATCAAAAGCTAACATTCTAGCCGTAGTTGTCATCATTTAAGTTCCTTTCCAACAAGTGACGTTTGGACACCGCTTAAATAATTTGCAGCAAGCATTCGTTTTTTCCCCGCAACTTTAATATCAGTTAACGCTATTGCATCAGCTGATCCTGTTCCTACTATAATAGCTTTTTTAGTCGTTTCGATAATCTTTCCTGCTTCACCTTGTTTATTACGTTCGATTTTAGCAGCATAGATCTTCATGTTTGCATCGTCTAATGTAGTATAAGCAACTGGCCAAGGTGATAAGCCACGAATGTGGTTATATATTTCATCTGCTGACTGGTTCCAATTAATGTGTTCATCTTCTCTACTAATGTTAGAAGCAAATGTAGCGTGTGCATCATCTTGTGGTGTGCGCTCATTCGTTTCATTAATGATTGATGGTAATGTTTCTTTTAATAAAGTTGCACCTAAAAAGCTTAATTTATCATGCATCGTACCGACGTCATCTGTTTGTTCAATATCGATAGCTTGTTGTGCAATAATATCACCGGCATCAAGCTTAGCTACCATATACATTATAGAAATTCCTGTTTGGGATTCGCCATCAATAATTGCTTGATGGATAGGTGCACCACCTCTATATTTTGGTAATAAAGAAGCATGAACATTGATTGCCCCTAATCTTGGTGCTTCAAGTAAGCTTGTAGGTAAAAGTTGACCAAATGCAGCAGTCACTATCAAATCAGCCTCTAAATTAATTAACGTATCTAATTCCTCAGATGTCGCTAACTTTTCAGGTTGATACACTGGAATACCTTGTGCTACTGCTACTTCTTTAACAGGCGGTGCTGTTAAAGTTTTCTTTCTCCCTACAGGTCTATCTGGTTGAGTCACTACTGCTATAACATTATGTTCTGCAATTAACATTTCTAATACTTTTGTAGAAAAATCTGGTGTACCCATAAAAATTATTTTACTCATCGTCAAAATACGCCTCCATCTCATCCTCAGTTAAAATTTTTTCAGCGCGCTCTGTAAACAACACACCATTAAAATGATCTACCATATGTAAAATCATGCGTGCTACATCATCATATGCAGTAAGTTCTACATCATTGCCTTCTTTATCATTACTTTGTACTACAATCATATTACTTCTAGTTACTTCTCCGTATACATCAGGTAAACTTATGGAACCTTCTAAATCGGTTGTACATTCTTCTGATTGCTTAATAACGACTGGGTTGATAAGTTGTAATAAACCGTCAATTTCCATATCTATTATTGCAACTTGAGAATTTATATTAATTTGTGGAGCACATAACGCAGATGCTTCGACGTCATACATAGTGTCTTCTAAATCTAATAGTAACTGCGCTAACTCGCTATCAAAACGTTCCACTTTGTTTATTTTCTTCGTTAATATTGGATGTTGTTTTGCTACCAGTTGCCGAATCGTCATGGCATTGCCACCTCTCAAAAATTCATCATACAATTATAACTTATCTAAAGTAAAATTGCGACCTTAATATCCAGATACGTTTGGAATTAAATATACTACAGGTCTAACTACGTCTTCAAAATATTTCCACCTTAATTATAATAATTTGAGCTGCTCAGTGACATAATGCTTTGTAGTTAATTACACTTCTAGAGTGAGCAATTAATATAATAACAAAAAGACGTAAGGTCACTTTACTTCGTCATAAGTAATAGTTCGTCCTCACGTCTCTTAAATAATTTAAATTTTATCTACTTATACATGCCATAATAGTAGTAACTCTCGATTTATCACAAGTTACTACAACTTTCACAATCTATTTTTATTCCTTCATTGTAAGTTTCGTCCGTTGTTCACCAGTTGAAGTAAAGTTATTTGGTATGAGCCAACGCTGAAATTCACTTTTGATTTCAGGCCATTCCGCATCTAACATTGAAAACCAAGCTGTATCACGATTTCTATTTTTATAAATCTTATGTTGCCTAAAAATACCTTCGAAGGTAAAACCTAAACGTTGGGCACTACGAAATGAAGCTTTATTTAAAGCATCACATTTCCATTCGTAACGTCGAAATCCTAAAGTTTCAAAAATATATTGAGCTAATAAAAAATGAACTTCCGTGGCGATACGTGTGCGCTGTAACTTTGTTGAATATTGTATATGACCTACTTCTATCGATCCATCCTGTACATTAATTCTTAATAACGCTAATTCACCTAATGCCTCATTTGTTTCTTTATCAACTATTGCGAAAAAGTAAGGATCTGTTGAGTCAATTTGATTTTGAATAAATTGTTTAAACTGATTATAATCAGTGATTGGCTCTCTTGGTAAGTATGTCCAATTATTATTGTCTTTTTCATTTCCTAAATTTTTAAATAAATCATCAATATGTGTATTATCAATTTTTTCTAAGCGGCTATAATTACCTTCTAATACTTGTGCAGTAGGTTTTTTAGGCATTTCAAAGTCTGGCAATGCGAAACCAATTTGTTGATTATATTTATTATATGGCATGTTAATTTCTCCTTACTTAATGTTATAGATGAAGGTATTTTTATTTATGAAAGTGTTCTGAGTTTGAAAAGTGGGCTTACCTATTATTTTGTTTCCAACGCTTACCATTTATTACTGTATACGTTTGTGAATTATAAATAATATAGCATTCTAACTTGTAAAAAGTAAATATGTCGGTCATTATATTGTATAATTATTTTTTAACTTAACGTTGAAAAAAACTTGATTTGAAGCGCATTTTCAATGCAACCAGTATTGTCAATATGAAAAGAGACTAGGACGAATCAACATTGTCCTAGCCTCTTTGCTTAGTAGTTGTAAATATATCTCGGTCATCATAGATTTAAGTTAATATTAATGTGAAGCGGAAGTCACTCCACATAGTAAATTCTATAATTCATTTATATGTTTGTATAGACAGTATAATTGAAAGGTAAAATATTAATTATTGTTAGTAAAAACAATAATTTAACATCAATGATTAAATATTCTTCCATCTATAGAGACATCATTCTATACCAGACTGTCGACAAAGTTACCGTCTTTGTTGGCAGTTTTTGTGCATGCTTTCCGCGGGCACTGCCTCAGCCTATTTAGTCTTCGGCTCGTGCTTTTCCCGCAGGAGTCAGCTCAAAAAGCTGCCATTTATGATAGGAAAATATTGGTATTTATATTAAGTAGTAAAGTTGTCTATTATGTTGAATACATCAAATGACAATTGAGATCAACTAAAATGATGTTTATCTCTGAATTATTTCCTAATAATTATTTATTACATTAAGTCAATGTGAAATTGGACTTAGACTTTGTTGGCAGTTTTTGTGCATGCTTTCCGTGGGCACTGCCTCAGCCTGCGTAGTCTTCGGCTCGTGCTTTTCTCGCAAAAATAGGCATAAATCACTACAACATATAAATTGAAATAAATAAACCCTTCGCAAATTAATGCGAAGGGTTTATCTCTGTTCTGTATATGAACTGTTTAAATCTTTCAGGTATCTTTTCTCTAGCTTAGTGAATAGTTCAAGTTAAACTATCTGCCCTTTTTATTATTTAATAAGGTAATCAAACTCTTGAAAATATTGGCATAAAGCCATTTATCAACCTATTTTACATCATCATTTGTGGATTGATATCTATTTTTAACGATAATTTGTCTTTTATATATTGTTCATGATAATAATCATCTAAATATTGTAAAGCTTCATGTAATGCTGGTTCATTTTTATATTTTACCAGTATTTGAAAGCGATATTCGTTGTTTATACGTGACAAAGCAGCTGGTGACGGACCTAAAACAAAAGCTTTATCAGAAATGTGTTGTAATAATATTTGATGAATATGTTTAGATGCTTCCATAACTTTTTTCATATTTTGATGTGCTATCGTAAAATTAATCAAAAAGAAATATGGTGGATATTTACCTAATTTTCGATAATTCATCTCTTTATAATAAAATGCAGTGAAATCATTCGCTTGCACATCTTTTATAGCATAATGTTCAGGATTATATGTTTGTATAATTACTTGGCCTTCTTTTTCATGTCTTCCAGCTCTACCTGAGACTTGAGTTAACAATTGATAAGTGCGTTCACTTGATCTAAAGTCTGGTAAGTTGAGCATCGTATCCGCATTTAAGACACCTACTAAAGTAATATTAGGAAAATCTAACCCTTTAGCTATCATCTGTGTGCCTAGTAAAATATCACCTTTGCCTGCACCAAAATCATTTAACAATTTTTCATGAGCACCTTTTCTCGACGTAGTATCTACATCCATCCTTATAATTTGTGCTTCTGAAAATACTTGTTGTAGCAATTCTTCTACACGCTGTGTTCCGGTACCAACTTGACGTATATGCTCGCTTTCGCAATTTGGACATTGATTTGTCGGTTGTTCTTGATGGCCACAATAGTGACACTTTAGTAAGTCTGATGATTTATGGTACGTCAACGAAATATCACAATTTGGGCATTGTGGTACATGACCACAGTCACGACATAACATAAATGAAGCATAACCACGACGATTTAGAAAAAGGACGATTTGTTCTTTATTATCTAACCGTTGTTGAATAGCGCTACGTAAATTCTCTGAAAACATCGAACGATTGCCCTCACTTAATTCTTTACGCATATCAACAATATCTATTTCTGGTAACGCTTGATTATTTACCCTATTCGGTAAAGATAATAATTGATAAACACCCTTTTCAGCACGTGCATATGATTCTAAACTTGGTGTAGCACTTCCTAAAACTAATGGACACTGATGGTATTGGCTACGCCATTCTGCAATGTCTTTAGCATGATAACGAGGATAGTCTTCTTGTTTATATGAAGATTCATGTTCCTCATCAATAATAATCATCCCTAAATTTTTAAAAGGGGCGAATACACTGGAACGTGCACCTACGCTAACACTCGCTTGACCATCACGAATTTTTTGCCATTCGTCATAGCGTTCGCCTTTAGATAAGCCTGAGTGAAGTACCGCAACATCATCACCAAAACGCCGTTTAAATCGCAATACCATTTGTGGAGTTAATGCAATTTCTGGTACTAACATCATGGCTTGTTGCCCTTTATTTAATACTTCTTCGATAGTTTGTAAATAAATTTCCGTTTTACCTGAACCTGTAACCCCATGTAATAAATATGTTTGTTGTTTTTCGGCTTTTATCGTTTCTAATATACTATTATATGCTTGTTGCTGATCTGCAGTTAATTGTTGATTGTCTTCTTTTTCAAAGACTCTAGCTTCAAATGGATCACGAGAAATTACAGTATCATACTTTTCTATCCAACCTTTATTCACAAGACCATCAATACTTGATTTAGAAAATGCCATTGATTCTAGCTCTGTTAATAATACTGTATGATGTTGTTCTTCGAGTAAGTAGGCATATAAGTCATGTTGTTTTTGTAATTTTTTAGTACTTGCTAGATCATTTAATACCGCTTCATGGTCCACTTCTGGCACAACTTTGACTGCACGTTGTTTTTTCTTTTTAGTATTTTGCGATAATATCGTTTGTTCCGCAACGACACCTATTGATAACAATTGAGATAGCGACTCTAAGTCGTTATTTTTTTGTGCTTCTTTGTATGCATATTGTCCCTGTGAATCAAATTTTGCTAGTAAGTGACTCGGAACTTGCTCAGTATCTTGTATAGTAAAAACTTTCGTATATTTAGCTTTGAGCGCACTTGGTAGCATGATTTCTAAAATAGAAATGCGTTTGGTCACAAAATATTTACTAAACCATGCACTTAAGTCTATTAATTCAGTAGTCAGTTCAGGTTTAATATCTTGTATTTCTTTGATTTCTTTTAACTTTGAAAGCTCAATGGATGAATCTGGTTCTTCAGATATTTGCATTACATAACCTTGTACCGTACGTGGGCCAAATGGCACTATAACTCTCATTCCAACTGCTATCATAAATTGTAATCGTTGAGGAATAATGTAATCAAAGGTGAAATCTACACTTTTCGATGGTATGTCGACGATTACTTTTGCTATCATTTTATTGCCACCTAGTTTCTAATGCGTCTAAAATTTTCGCTGCTAAATTAATTTTAGTATCTTTACCTAATGCTATAACCTCTTGATTAGCAAAATGCATTGTATAATCATTGTCATCCGAGCTAAATCCAATTGACTTATCACCTACGTTGTTAGCGATAATTACATTGGCATTCTTCTTTTGTAGTTTCTGTTGAGCATATTCTGTAATATGTTGAGTTTCAGCAGCAAAGCCCACTAAATATTGATGTGTTTTATGTTCCCCTAAATATTTTAAAATATCCGGTGTACGTTTAAATGTGACAGCTAATTCGCCATCTTGCTTTTTTAATTTATGCGTTAACGCTTCTGCTGGTGTATAGTCAGATACTGCAGCTGCTTTAAAAACAATGTCTATCTGTTTGTATTTAGACTTCACCGCTTCGAACATTTCTTCGGCGCTTTGTACTTGTATCACTTCAATATTTGCGTGTTCAGGCTGAGCTAAATGGGTGGGTCCCGACACTAATGTTACTTTGGCACCTCTATCAGCCAATGCTTCTGATAAAGCATATCCAATTTTACCTGAAGAATGGTTTGACAAATAACGCACTGGATCCAATTCTTCTATAGTTGGTCCTGCAGTTACTAAAGCACGCTTGCCAGCAAAGGAACTATGTGTGTGATTTGTTACTGGCTCTTCGTTAAAGAATGTTTCTAAACGCGTTAAAATTTGAAGCGGTTCTTCCATACGCCCTTTTGCTACATAACCGCATGCTAAATACCCTTCACCAGGTTCTAAAAATTGATAGCCATCTGATTTCAAAACAGCCATATTATGTTGCGTTCTGTTATTTTCATACATGTGTACATTCATAGCCGGTGCAATAAATGTAGGTGTTTCTGTAGCTAATAAGGTAGACGTTATCATATCATCTGCAATGCCATTACTTAATTTAGCAATTAGATTTGCTGTTGCTGGTGCCACGACAATTGCATCTGCCCAATCACCTAATGCGACATGTTGAATTTCAGCAGGATTTTCTTCTTTAAAAGTATTGGTATAGACTGGATTTCTACTAATTGCTTGAAACGCTAATGGTGTTACAAATTCTTGTGCATTTTCAGTGAGCATAACCCTAACTTCATATCCTGCTTGAGTTAATTTACTCGTTAAATCAATGGCTTTATATGCTGCAATGCCACCCGAAACGGCTAATAAAATTCGTTTCATTTTCCATTTACCTCCATGTTTAACATCGGTCTCTGTTTAATTATCTATTGCTACTTAAGTAACAGAAATATCGTCACTATTATAAGTGCTATTAAAATCATTATACACAAAAAAACATTGTTATAAAAAAGACACACCTTGAATTTCAGGGTGTGCCAATCTATCAATATTCCAATAGCTTAGAAAAGTTATTTTTCAACTTTATCAGGATATACTTTACCGCCAGCAATTTCTTCTAAAGCTCTGCCTACAGCTTTTTTAGAACGGTATCTCTCTAATAATTCAGTGTCTTCGTGATCTTCTAATTCTCTTGCACGTTTAGCAGCCGTAGTAGCTACTAAATATTTAGAAGTAATTTTGTCAGTTAATTGGTTTAATGGTGGATATAACATTATTTTTTGGCCTCCAATATCATTTTTCTATACTTTGCTTCAATACGTTCTCTTTTTAAATGCTCTGCAGCAACAATAGATTGTATACGTTGTTTAGCTAAATCAACTTCGTCATTAACTACCACATAATCGTATAAATTCATCATTTCAACTTCATTGCGTGCTTCTAGCACACGGCTTTGGATTTTTTCATCCGATTCTGTACCTCGACCAACCAAACGTTCACGTAAATGGTCTAAACTCGGCGGTGCCAGAAAAATAAATAACGCATCTGGAAATTTTTTACGTACTTGCTTCGCACCTTCGACTTCAATCTCTAGAAAAACATCATGACCTTGGTCCATTGTATCTTTAACATATTGAACTGGCGTACCATAATAATTTCCAACATATTCTGCATATTCGATAAATTGATCTTGTTTAATCAATTCTTCAAATTCAGCCTTAGTTTTGAAGAAATAATCTACACCATCTACTTCTCCTTCACGCATTTCACGTGTCGTCATCGAAATAGAATATTTGTAGGAAGTAGTTGGATCATCAAATATTTTTTTTCTTACCGTACCTTTTCCAACACCGGATGGCCCAGAAAGAACGATTAACAAACCTTTCTCATTATCCATGACTTATAACCTCTCTAAGCTATACTATATTATTAACATATAATACCATAACCACACTTCAGTTGTATAGCATACTCATATAAACTTTAACTATGACTCATGATTCTCTACATGTTACAATTAAATGAATGACTTAATGTAAGGTGGCTGAAAAAAATGGCATATGATGGCCTGTTCACTAGAAAAATGATTGAATCTCTACAATTTTTAACACGTGGTAGAATTCATAAAATTAATCAACCCGAAAACGATACAATTATTATGGTAGTTCGTCAAAATCGCAAAAATCACCAACTATTACTATCTATACATCCAAATTTTTCTCGTCTACAAATTACGGATAAAAAATATGACAATCCATTTAACCCACCTATGTTTGCACGTGTCTTTCGTAAGCATTTAGAGGGTGGGTTTATTCAAGCAATTCGTCAAATCGACAATGATCGTCGTATTGAAATTGATGTCGAAAGCAAGGATGAAATTGGTGACACTATATACCGCACAATTATTTTAGAAATTATGGGTAAACATAGTAACTTAATCTTAGTTGATGATAAGCGTAAAATCATCGATGGCTTTAAACATCTTACTCCTAACACAAATCAATATCGTACTGTAATGCCTGGTTTTACTTATGATGCACCGCCAACACAAAATAAAATTAATCCATTCAACGTGACTGGTACGGATGCTTTACAATACATTGATTTTAATAGCGGTAAAATTGCTAAGCAGTTACTCAATACGTTTGAAGGCTTTAGTCCGTTAATTGCAAATGAAATTGTTAATAGGCAACAATTTATGACAACACAAACTTTACCAGTGGCATTTGATGAAGTTATGGCTGAAGTAAATGAAACACCTGTACCTATATTCCACAAAAATCACGAAACAGGCAAAGAGGATTTTTATTTTATGCGCCTGCACCAATTCGATGATGATATAACAACTTATGCTTCATTAAATGAACTATTAGATCGCTACTATGATGCACGTGGCGAACGCGAACGTGTTAAACAACGTGCGAATGATTTAGTAAAATTTGTTCATCAACAATTGCAAAAAAATCAAAATAAATTATCCAAATTGGCAGCTGAACTGGAAGGAACTAAGGACAAAGAACAACAACAGCTGTTTGGTGAATTGATTACTGCTAATATTTATCGTATTGCACAAGGTGATGATAGTGTTACAGTATTGAATTATTATACGAACGAAGAATTGACAATTCCATTAAATCCAACAAAATCACCATCAGTTAATGCTCAACATTATTATAAACAATACAATAAATTGAAAACACGTGAACATGAATTACAACATCAAATGGAATTAACACAAGAAAACATTGCTTACTTTGAAAGTATAGAGCAACAGTTAACGCACATTTCAGTTGATGAAATTGATGATATAAGAGATGAGCTTGCTGAACAAGGATTTATGAAGCAACGAAAACAAAAAAAACAAAAAAAGAAACACACTATACATTTACAAAGTTACACATCAACAGATGGTATGCCCATATTAGTCGGTAAAAACAATAAGCAAAATGACCATTTAACGAATAAAAAAGCAGCAAAACATCACTTATGGTTCCATACTAAAGATATTCCTGGGTCACATGTAGTTATATTGGCTGACAATCCTACGGAAAATACCATTAAAGAAGCGGCTATGTTAGCAGGTTATTTTTCTAAAGCTGGATTATCTAGTCAAATACCTGTAGATTACACTGAAATTCGACATGTGCATAAGCCTTCAGGTGCCAAACCAGGTTTTGTCACTTATGATAATCAAAAAACTTTATTTGTAACACCAGATTATAATCACATTCAATCTATGAAAAACGAATAAACAAAAATCCGAAGTTCTGTCATTGCATAGAACTTCGGATTTTTATTATTAATTTTCTTCTGGTAAGGCAAGTTGGAAATTGACTCCAAAACGGTCAACAATCCATGTAAATTCTTTGAAAGTTGGTGGCATTTCCGTTTTCGGCATTAAAATAGCACCACCACTTTTTAATTTACTAAATAAACGTTCCATCTCCATTGCATTATCAACTGTTACATATAGAGACATTGCTGGTGTTATTTCTATATCGACTCCATTTATATTATCAATGGCCATTAACACTTGGTCTTTAATTCTAAAAATAGCGTGCTGTACTGCACCAGCCATTTCCCCACTCTCTTCGTCATATTTGACCATCGATAATATTTCAGCATCTTCAAAAGCATCCATGTAGAGATTTATTGCTTCTTCAGCGTTACCATTAAACATTAAAAATGTTGTAACTTTGGGTATGCTCATTCTAATTCCCCTTTCATTACTTCAGTAACTTAATGATAAAACATATACTTTGAGAAATCGAATAAAGCGCTGTACGATCCATCACTTCACATTCATAAATCCATTACCTAAGACATCACGAACATCATGAATAACTAAAAATGCATTATCATCAATCTCACTTATCATCCTTTTTACACGAGTAACTTGTGATTGAGGTACTACGACATACAGCATACTCGTTTCAGTTTTTCCGTAACCACCTTTACCATTAAGCAGTGTGGACCCTCTTCCAGTAAAGGAATTAATGGCATCACTAATTTTCTCATTCTCTGACGAAATAACAGTAACTGCTTTTTTCGGATTAAAGCCTTCGACAATAAATGCTGTAGCTCTTTCTGTAATAAAGAGCATTATTACAGTGAACAAGACATTTTTGACTGGTAATACGAGTAAAAATGATAATACCACAATACCATCTAAAATAAAAATGCCCTGTGATGTTTTCACGTCAAAATATTTATTAAGCATTTTTGCTACAACTGAGGTACCACCAGAAGTACTGTTGGCAGCTATGATAAAACCTGAACCAATACCAATAAAGACACCGCCAAATACTGCACTAATAATAAAATCATGCAGTCCAAGGTGCCAACTACTCGTTAAATCTAAAAATAACGAGAGTGAAGTGTTTGTAATAAACGTATATACTGCAGTCCATTTACTTAAAAATTTCCAACCAATTATAATAACGAGGGTATTAATAATTAATGAACTTATTGCAGGAGAAAATCCTAATGTATATTTTAATGCCAACGCGATACCTATCGTACCACCGTCCCCCATATTGGCACCAATAATAAACAAATTAACACCAAGTGCATTGATAAATGAGCCAATTAAACAAAATAAGACGTTTTTATAATGTTCTTGTATAAATTTTTTCATATGATCTTTTAACCCCCAGTAGTTTCTTATATTGATGTTACTACCTCAACACTTTTATTTAATTGCATAGAAATAAAATTAGTGTAGCATATTTCACTCAAAAAGACATAACTCTCATCACGTTAGCTTTAAAGCTTCATTACAATAAATAGCTTGCAAAATTGCTTTGGAATTTTACTCATGATATATTTAATAGTCGGGTTTATAGAAAGCCAAAACTTTACATTTATATAGAAACCGTTAAAATTAATAACAAATACCTATGGAGGTTTTAATTTATGATGTTTTATATTATTCCTGTAGCTATTGCTGTTCTTGTCTTATTAATCGGTTACTTATTAATTAAACTTTATATTAGATAAATATAAAAAGGGGTCGAGATTCAAAATAATGTATCCACTCACAATGATGTGTGCACACTATTTTGTCTCGACCTCTTATTTATGTGGTTTTAAATATGTCCTTTTTGCTTGATATCGGACTTTGCTTTTTTAAAAATATCTTTGTCTGTTGAATTCGACAGCCATTCATGACTATTCTCTTGTTTTACATTGTGTCTAAAATCTTCATCTTTTTGTAAAAATTTATTTACATGCGAAAATTTTCGATAAATCTCATCTGGGTTATTGGACATAGAGTATCCCCTCCACCTATCATTTTATGACAAGTTGTCTCTCCAATCAACTAATGTCTGTATATCATTAGCAGAAATTTCTCCATTTTCTTGTGCAACTTCAATCAATTCGTTATAGTCACTCAGTGTATAAAATGGCAACTTTTCTGCAGCGAATTGATCATCAGCTTTTTTTAAACCGTAAGTAAATATAGCTACAACACCTAACACTTCTGCACCTGCTTCTTTCAATGCATTAACTGCAGTAATAGAGGAGCCTCCAGTAGAAATAAGATCTTCAACTACAACTACTTTTTGCTGTTGGCAATTTGCACCTTCAATTTGATTTTGTTTTCCGTGACTTTTACTTTTAGAACGAACGTAATTCATAGGTAAGTCTAATTGCTCTGAAATATAAGCAGCATGAGGAATACCAGCAGTAGCAGTACCTGATACTACTTGTACTTCTGGAAAATGAAGCTTTATTAAATCAGTCAAACCGTCTCTAATTGCTTTTCTCACAGTCGGATATCCTAATGTAACTCGATTATCACAGTAAATAGGTGATTTAATTCCAGAACTCCACGTAAATAAATTATTAGGAGATAAACTCACCGCTTTTATATCTAATAATGATTGTGCAATCGCTTTTGTCATTTATTGTAACCAACTTTCTTTAATAATATTGTATTGTTCAACTGGCGAATCACTTTGAGTAATTGGTCTACCGACTACAATATGCGTAGATCCCAATTCTTTTGCTTGTTGTGGTGTTGTAATACGCTGTTGATCATCAGTTGTTGCACTGTTTAATCTTATACCAGGTGTAACTTTCAAAAATGTTGGACCAAACTGTTCGGTTAACATTGTCGTTTCAAGCGGTGAACACACTACACCATCTAAACCCGCAGTATGTGCTAATGATGCATAATTTAGTACCGCTTCATCCATAGTGGTGTTTATTTTTTGTTCGTCATGTAGCATTGCTTCTGAAGTTGATGTTAACTGGGTTACAGCTATAATTTTAATGTCTTGGTTGTATTTACGCAGTCCTTGGACTGCTTGCTTCATCATCATGATGCCACCTGCAGCATGCACATTTACTAAATCAACATTTAACTTACTTAATCCTTCCATGGCTTTACCTACAGTATTAGGAATATCATGTAGTTTTAAATCTAAAAATATGTTATGACCTTTAGCTTTAATTTCGTCTATTAATTGAGGCCCAGTTTGATAAAATAGTTCCATCCCTATTTTAACAAATAAAGGTTCATCAAATTGATCTAAAAAGTCATGCACTGCACTAGCAGAATCGAAATCTAATGCTATAATTGGTAGATTCTTCATCAACGTCTTTACACCTCTTATTCATGATAATTACATGTTGCTCATAGTAAATGTCATACTTTCTATTACATTTGTAAGTGCACTTGCTGTATCTAAAGATGTGAGACATGGTACACCATTTTCAACTGTAGTTCTTCTAATTTGGAAACCATCTCTTTCCACTTCTTTCCCTTTAGTCATGGTATTAATGACAATTTGAACTTCTCCATTTTGGATGCGCGTTAACAAATCACCTTCAGCACCAATTTTACCTACAATTTCAACGGGAATATGATGTTCCATTAATTTCTGTGCTGTACCTTCTGTAGCTAATATCTTATAACCCACTTCATTTAAACGTTGTGCTAACAACACAATTTCTTCTTTATCCTTATCACTGACAGTCATTAGTACAGTACCATGATCTTTAACTTCCACTCCACTTGCTGTTAAACCTTTAAATAATGCTTTTTCTAAAGTTTGATCTTTACCCATTACTTCGCCAGTAGATTTCATTTCAGGCCCTAATGTAACATCGACATTTTTTAATTTATTGAAACTGAATACGGGTGCTTTAACAAAGACGCCTTCGGTATATGCTTGAATGCCTTCTTGGTAGCCTAATGATTTTAATTTTTCACCCATTATTGCTTTCATTGCGAGTTGTGCCATTTGGATATTTGTAATTTTGCTTAAAAACGGTACAGTACGACTAGAACGTGGGTTTACTTCAAGTACATAAACACCGTCATGTGCAATTACAAATTGGATGTTGATGAGACCTACAATATTTAATCCTTTTGCTAATCTAATAGTATAATCTTCCAATGTATAAATCTCTGCTTGCGTTAATGTTTGTGGTGGATAAACTGCAATAGAATCACCAGAATGTACTCCCGCTCGTTCAATGTGTTCCATAATTCCAGGAATAATTACCGTTTCGCCATCGCTAATGGCGTCCACTTCAATTTCTTTACCTGTTAAATAACGGTCTACTAACACGGGATGATCAGGACTAGCTTTAACTGCTTGATTCATATAATTTTCTAGTTCTTCATCACTGTAAACAATTTCCATAGCTCTACCACCAAGTACATATGATGGTCGTACTACTACGGGATAACCAATTGTTTGAGCATTTGCAAGTGCCTCTTTTGGTGATGTTGCTGTTTTCCCTTGTGGTTGCGGTACATCAATTGTATGCAATAATGCCTCAAACTCTTTTCTATCTTCAGCACGATTTAAATCATCTAACGTTGTTCCTAATATTTGCACACCATGCTTACTTAATTTGTCTGCAAGATTAATTGCTGTTTGTCCGCCAAATTGAACAACAACGCCTTTAGGTTGCTCTAAATCAATAATGCTCATAACATCTTCTTCAGTTAGTGGTTCGAAATACAACTTATCAGAAATTGAAAAGTCTGTAGAAACTGTCTCAGGGTTATTATTAACTATGATTGCTTCATAACCTGCATCTTGTATTGCCCACACTGCATGCACCGTTGCGTAATCGAATTCAACGCCTTGACCGATACGAATTGGTCCAGAACCAAGTACTAGGATTTTGTCTTTTTCTGTTACTGCTGATTCATTTTCTTGTTCATAAGTTCCATAATAATAAGGCGTTGCTGACTCAAACTCAGCTGCACAAGTATCAACCATCTTGTACACCGGTGTTATACCATGTGCTTTTCTCAATTCATATACTTCTTGCTCAGTCATTTCAAAACGATGTGCTATAACACGGTCGCTGAAACCGTAATTTTTGGCAAATTTTAAATAATTGATATCACCTTTATGTGCTTTTAAATCGTGCTCAATATCGATAATATGTTGAAATTTATTTAAAAAGAAATAATCAATTTGTGTCATGTCATGAATTTCTTCTAATGTTGTCCCTCGACGAATAGCTTCACCAATAAAGAATAATCGCTCATCATCTTGGTCTTGAATACGATTTTTAATATAGTCTAAATCGTAAGTTTCGCCATTAGGTAATCCTAAATGATGGACACCATATTCTAATGAACGTATAGCTTTTAGTAATGACTCTTCATACGTCCGACCTATTGCCATAACTTCACCAGTGGCCTTCATTTGTGTACCTAATATACGCTCACCTTTTTCAAATTTATCGAACGGGAAACGTGGGATTTTTGAAATAACATAATCCAACGCTGGTTCGAATGCAGCATATGAAGTTCCAGTTATAGGGTTTAACATTTCATCAAGTGTTAAACCAATAGCAATTTTAGCTGCTAATTTTGCTATTGGATAACCAGTTGCCTTAGACGCAAGTGCAGACGAACGTGACACTCGAGGATTAACCTCGATAATGTAATAGGACATAGAATGTGGATCTAAAGCTAACTGCACATTACATCCACCTTCAATTCCTAATGCACGTATTACTTTTAAGGATACATCGCGTAACATTTGATACTCGATATCTGATAATGTTTGACTCGGCGCTACCACAACTGAATCTCCAGTATGAATACCTACAGGGTCAATGTTTTCCATATTACACACAACAATTGCATTATCATTTTTGTCACGCATAACTTCATACTCGATTTCTTTAAATCCTGCGATAGATTTTTCAATCAAACATTGTGTAGCTGGACTGTAATGTAGGCCGTTAGAGACTATTTCTTGTAAGTCTTCATCGTTGTAACAAATACCGCCACCAGTACCGCCCATAGTGAACGCAGGTCTTACTATTAATGGATATCCAACACGCTCTTTAAATTCGAATGCTTGTTCAACTGTATTGACAATGTCACTTTCTGGTACTGGTACATCCAAATCGTTCATTAATGTTCTGAATAACTCTCTATCTTCTGCTTGTTGAATAGAGTCCAATTCTGTACCAAGTAATTGCACATTATTTGTAGCGAGTACACCACTATTATGTAATTGTATTGCCATATTTAAGCCTGTTTGACCACCAAGTGTTGGTAATAATGCATCTGGTTGTTCTTTTCGTATTATTCGTGCAATAAAATCGTGCGTTAGTGGTTCAATATAGACTTTGTCAGCAATTTCTTTATCAGTCATGATTGTTGCAGGGTTTGAGTTTACTAAAATGACTTTGTAGCCTTCTTCTTTTAAAGCTAAACAAGCCTGTGTTCCAGCATAATCAAATTCTGCAGCTTGACCAATTATTATAGGTCCAGATCCGATTACTAATATTGTTTTTATATCATTACGTTTAGGCATTGGCAATTGACTCCTTTGTATTAAAGTTGTTCATCATCTCAATAAATTCATCAAATAAGTAATTAGAATCAGAAGGACCAGGGCATGCTTCTGGATGGTATTGAACAGAAAAAGCCGGTAAAAATTTATGTCTCAATCCTTCAACTGTTCCGTCATTGATAGCTATATGCGTTACTTCTAAATCAGTGTTTTGTAGCGAATCTTTATCTATCGCATAACCATGGTTTTGACTAGTTAAAGCTATTTTATTAGTTTTCAAGTCTTTAACTGGGTGGTTTGCACCACGGTGACCAAATTTCATTTTAAATGATTGTGCACCTTGAGAAAGGGCAAATAGTTGATGGCCTAAACATATACCGAAAAATGGAATTTGTCCTAAGATACCTTTAATCATTGTTACTGCTTCTTTGACCGCTTCTGGGTCACCTGGACCATTGGATAACATTACGCCATCTGGCTCCATTCTTATAATTTCATCAGCTGTAGTATTATGTGGTACGACCGTCACATTACAACCTCGGGCATTCAGTTCACGCACGATATTTTCTTTTTTTCCAAAGTCTACTAATACTACACTATATTTATATCCAGTTGAAATATATGATGTTTTTGTAGAGACAGTTTCTACTTCATTGTGTGGTAACACATATGTTTTTAACTTATCTACGATTTGAGTAATTTCTTCTTTATTGTCAGTAAAAGCTGCTTTCAAAACACCATGTTGTCTAATTTTACGTGTAATACTGCGCGTATCTACACCTGAAATACCTGGTATATCATATTCATCGAGCACTTCATGCAACGTTTTTTTCATTCTAAAATTACTTGGTTTGGCACTTGCTTCCTTCACCACTACACCATTAAGCGTGGGAATTAATGATTCAAAATCATCTCTGTTAATACCATAATTACCAATTAACGGGTACGTAAATGTAATGATTTGTCCAGTATATGACGGGTCTGAAATAGTTTCTTGATAGCCTGTCATTGCTGTATTAAATACAATTTCTCCAATTGTAAGTTGATCTGAACCTAATTGATACCCTTCATAATATGATCCATCTTCTAATACGAGATAACGCGTTTTTAACATTACATTTCCTCCTTAAATTTCACTTCACCTTCGACCATTGTTAGTACTGGATTACCATATACTTTGTAACCTAAGAATGGTGTATTAAACGCCTTAGAATGGAAATCTTCAGCTTTAATTTCACGTTCAGTATCTAAATTGATAATCGTCAAATCTGCCAAGCTACCTACTTCCAACTTACCATAAGGTAAATCAAACGTTTGTGCCGGTTTTATCGTTAAATAATCTACAAGTTGTTGTAATGTCCAACTGCCATTTTTTACAAAATGCGTATATAACAGTGGGAATGCTGTTTCACTACCTACAATACCGAATGGTGCCTTAGTCATAGGTTGTGCTTTTTCGTCTGCAGCATGTGGTGCGTGATCAGTAGCAATACAGTCAATCGTTCCATCTACTAAGCCTTCGAGTAATGCCGCTCGATCTTCTTGACTTCTTAATGGAGGATTCATTTTGAAAATTGCGTCGTCACCAGGTACGTCGTCTTCAGTTAACAACAAATGATGCGGTGTTACTTCTGCTGTCACATGAATACCAGCTTGTTTAGCATCTCTAATTGCACGAACACTCTCTTTAGTAGATACGTGACAAACATGATAATGTGCATTAGCTGCTTCCGCTAGTAATACATCTCTAGCAATTTGAACTGCTTCACAAATATTGGGAATGCCTGGTATTCCTAATGCTTCACTACGTTTACCTTCATGCATAGCCCCTCCATAAATTAGACTGTTATCCTCACAATGTGCTACAACTGGTTTATTGACTTTTGCAGCTTGTTGCATAGCTTCATACATCATACTTGCTTCTTGTACTCCAACACCATCATCTGTAAAAGCAAATGCATTGTGCTCTGCTAACGCAGCAAAATCAACATGCTTTTTACCAGCTTGACGTTCAGTAATAGCTGCGTAAGGTAGCACCCGCACTTGTGCGTTATTTGCAATTAATTGATTTAAACGCTCTATATTGTCGACAGAGTCTGGTACTGGTCGTGTATTCGGCATAGGGCAAACTGTTGTAAAGCCACCTCGTGCAGCTGCTTTTGTTCCTGTTTCTATAGTTTCCTTATGCTCACCACCTGGCTCTCTTAAATGAACATGCACATCAATTAAACCCGGTGCTATGAACTGACCTTGTGCGTCAATAACTTCTACTGTTGAATCTACACTAATATCCGTGCCAATTTCTTTAATATATTTTCCCTCTATCAAAATTGATGCTACTGATAATTCACCATCTCGTAATATTTGTGCGTTTTTAATTAATTGCATTTGTTTGTTCCCCTTTCGTTTGTAAAATATAATCTATGACAGCCATTCTTAAATACATACCATTTTCCATTTGTCTAAATATTCTGGATTTTGATGCTTCTACTAGGTTACTATCAATTTCTACACCTCTATTGACCGGTGCTGGGTGCATTACTATAGCATGTGCTTGCAATTGATCATATCTTGCTTGTGTTAAACCATATTCTTCATGATAACTGTTTGTTTCAAAAGTATTAACATCACCATTATCATGACGTTCATGCTGAACTCTTAACAGCATAACAATGTCGATTTGGTCTATAACTTCATCTATATCTACATATGGTGCATCTAATGTTTCATCACGCCATGCTTCAGGACTGGAGAACATTACGTTGGCTCCTAAAGCTTTCAAACTAAAATAATTACTTTTGGCGACACGTGAATTTTTGATATCGCCACAAATTAAAACATTCATACCTTCAAAAGAACTATATTCTTCATAAATTGTCATCAAATCTAGCAAACTTTGTGTTGGATGCTGACCACTACCATCGCCTGCATTGATAATTGGCACGTTAATATTTTTCAATTCTTCATAGTATTCATTTTGGAAATGTCGAATAATTAATAAGTTCACACCAATGCTTTCAAGTGTTTTACATGTGTCATATAACGACTCGCCCTTTTGAATCGAAGAAGTTGATGTTTCAAAATCTATTAATTTTAAACCGAGTTGTTGCTCAGCCACAAGAAAACTACTTTTTGTTCTAGTTGAGTTTTCAAAAAATAAATTAGCAACATATTTATTATCAAATTGTGTGGTTTGAATTCCTTGTTCTTTATATTCAATTGCCTTTTGTATTAATGTATTTATTTCAGCTGTAGTTAAATGTTCCATAGATAATAGATGATTCATGATTAGCCTCCTAGTCTTTAACTGCCTTCGTTGATTTAGGTAAAATTACGTTGAGTATAATGCCTGCTAATGCCGCTAATGCCATGCCTTCTATTTGCAAGTTAATACCTGTACTTTTTAAATCCAGCATTAAATTACCAATGCCAATTACTAGTATCACAGATGCGATAACTAAATTACGATTTTGTGCAAAGTCGATTTCACTTTCTACTAACATTCTCAAGCCACTTGATGCGATGATTCCAAACAAGAGTATGGAAACACCACCCATAACTGGTGTCGGTATTGATGAAATAATTGCTGTAAATTTACCTACAAAACCTAGTACTATTGCAATAACTGCTGCACCACCAATAACATAAATGCTATAAATTTTTGTTATTGCCAGTACTCCAATGTTCTCACCATATGTTGTACTTGGTGGCCCGCCAATAATACTAGCAAACATTGTCGATACACCGTCGCCGATAATTGATTTATCTAAGCCAGGATCTTTAAAGAAGTTTTTACCTACAATTTTATTAATTACCATTTGATGGCCAATATGTTCACTCACAGTGACAAAGACAATCGGTATCATAATAAGGATTAAGCCTAAGTGAAATGTAGGTGTATAATCTTTGAATGGTAAATAAATATCAGGAATCGCAAACCACTTTGCTTGCGCAATGGGCGCAAAATTAACAATTCCCATAAATGCCGCTACTACATAACCAGTCACAATTCCTATTAAGACAGGAATGAGTGATAAAAAGCCTTTGAAATAACCTTGAACCACAACGGTAACTACAAGCGTAATCATTGCTACTATTAAATAATTTAAGTTATACCCCTCCATAGCATTCGAATTTTCAAACATCGCCATATTTACTGCTGTAGGAGCTAAACTTAATCCAATGACCATAATTACAGGACCAACTACTACAGGTGGGAGCAAATTCATTAACCAGTTGGTACCACTGATTTTGATAAATAGGCCTATAATGACGTACATTACCCCACTCATGAACAAAGCAACTAACATGTCTCCTAAATTGTGTGCTTTTAAACCCGAAATGATTGGAGTAATAAAAGCAAAACTAGATCCTAAATAAGCCGGTATCTTTGCTTGTGTTATTAAGATATATAATAATGTGCCAACTCCTGAAGCAATTAACGCTGCTGATATTGGCAATCCGGTTAAGAACGGGACAAGTACTGTTGCTCCAAACATTGCAAAGAGGTGCTGTGTACTTAAAAACGCCCACTTTCCTAATTTTGGCCTATCTCGTACATCTAACACTGGTTTAGCTGTACGTTCAAACATCATGTCATTTTCCATTTTTAATTCGCTTCCCTTCAAAAAAACTCTTTACATGAATTCATGTAAAGAGACGTCAAAGGTATACAAAGTAATTTAAATAGCGTTTAACTGCCAACAGTTATACCTATACTAAATTTTGTTTGTATCAAGTGAGCCGCTACTTAATCGCGACTCACTTCCTTTTCCAGTCTCTCGTACTGAATTAAAAGGTCTATTTAATTATTACTGCATTTTGCTCATCGATTTCATCTACAAATACTTCTACATCTTCATGACGTGCAGTAGGTATATTCTTGCCAACAAAATCTGCTCTTATTGGCAGTTCACGATGTCCTCGATCAACTAAGGTTGCTAGACCAATTTTTTTAGGTCGAGCATGTTTAAGTACTGCGTCTAATGATGCTCTCACAGTTCGGCCTGTGTATAATACATCATCAATGATAATTACTACTTTATTCGTAATATCCACGTCAATTTCATATGACTTTTCAGTCATAGTCGTTGAAACTTGTTCTAAGTCATCTCGAAATTGCGTAATATCAATTGTACCAGTGGGAACTTGTATATTTTCAATTGAGTTAATTTTTTGTTGTATGCGGTTTGCTAAAAAAGCACCACGTGTTTTAATTCCAAGTAATATTAGATTATCTGTGCCTTTATTGTATTCTAATATTTCATGTGCAATTCGTGTTACTGTTCTTTGTATCGCAGCCTCATCCATAATAACTCGTTCTGCCATGTTATATACTCGCCTCCTCGTGTTTTCAAAAATAACTAGCGCTTCAATGATACAAAAAAACCTCACATCTTCATTGAAGACATGAGGTTTAGATATACAGTCTGACACGCGAACGCTGGACGGCTTACCCGCCGGTAGCTCTTTCTTCACGTAGTCCACTACAAAAGTATGATAACTCCTGTAATATATAGAATATTATGCTCTATTCCAACTATATTTTCATATCTTCGAAGCCTCTCTGGACTTTCAATTAAAGATGAACGTTTTCTTTTTAAACTGTCATTAGTTTAACCCACTAGTTATTTTAAGTCAAGCGACTATATTAGAATTCTATTTATTCAAGTTAATTTTCACGCTGTAGATACTACTGTTAATTAAGATTCTACTTCTTCTAATTCAGTTAAAATTTCATTAAAATATTGTGGCAATGGTGCTTCTTGCTCAATGTATTCTTTTGTTATCGGATGCTCAAAACCAATAACTCCAGCGTGTAATGCTTGTCCACCAATATCCATCGTTTTTCTAGGACCGTATTTAGTGTCGCCAACAAGTGGGAAACCAATATATTTCATATGCACACGTATTTGATGTGTACGTCCTGTTTCCAATTGACATTCTACTAAAGTATAATTTTTAAAATGCTTTTTGACATTGAAATGTGTGACCGCTTCTTTTCCGTCGTCTACAACATCCATTGCTTGACGATCATTTTTATTACGACCAATTGGTGCATCTACAGTACCGTAATCATGTGGAATATTGCCATGTACTAAAGCTGTATATTTACGTGTCACTGATTTATCTACGAGTTGGTCTACTAAGCCTCGATGAGCAATATCATTTTTAGCGACCATTAATAAACCCGATGTATCTTTATCTATTCGGTGAACAATTCCAGGACGAACCTCGCCATTGATACCTGATAAATTTTTCATCTGATACATCAACCCATTTACTAGAGTTCCTGTATAATGACCAGCTGAAGGATGCACTACCATACCTTTAGGTTTATAGACTATCGCAACATCATCATCTTCATAATAAATATCTAAGTCTAAATTTTCTGGTTGTATGTCTGCCTCTACGACTTCTTTTTCAGTTACTTCAATCGTATCATTCATCTTCACTTTATAATTTGATTTAACCTCTTTACCATTAACACTAATAAGCCCATCCTTAATCCAATCTTGCATTTGTGTGCGTGACCAATCAGCATTAAATTCAGGTAATACTTTATCTATACGTTGCCCGGCTGATGCTGGACTATCTATAACAAATTCATGTCTATCCATATTAATAATACTCCTATCATTCCTTATTTATATCTGTTAATAGAGCTATAATAATCAAAATAACTCCTATTGTTAAACTAGAATCGGCCACGTTAAAAATTGGAAAATCATACCCTAAAATATAAGTATCTATAAAATCTACCACTTCTCCATGTAGCACACGATCAATAAAATTCCCTAAAGCGCCAGCAAATAATAAACTTAGTGCAAGTTGCATAAACAAATTATGTTTGGCTTCTCGTATATAGAACACTATCAACACAACTAAAATAATAACTGTAACAACATAGAAAAAGCCCATTTTCCCACTTAAAATGCCCCAAGCTGCTCCGTCATTACGATGTGAAGTAATATTTAAAAATCCTGGCAATACTTCTACTGAATCACCTATCTTCATTGAAGTGGCAATAATATACTTCGTTAACTGATCAATAATAATTATTAAAAAAGTAACTGTTAACGATAATCCAACATAATACTGACGTTTCATGATCGTTCCTCCTATTTCACCTTGCTGTACAACATCTTTCATTATAGCTTACTCGTTAGTATAAAAAAAGTTCGAGTTGTCACAACACAATTAATTATTTTTCAAAAATCTACTTATGTAGATGTTGTAAAATGATAAGTATTGCTAAAACACATTTTACATAGCTAGTGTGAACCAACTAATTAACAGTTGCTAACTATACTACATGACCATATTTTCATTCTGATATTCTTAAATAACACTAAAGTGAAACACAGTATCAACAGCTCATTTTCATGTTGTCATTTTACCTTTAGCTGATTAAACCTGTACAATATCCCATCAGGACCTTGTAATTGCTTATGAGTTGTTTGAGGATTATGCATATCAATACACGCTAAACCATATGTTTGCTCATTGTTCATACGTTTAATATGAGAATTCCAATTATTTAATACTAAATGTTGTTGCTGATTACTATTTTCAAAATATAAAGCGTCTTCTGTTTCTCTAATCATTGCGCTCATACCAAAATAATCTTGATAATATTGCTTAACAGCATTTATACCTATAGTTTTGATATTAACATAGCCAATTTTAGCTAAATCTGGTATATGTTGCCACTGTTCCTGTGAAACATGTGTCATAAGTTGTGAAACATCAATTGGCTGGATGCCATGGTTATGTTCTTTTTCATTGGTACTAATTGGCTTAATATTTTGATTTGCAACATAAAACTCTAACCCGTTATGTTCAGGGTCTTCTATATATAAGGAAGTTGCAAATCTATGCTCTCCACCATTCATTGGAATATGATATTGATTTAGCTGTACTAGTAAATCCGCAAGTTCACTATATGAGAACAGTTCAATGGCTAAATGAAATAAACCTGCTTCTGATTGCAAAGGTTCTCTACCTGCTGCAAGTTGTTTAAATATAATAAAATGATTGTGTTGGCCTATCTCATAACGTACTTCAGTATATGATTCATTTACTATATTTAAGCCCAGAACTTCTCCATAAAACCATTTCATCAAAGCCTTATCTCGAACATTTAAAGTAATGCCATTAATAAAATGGTCTTTTACGTTTTCAGACATATGAAACACCTTTCTACAAATCTATTTCATTAATTATACTTTATTCATTTATAATGACAAAATAAAAAAAACTGGGGACGCTATAGAAACCAAATAACAATCATTTGATTTCATATACGCGTCCCCATTAACATTGATTGCATTGTTCACAGTGCAAAATATCAACCTATTGTGCACCTAAACAATCACTTTCGTCGTTATATATGTTACATAAGCTATTTATCAGTCATTCATTTTTAGTTTGTACAGTTTTAAATTAAAGTTTTCACAACTTCTTGACAACGTGGACAGAGATTTTCTAATTTTCCTACGTTACCTAATTCTGTACTATAATTCCAACAACGTTCACATTTTTCACCTTCAGCATGTTCGATGCGAATATCACCGTAAGGGTATGATGTACCGTTGTCAACTTGGTCTACTACTTCTGCTTGAGAAGTAATAAACAATTGTTCAAGATCCGTAAATTGATTTAGGAATGAAGTCACATCAAATTGGGCATTATTACCAATAATAACTTTAGCCTCTAACGATTTACCAATAACTTTGTCATTTCGTGCCACTTCTAACGCACGGTTCACATCATCGCGTAATTTCATAAAAGTATTCCATTTTTCTAATATTTCCTGGTTTACTTCTACTACTTCAGGCATACGCGTTAAATGTACGCTTTCTTCTTTAACGTGAGGAATATGTGACCATACTTCTTCAGCTGTATGCGCTAAAATTGGTGCTAACAATTTCGTCATGTCGACAATAATTTGATATAGCACTGTTTGCATACTACGACGTTTATGTGCATCTTGAGCTTCAATATATAAAATATCTTTACCATAATCTAAATAGAAGTTACTTAGTTCAACGTTGATAAAGTTTTGTACTTCTTGATAGATATCTAGATAATCAAAGTTGTCATAATGCTCAATTGTACTAGCTGTAAATTCACGTAAACGGTTGAGTAAATACTGATCAATTTCTAATAATTCTGTTTCTGGTAATGCATCCGTTTCAGGATTAAAATCATTCACATTACCTAACATAAATCTTAGCGTATTTCTAATTTTACGATAAACGTCAGAAGTTTGTTTTAAAATTTCATCAGAAATACGAACGTCTGCCAAGTAATCAACACTACTTACCCATAAACGAGCAATATCCGCGCCTTTTTGTTTTACAATTTGATCTGGCACTATCGTATTTCCTAATGATTTACTCATTTTTTTACCTTCACCATCCATAACGAATCCATGGGATAGCAACATTTTGTATGGTGATTGTGCTCTTGTAGCAACTGCTGTAGTGATTGATGAATTAAACCAACCACGATATTGGTCACTACCTTCAAGATATAAATCTGCCGGGAATGATAGTTCTGGTCTAGCTTCTAATACGCCACGATGTGAAGAACCAGAATCAAACCACACATCCATAATATCCGTTTCTTTAGTAAATGTGCCATTAGGGCTACCTTCATGTGTAAAACCTTCTGGAAGTAAATCTTTAGCTTCACGCTCAAACCATACATTTGAACCATATTGTTCTACTAAATCAGCCACATGATTAACTGTCTGTGTTGTGATTACAGGTTCGCCATTTTCTGCATAAAATACAGGTAATGGTACACCCCAAACACGTTGACGTGAGATTACCCATTCACCACGATCACGAATCATATTGTAAATTCTTGTTTTACCCCAATCAACTTTGAAGTGTGTATCTTCAACAGCTGCCAAAATGTCTGAGCGCACTTTATCAATAGATGCAAACCACTGAGGCGTAGCACGGAAAATAACTGGTTTCTTCGTACGCCAGTCATGTGGATAACTATGAGTGATAAATTCTAATTTTAATAATGCATGCTTCTCTTTCAATAGATCTGTAATTTCTTTGTTAGCTTTATCATAAAATAAGCCTTCAAATTGTCCAGCTTCTTCAGTGAAAACACCTTTATCATTAACTGGGCTAATAACAGGTAGATTATATTTTTGTCCGACAATATAGTCATCTTCACCGTGACCAGGTGCTGTATGAACACATCCTGTACCAGCATCTGTTGTAACATGCGTACCATTAATTACTACAGAAGTGCGATCCATAAATGGATGTTGTGCTTCAACATATTCTAATTCAGAACCTCTAAACTCTTTTTCTAACTCAATCTCATTTTCATCCCACTCAAGTTGGTTCACAACGTCTGAGATTAAATCTTTCCCAACAATGTACTTCTCACCATTAACTTTATATTGAGCATAAGTTAAATCAGGATGCACTGTAATTGCAACATTTGAAGGCAATGTCCATGGTGTAGTTGTCCAAATAATAAATTTTGCATCATTATCTACAATGCCTTTACCACCTTTCACATCAAACGCTACATATATAGAAGCTGAACGTTTATCATGATATTCAATTTCGGCTTCTGCTAATGATGACTCACTTGAAGGTGACCAATAAACAGGTTTTTTACCTTTATAAATTAGTCCTTTATCTGCCATTTCACCGAATAAACGTAACTGAGCAGCTTCATATTCTGGTTTTAAAGTAATATATGGATTATTAAAGTCACCTTTAACACCAAGACGTTTAAAGTCTTTTTTCTGTAATTCAATTTGTTCTAATGCGAATGCTTCACATTTTTTTCTGAAGTCAGAAATAGACATTTCTTTACGTTTAACACCTTTTTTCGCAAGTGCTTGTTCAATAGGTAAACCATGAGTATCCCATCCTGGCACATATGGTGTATAGAAACCTTGCATTGTTTTATATCTAGTAATGATATCCTTTAAAATTTTATTTAATGCATGGCCCATATGCAAGCTACCATTAGCGTACGGTGGTCCATCATGTAGAATATATGAAGGATTTCCTTCATTTTGTTGTAATGCTTTTTGGTATATATTTTGTTGATCCCATTGCTCTTGAATTTTCGGCTCTTTATTCGGCAAACCGCCACGCATTGGAAAAGCCGTTTTAGGCATCAATAATGTTTCTTTATAATCCATTTTCTTCACTCCTCATATTCACTTTAAATTTTAGAACTAAAAAAGAACTCTAAGTTCAATTAACAGGGACGATTTAACCGCGTTACCACCCTGATTAACTCAACTTAGAGTTCTCTCGTTATAATTATGAAACTGTGCCATATAGTGATATAAACAACCGGTATATATTAGGCTCACACTATCCCTAATTCGCTGTGATATACGTATGGTTATTTACGCGTCTATATAGTATTTGTAATTATTTAGATTCACTATCTGATGATTGATTATTATTATCTTGTGCCGCTTTTTGAGCTTTTTCAGCTTCTGTTAAATCATTATCATGCAAATGGTTAATATTTTCTTCTGTAACTTGTTCTGAATCCAAATCGTAGTTTAATAAATAGTCCCAATCTTCATTTTTTAATAAATCCAATTGCGCTTCAACTAGCATACGGAAACGAGATCTAAATATTTTAGATTGTCTCTTCATATCTTCTGTTTGGAATGACAAACGACGTGCCTTTTCAATAGCATCATTAACAATTTGATTTGCTTGTCCTTGTGCTTTTGATATTGTTGCTTCTGCTTCTTTCGTAGCTGCTGCTTTTGTTTCTTCACCAGCATGTTGTGCTTGCACTAAAGCGTCACTTACAGATTGATGTACTTCTTTATAAGAATTAATATTAGTTTCTTTATCATCGATGACTTTTTCTAATTGTTGTTTATCTTCTTTTAATCGTTCTATTTCATTACTTAATTGTTCTAAATAACTTTCAACTTCAGTAGGTTCTAAACCATTTTTCACACGTGTAAATGTTTTATTTTTAATTTCATTTGGTGTAAAAGGCATGGGATATCCTCCTTCTATACTACACTATTTTAGTTAATTCAAAAATATGTGTCTACCATTTCTTTCAATATTTTATTGTGTTTTTAAGACACTTTTATTATACATTATTTAAAAAGAGTTTTGTAACTGATGCGTACTTTATCTTTTTTTGTTTTGCCGCCGATTTCGACAACGACCGCTCTGCCATATCCTTGAATTGATAGTAAATCTTCTTGTGCTAATTGAAAATCACTAGCATCAATTATAGTATGATTCACTTTGACTCTCTTCTTATCAATAAGTTGTTTGGCTATAGTTCTAGATTTACGAATCATTTCTTTAAGTACGACATCCAATCGTAAACCACTCACCGTTGTTTCAAAATATTTCCATTGCTCATTAGATTGTATCATATTTGTCAGTGGAATAGTATTAAGTTTTACTGTAGCACCTTTGATACGCGTAAGTTCTAATATAATATAAGATTCTAGTTGTTTTGTCAAAACAAACTGTATACGCTCATTGACAATGATATCACCTAATTGTTCACGTTCTATTCCCAATGACATTATAGTGCCTAAGATGTGTTGATGTTGTAACGTTACAAACTTTTGCGGGTAGTCAATCTCGATTAGCACAATATCAAAATCGTCTGCATTAGGTTCAAAATAAGTAGGTGCAATAATGGCACGTTGTCTTTCTGCTTGATTGCCACCATAAAAATGAACATCTAAATCTTCAAAGCTTCCCACGATGACTTTTAAAATATACTGCCCTCTCGGATCTAAGAAATGTGTTAATACAGGCGCATATTGTTCGTTTGCTTGTTGGCATTTATCGAGTAACATATCGATAATTGCCCGTTCCTCTTGTCGAAAATGTTGATAAATATCTATTTTAGTTCACCCCTAACAACGATATAAAGCACCTAACGTCTTAAACGACAGGTGCTTTAACATTACTAAATATCTAATATGTACTTCGTTTGAACGTTAAGCCAAATTACTAATGATTAAGTTAAATATATTGGCTAAACCTCTTTGAAATAGTACAAGTGCTATAATAGCTACAATTGATGAAATATCAATAAAACCGATTGGTGGGATGATTTTCCTAAAAGGCTCTAAAAATGGTTCGTATATTTTTGATAAAAATTGGCCAAATTTATTTTCTCTAGCATTAGGAATCCATGACATAAAGAAATAGACAATCATTCCGTAATAATATATTTGTACTACGATTAATATAAAATTAAAAATAGTAGCTAAAAGTCCAATATCCATAATTTTCTAACCTCTATTCACCTTGTTCCATATTTTCAATATGGTCCGTAATACTACCAGCTACTTCTACATTATCTGGTGTACATAAAAAGATGTCTGAGCCGACACGTTGAATGTCTCCACCAATTGCATATACCGTACCACTTAAGAAATCGATGATACGTTTTGCAGACACCTTATCAATACGTTGTAAATTCACAAGAGTAGCTCGGCGATTTTTAAGTTCATCAGCTATATCTTGAGTGTCTGAAAAAACACGTGGCTCAAATAAACACATTTTTGAACTTTCTTGTAAATAATTGTGATTACCTTGGTCTTGATTCATATTAACAACATTCCTTGTATTGTTTTTCGGTGAATTGTGGTTCACTTGATATTTACGTTCATTTGACCCATTTTGCTGTCTTGAAGATTGTTTTTTAGGCACTGATTGAATTGCACGTGCGCTTTCTGTATTGTCATATTTAGGTTGTTGTGCTTGTTCATTAAAGTTAGTCTGAGCCTGTGCTTGCTTTTGTTGTCGTTGATTCTCGTTTTCTTCTACTGGTGGCGCCTCTAATTCTTCATCCTCTTCTTCAACTACGAAAAATCCGTTAAATAAGTCCTTTAAAGCCATCGGGCTCACTCCTCTTTTCCTACAAGTTTAGTCCCAATTCGCACAAATGACGCACCTGCTTCTGCTGCAAGTTGATAGTCATTACTCATTCCCATTGATAATTCTGTACAGGGCGCATATGATAAATTGAGCGCTTGAATTTCTGATTGTTTCTCTTTTAATGTGTTAAATAACTGTCTAATGTAGTCAACATCACCTGTTAGAGGTGCCATTGTCATTAAACCAACAACTTCTATATTGTCATATTCTTTAATAGCCTCGATAAAATCATTAATTTCATTGATAGTTATGCCTTGTTTAGATTCTTCCTCGGAGACATTAACTTGAACAAAACATTTTACTTTATGCTCTGCTCGTTTTTGAATTTCTTTAGCTAATTTCAAACGATCTAACGCATGAAAATAATCCACTTGATTAATAACTTCTTTTACTTTTCGTGTTTGAAGTGTACCAATAAAATGAAATACTGCGTCGTCAGGTAAAGCATTTTGTTTCGCTAGAAAACCTTCAACACGGTTTTCTCCAAAGTGTCTTAAGCCTGCATCGTAAGCTTCATTAGCACGGTCTATTGTAACATATTTTGTAACAGCAATCACGTTAGGTTGTGTGGAAATTCCTGCTTTCTTTATTGATGTATCTAATTCAGTTTTTATTGTGTCATAATTTTGTTGTACATTCACTGTATTACACCTCTTAATTTACTGTCCAATAAATGCTAACATCCGACCAGTTTTTCCTTGTTCAACTCTATACGAGAAAAACAATGATAAGTCTTCAGAAGTTGCATAATTAGTAATATAAATATTAGCTTCTGGGACGCCAGCATGCATTAATAATAATTTGTTCGCTTGTTTCAAATCGATACCATATCGATCTTCAGCTCTAAACTCGATATAATCTTCACTTGGGATAGCTAAAGTATCAAATTTTGATTTAATATCTTCATTAATTTCATATGAATTTGAGGTAGCAGGCCCAATGACTATCGATAATTCTTGTAAATCAAAATCAATCTTTTTAATTACTTCAATAACGATTTCGCTCACTGTACCTCTCCAACCAGCATGCGCTAACGCAATAAAGTTGTTTTTTGCACTATAAAAGTAAATAGGTACACAATCAGCATAACACATCGTCAGTAAGACATCCGAATCATATGAATACATAGCATCAATACCATGTAATGCATCTGTTAATTCATCAATATTAGTACCGCGCTGTGACTGTGTAATATGTGCGACACGATTTTCATGTGTTTGAATTGGAAAGACCCATTGTTCACGTGGATAGTTGATAATTTCTGCTAATTGTCGTTGATGTTGCGTCACATTATTTTGATCATCATCAATATATCTGGCCATATTAAAGGCATTTTGAGGGTATGGACTGATTCCTTGTTCTCTAGTGGTAATACCAAGAGTGATATTGTCGATATTTTGCGGTTTATACAATAAAACATGATTATACTTTTCAAATTTTTCCGTCATGTTTCAGTCCTCCAAATGATTAATCATTATGTTTTATTAAATACATAGTATTCAGTTGTCTAACTATATGAAAAATGTCACCAGATCTCTGGATCTGATGACATTATAAAATGGTTAAGTTGATTCTAATTCCCTACCATTATTAACAGATAATCACAGTAATAACTTTAATTATCTTCTTGTTCTTCTAGAACGTCTTTCTTCTCTATTTCTGATGAAGCTTGGGATGTCATCTTCTTTTGTTGTATGACTTCTACCTTCACTTGATGACTCAGAAGATTGTGTTGATTGTGATGATTGAGCTGAGTTAGAAGCAAATGAATCATCTTTTGCTGAGCTAGTAGCACTTGAACCAAATCCAGTATTAGAAGCTTTACGTGCTTGAACTGATGGTTTGTCTTCGAAACCAGTAGCAATAACAGTAACTACAATTTCATCTTGTAATTCAGGATTAATAACTGTACCGAAAATCATATTCACATCTTCATCCGCTGCATCTTGTACAATATCAGCTGCTTCTTGTGCTTCGAATAATGATAGTGATTCGCCACCAGTAATATTCATTAACACACCTTGAGCGCCTACAATTGAAGTTTCAAGTAATGGTGAAGAAATAGCTTTTTTAGCTGCTTCAACTGCGCGATTTTCGCCAGAAGAAACACCAATACCCATTAATGCTGAACCTTGGTTAGACATGATTGTTTTAACGTCTGCAAAGTCAAGGTTTACTTCACCTGATACAGCGATTAGATCAGAAATACCTTGAACACCTTGTCGTAGTACGTTATCTGCTTCTTTAAAGGCTTCCATCATTGGTGTTGATTTATCAACGATGTCTAATAAACGGTCGTTTGGAATTACGATTAATGTATCGACAGCAGCTTTCATAGATTCAACACCTGCTGCAGCTTGTGTTTGACGTTTACGTCCTTCGAAACCGAATGGACGAGTTACAACACCTACTGTTAACGATCCCATTTCTTTAGCAATTTTAGCTACAACTGGAGCAGCACCAGTACCTGTACCGCCACCCATACCAGCAGTAACGAATACCATGTCAGCACCTTGAATCGCGTCTTCAATTTGTTCGCGTGATTCTTCAGCAGCTTTTTTACCAATTTCAGGGTTAGCACCAGCGCCTAAACCACGAGTTAACTTTTCACCAATTTGAATCTTAGATTCTGCTTTTGATAAGTTTAATGCTTGTCCGTCTGTGTTAATTGAAATAAATTCAACGTTATTCATTCCATGGTCAATCATACGGTTTACAGCGTTATTACCGCCGCCCCCTACACCGATGACTTTTATTGTCGCTAAATGATTAAATCCTTGTTCAAATTCTAACATTTATATTTCCTCCTAGTTTTAATGGCCAATTAATCGAATAGAGATTTCATCAATTTTTTAAATTTACCTTCTTCTTTTTGTTCAGGCTCATGATTTTTGTTTTCGTATTCGTATGTATCGTCATTTTCAGTTGTACTATGTGACGATTCTGATGTTGTCGTTGTACTTGGTTCATCAGATACATATGATGGTTCATCATCTTGCTTGTTTGATTTTTTCTTAAACCAATCAAAACCATTTGATTTGGAAGCACTTTCTCTATTATCAGACTCGATTACTTCTTCTTCGAAATCTTCACTATCATGATTACTAATTGTAACATAATCTAATAATTCGTCGAAAGTAATGCTACTAGAAATAGTTGAAATTGCTGAAGAAAATTCAGGTTTTCTGATTCCCATTTGTGATGGTGTATGAATTCTAACTTTTTCACTTACCATGTCTTGTAGTAATTCTTTGACGCCGAGTAAGTTTGCAGAACCACCAGTGACAATGAAACCACCATTTACATTTGTTAATCCTAATTCTTGTAAAACATCAAATACACTAAAGAAGATATCTTCCATACGTGCTTCGATAACATCAGCTAAATCTTTTTGTGTATATTGGACGTCTTCTTCACTATCGATTTGGTCAACACTAAATACATCTTGATCTGAAGCTGAGTCAAAAAAAGCATGTCCGTATTGATGTTTGATTTTTTCAGCTGTTTCATGAGTTGTATTAAATGCTTCCGCAATATCTTCTGTGATGTCTCTTCCTGCCATTTGAACAGAGTCAGCATCAACAAGTTCGCCGCGCTCATAAAAGGCAATCTGTGTAATATCCTCACCGACATCAATTATACACGCGCCAAGCTCTTTTTCAGTTGCTGATAATACAGAGCCGTAATTATAAGCATCAGAATAAACATCTAATACATCGACTCCACATGACTCTACGCATTTAATCATATTAATTAAAATTGATTGTTGGATTGCGATTACGCCAGCTTCGACTTTAAGTGAATGTCTTGCAATTAATTCCTTAGGGTCAGAAACTTCATTATCACCATCTACAACAAATTTAATTGGAAAAGCGGTAATCACTTCTGTCTCAGGGACATCATTTTTTTCTCTAATGCCTTCTAATACAGACTCAATGTGCTCTCCTGTTAATTCAGTATCTTCATAAAATTCAATTTCATTAGCTTCATCATAAACTTCAGTACCGACAATCGGTAATTTTAGAAATACTTCTTTAATATCTACACCAGAAGCAATTGAGGCTTTTTTTATTGTATCTTTAATCGCTTGCTTAGCGATGTCAAAATCATCAATTAAGCCATTCTTAATACCGCTTGTGTAGGTTTGTCCTGTACCTATCACATTAATACCATTGTGAAATTTTTCGCCTACAATTGTTTTTACGCTTGATGAACCTATATCTATACTTACATAATAATGTTCCTCCATAGATAGGCACCTCCTGACAGTTACTTTCTATTTTACACTATGTTTAGTTTACAATACGTTGCGTAGCTTGTGAACTATAAACACATGTATTTGTCAAAATTTTTAATTAGTTTAGTCTGAATTCTTATTTATGTCATTTAACGCACTTTGTAATTCGTCTTTTGCTTTATCTTCTTTTGCGGTACCTTCTTCTAAATCCTTATCACTTTCTGACTCAGAATCATCAGATTGTGAATATGGTATAAATGAAGCACCTACAGACAAATCAATATATCCAGACTTTTTCAAATTACCAGAGTCATCACGTTCAAGTGATTGTGACATCTGAGGGTAATATTTCATTTTATTACCTATTGTATTAATATTTCCTATAATTTGAATATCATCCGTAGTAAATAACTTTATTTGATTCTTCAAATTAGATTTAGGATCATATTTGATTTCTGAAATCATCGCTCTAACTTTAGATGGCATTTCTGCTAAAGCCTTGATAATTTTCTCTTTTTTATCTTTCTCAAAACCTTCTAATATAGGTCCGTCATCCGTACTTGTGCCACTGTAATTTTTTAGTTCTTTACCATCTTCTAAAATAGGTACATATTTATCTTTCTTTTTAACCAACCCCACTACTTGATATTCAGTCACCTTAATCGTCATTGAGTTAGGAAAATGTTTTGTTACTTTAGCATCTTTAATTAACTTATGTTGTTTTAATTTATTTTCTGCATCTTTCGTACTAAAAGTGTACATCCTTGACTTTGAAGTGACATTGACCATTTTATCAATCTTACTTTTCGATACGTTATCATTCCCCACCACTTTGACATTATTAATCTTGCTCAGTGGTGTAAACATATAAAGTAAAATGATTATTATTATAAACAACAGTATCCCAAATATAACATATTGTATTTGTTTTTGTTGTTTTCGACGTCGTTCGCGCTTTTCTTTTAAGTATTCTGAGTCAAACTTCTTTACTTTATCAGCCAATATTCGTCACATCCTTTAAAAAGACGGTAATTGTGCTTTGAAACTATTGATGAATTTGTTGCCACGCTCTTCGAACGTATTATACTGATCCCAACTTGCACAAGCTGGTGATAACAAGACTACATCATTAGGTTCAATAATATCTTGAATTTTGTTGACTGCGTCTTCAACATCTATAGCTTTCACTACATATTTACCTTGGCTTTCTCCGAGTTTCACAAATTTATCTTGCGTTTCACCAAATGTAGCCATTACGCGAACATTATTCATATATGGGATAAGTTCGTCAAAACCATTGCCTCTGTCAAGTCCTCCACATAGCCAAATAATTGGTTGTTTAAAAGAATTGAGCGCAAATTGAGTTGCTAATGTATTTGTTGCTTTTGAGTCATTATAATACTTGTTGGTTTTATTTGAGCCAATATATTGTAATCTATGCTCAATGCCAGAGAATGTTGTTAAACTATCAATAATCGCATTTACAGGTACACCAGCCAATAATGCAGCAAGTACAGCTGCTAAAATATTTTCTAAATTGTGCTCTCCTGGTAACACTAAGTCATCCGTATGGATAATTCTAAATCCTTTGAACACGATATAACCATCTTTGATGTAAATACCTTCAACTTCTTGTTGCGTTGAAAAGTAGAATGTACGTGCTTTAACATTTTCTGATTCTATCAAATGGCGTTGTTGATAATTACAAATTAAGTAATCATTTTCATCTTGATTTTTATATATTTGTTTTTTGGCATTTTGATAATTTTCTAATGTTTCGTGATAATCTAGATGTGCCGAATAAATATTAGTAATTATAGCGATATGAGGCTTATATTGCTCTGTTCCTAGCAATTGGAAAGATGAAAGCTCTGTAACTAAATAATCCTGTGCAGTTACCTCTTGTGCCACTTTTGAGGCAACATATCCTATATTCCCAGAAATTCTACCAACTAACCTACTTTTTTGAAACATATCACCTATTAACGATGTCACAGTAGTCTTACCATTTGTGCCTGTAACACCAATAATAGGAGCCTCAGAAACCAAGTAACTTAATTCAACTTCTGTTAAGATCGTTAATCCTTTAGCAACTGCTGCTTCTAAAATAGGTGCAGTATAAGGTATGCCAGGGTTTTTAACGATGATAGGGTCATTATCTAACAATGTTAATGGATGTTCTCCACCAACTACCTTAATCCCTATATTTTCTAAATCTTTGGCGTGAGAGTCTTGTGTCAAATCTTTGCCGTCATTAACTACTACACGTGCACCCAATTTATTAAGCAACTTTGCTGCTTCGTAACCACTTTTTGCTAAACCAATGACTAAGACATCTTTATCTTCTAAACCTGTATATTTTAGCATTTTAGTGCACTCCCATCCATAATCCGATTAAACCTGTGATTAAACCAACTGTCCAAAATACTGTTACAACTTTCTTTTCATTCCAACCCACCAATTCAAAATGGTGATGTAATGGTGACATTTTGAAAATTCGTTTGCCTGTCAATTTGAAAGATGTTACTTGAATCATTACTGACAATGTTTCAGCAACAAATACAAATCCAATCAATAGTAATGATAATTCTTGATTTAATACAATTGAAATCGTAGCGAAAATACCACCAAGGGCTAAACTACCAGTATCGCCCATAAAGACTTTCGCAGGGTTCATGTTAAATGGCAAGAAACCAAGTAGTGCAAAAATCATAATTATACAAAATAGCCCAATTGAGTTTGCACCTTGGAAATACGCCATAATTGCAAACATTACAAATCCAATAATTGATAAACCTGTTGCTAATCCATCTAATCCATCTGTTAAGTTAACCGCATTTGAAAAACCAACTTGCCAAAAGACAATAAAAACTACGTAAGCAAGTGATAATGGAACTTCAATGCCTGTAAATGGAATATGGATGCCTGTAGAAAAACTAGTTAATTGGAATACTTGGCTTAATATGAAAAAGATAATCGCAATAGCAATCTGTGCTAAAAATTTCTGTTTACTCGATAAGCCTTGATTATTCTTTTTAACAACAATGATATAATCATCGATAAATCCAATCAATCCAAAACCAATTGTGACAAATAATAATAAAATGACCGGATTAGAATTATCCATGAATATAATCGCCAATATAGAAGTTACGATAATACTAATTAGGAATGTTAAGCCACCCATTGTTGGTGTTCCAGTTTTTTTCATGTGACTTTGAGGGCCTTCTTCTCTAATACTTTGACCAAACTTCATCCTTTTTAAGGTAGGTATTAAAACTGGTACTAATATAAATGTAATTAAAAATGCAATTATTGCGAGTAAATAAACCATCTTATTCTCCTTTTTATATATTATGGAATTGTAATATATCTCATTAACACCTAAAACAATATAACATGAGGAAAGAGGCTAGACAAAGGTACATATTAGGATAAAAAGCACCTAATATTAAACTTACCAAACTTTGTCTTGACCTCTTATTTACACCTCATTTATTTAAAGCTGTGTGTTAATTCGCTTTATTTATTTTGCTTCACTATCTACGTTTTCTGCTTCGAATTTCACTTCAATTTTATCATTTTTCTTAAGTTGCTGACCTTCTGATACAGATTGTTCGTTAACAAAGCCACTGCCTTTAGTTTCTATTTTTACATTTGCTAAACGTTCAAAAGCAATGACATCTTCTTTAGTCCAACCTTTCATATCTGGCATCGTAATGTTGCCGTTTGTTAATAGTAATACTTTACTATTAGGCAAGACTTCTTTATCAGCAGATACAGATTGTTTTTCAACCTTTTCTCCATCTCCGATAACGATAGGTTTCAATGACTTAGCATTAAGACTATCTTCTGCTTTTTGAACTGTTTTTCCTGAGACATTAGGTACTTTACTATATTTAACGTCTGACATGTCTTTTGTCTTCTTGTCATCAACATTTAAATATTTCAATGTGTTTTCCATAATTGGGTTAAATGCTTTGCTAACTCCCATTTCATATGCTTCTTGATCATTTTTTTGCGCTAAGCTCATACCTGCGTAAACAATTACCTCAGGATCATCTTTCGGCGCATCTCCGATAAAGCTTACAAAATAAGGATTTTCACCTTCGACATAACCGCCATTATCTGAATCGGCTACTTGAGCAGTACCTGTCTTACCTGCTACCTCATAGTCATCAATTCGATAATTTTTGGCATTACTTTTTTCACTATTAACAACTTTATCTAGTTCTTTACGAACTTGTTTTGCTGTTTTTTCAGTAATTGGTTTACCAGCTGTTTGCTTTTTACCTTTATAGTAAGTATCTTTTGTAACTGGATTTGTTACCGAATCAACGAACCATGGTTTCAGCATTTCTCCTTTATTTGTAAAAGCAGATTGCGCTTGTAACATTTGTACTGGTGTTACAGTTGTAGATTGTCCAAAGGCTGACGTTTTTTGTTGCGCTTCATTTTCCCACGCAATTCCACCTGTCGATTCACCATCAAACATACCGTTTGTACTTTCACCAAATCCAAATTTTTCATACCACGATTTCATTTTATCTGCACCAACTAAATCTTGTAAATGCATCATTAATGTATTAGATGAATAAGTAAATCCTAGAGACATTGGTATCTCGCCCCAACCAACTTTATTCCAGTCAGAGATTCTTGAGCCCATTATATCTCTATGTCCAGATTCATATTTTTTATTAGGATCGAATTTACCTTCCTGGATAGCCGCTGCTAAACCAAATGATTTAAAGGTAGAACCAGGTTCATAAGTGTTTTGATACAAATCATTTGCCCATTTCTCACCAAAGTTTTTACCTGTTTCAGGATTAAATGTTGGTCGTTGACTAAATGCTAAGATTTCACCTGTATCAGCATCCATAACTACCGCAAATAAATCTTTTGGTTCATAATGGTCAACCATTTTATCAAGTGCTTCTTCTACAAAGACTTGAATATTAGAATCAATGGTTAAATGCACATCATCGCCACGCTTCGGCATTTTTTCTTTCTTAGTATTAGGAGCTAAGTAACCCCAAATATCATGAATATATGACAATGAACCTTTTTGTCCTGATAAATAACTATCAAAGATTTTTTCTACACCCATCGCACCTTTTAGCTCTCCTGAATCTGGATCTTTTTGAGCAATGCCAAGAAGATGTGATGCGAAGTTACCATTAGGATAAAAGCGTTCAGTTTCCGGATACAATGTAATACCTGGCAAATTCATCTTTTCAATTTTTTCTTTTTCTTGATATGTTAAATCTGTTCCTTTTTGTCCAAATTCAACTTGGAAACTACCTTTTTGCTGTAGTCTTTTTTCGATATCTTTTGCAGATATATCTATCACTTCTGATAATTTTTTAGCTGTTTTCTTTTTATCTACAACGTGTTTAGGCTTGTCACTACCTTCACTTGCCTTTTTATCAACTACCGCTACTAATTTGTAACGTTCCACGTCTTCAGCTAAAATTTTACCATTACGATCATATATTTTACCTCTTTCGGGTTGCTGTTGCGTGTTTACTAAATATTTTTCGTTGGCTTTTAAAATTAAGTCCTCACCAGATGAGTGTCCGGTTAGCATGATATAAGAATACCTTAAGATTAACATAAAAAAGAGCAGCCCGAATCCAAGGATGAGTAGGACTGCCCCTATTTTATTTTGTTTTATTGGTATCTTAGGTATTCTGGGTTTTTTTAATTTAATTTTTCGCTTCGCCATTATTACGCACTACCTTTACATTGTCGTTCTTCAGGCTCATTCCTTCATCTTTAGCCTTGTCGTAAATGCGTTCATAAGAAGAGTTCTTTTTAATTTCAGATTCAATTGCGCTGTTCTCACTTGCTTGTTTTTCAATTTTTGTATCTAAATCTGCAATTTTACCTCGAGTATCATACGCATCCATTTTTAAAGATAGCATATATATACTTATCAAAGCAATAATTGTTATTAATCCTATGTATAACATTTTTTCAAACTTCGTTAATTGTACTACAACTTTCTTCTTTACCGTTTTGGTTTGTGGTTTTGTCGAGGGTTGTCTCTCAGGAGAATGTTGTTCTGCTTCATTATATGGTTCGTAAATTTTTTCTACAGCCACTCAAGGTTCACTCCTTATTTTAAAATTTCTGCAACACGTAACTTGGCACTACGCGCTCTATTATTACTATCTGTATCTTCATCAGTAGCAGTAATGGGCTTACGGTTAACACGTTTTAATTTAGGCGTGTATGCTTCAGGTATAACTGGTAATCCCCTTGGAACTTCAGGTCCTTTTTCATATTCTTGGAACATTTGTTTACACAAACGATCTTCTAATGAATGGAAGGTAATAACTGAAATTCTACCGTTTACTTCTACATAATTTATAGCTTGTTCTAAAGAATCTTCAAATGCTGCTAATTCATCATTAACTGCGATCCTAATAGCTTGAAAAATTCGTTTTGCTGGATGTCCACCTTTGCGTCGTGCTTTTGCTGGAATACCTTCCTTGATACTTTCGACTAATTCTAACGTTGTCTCAATAGGTTTAAGTTCTCTGTTTTGTTCTATGCGTCGGGCGATTTGTTTTGCAAATTTTTCTTCGCCATAACGATGAAAAATTCTTACTAACTCTTCAAACTTCCATTCATTAACAACTTCGTACGCTGATAACTCCTGTGTCTGATCCATACGCATATCAAGTTTTGCATCATGATGATAACTAAAACCTCTTTCAGGTACATCTAATTGTGGACTAGATACACCCAAGTCATAATAAATGCCATCAACTTTTTCAATATTTAATTCATTTAAAATTTCAGATAATTCACGGAAGTTACTATGAACAAATGTCACTTTGTGTAAATGTTCTTTCAATACATTTTTCGCATTTTCAATGGCTGTAGTATCTTGATCTATTGCAATCAAATGTCCATTATCACTTAATTGATTCAGTAAATATTGGGCATGACCTGCTCCACCAAGCGTACAGTCGACATACACACCATCTTCTTTAATATTCAAATAATCAATGGTTTCTTTTAGCATTACGCTGATATGATGAAACAATTCAATTCCTCCATTTAAAAATCAAAATCTATTAAATCTTCAGCAATCTCCTCGAAACTATCTTCTGACTCGTCATAGAAGTTATTCCAAGTATCTCTATCCCAAATTTCAATGCGGTTAGATACACCGATCACTGTACATTCTTTAGTTAAATTTGCGTATTGTCTTAGATTTTGTGGGATATTAATACGTCCCTGCTTGTCCAACTCAACTTCAGTAGCACCTGAAAAGAACATACGCATAAATTTACGTGCGTCTTTTTTTGTCATTGGTAAAGATTTCATCTTCTCTTCAATAACTTGCCACTCTTCTAAAGTGTAACCAAACAGGCATTTATCAAGGCCTCTGGTGATAATAAAACGTTCATTTAGGTCATATCGAAATTTAGATGGAACAATCATACGTCCTTTTGTATCTAATTGGTGTTCGTATTCACCCATGAACATTTATACTCACCTCACCTTCCCATATATATAATTTACCACATCTCCCCACTATCCTCCACTAATTATACAAATTTCACCAAAATTTTGTTTATACAAACAAAAAAAGCCCGATTTATCAATACGATAAATCGGGCTAAATCCTTATGTTATCAAGGTTTTAAGATAATATGATCAAAAGTGTAACGAAGTGGTGGATAAGTGGAGGGACTGAACACATCTATCCCATATTCGTTCATTATTTGTAGTGGATTCCAAATTCTTTCTTGTAATCCATCCATTGGGTGGAGAGATTCATTTATTTCATTAAAGTGTTTCATACTAATTGCATTTTCACGTTCTATGTTTAATAAATAACGTTTGAGCAAATAATCATACTGTGTTAAATGGATATCATTGTTTTTTGCAACTAATTGCTCATTATCATTATTACCTGCCACTTCAGATTTTATTGTTTCATAAAATGATTGTTGTTGTTGTTTCATTTCTTCAATTTGATCAATTACAGTTTGAGATGCGTGTTCACGAATAAAAGATGCTTTAGCATTATGGACACCATTTGTTAAAATGTCATCTACTGATAGTTGATATTTATTGATTACTTTTTCAATTCTTTCATTAATATAGCTGATTCTTAAACGAGGTAAAACTATCGGCATATCTACAGATAACGTGTTAAACACGCCGTGTAACTCTGCCCAATATTTAATTTCACTTGGCCCTCCTATAAAAGCAACTGTATTAAATAGCCATTCTTCCATTAGCGGTCTAGTCACAACATTATTTGAGAACCTTTCTGGCTCTTGTTCCGCAAGCTGTAAGAGCTCATGTTTTGAGTAACGTTTGTCAGACTTAGTTAATACAAATTCACCATTTTCATAAGAAATTAATTGGCGCATATTATCTTCTTCTAAAAATAAATGTACATTTGTATTCGTTTGAATCATTTGATTTAGTCCAGCTGCCATTGTTTGCCCCTGTGTGGCTCTAAATGCATGATCAATAGTTTCATGTTGCTCAATAATTGTTTGGATAAATGGTTTTTCTATTTGACGCAAGTCAGGATTATGCGCGTCAATTAACAATAATCCATAAGCTTTAAACACTTCATGTAATAAAGCTTTAAATATATCAGTCCAGCTGTCATAACGCTCTATTATTGAGTGGCACAATTCTATTAATTCTTTTGTATGATTTGTTTCCGGCTGTTGTTTTAAAAATTGCTTCAATGCATCTTTCAATTGCAATTTGTTTGGATAATAATTAGAGACGCTTGTTTCAGGAGGCTCCATTGTATGATATTTAGTTTTATATAATTTCGTTTCCTTATTATTATACGTAAATGTATGATTTACTTCTTCAAAGTCATGATCTTCACCAGCGATCCAGAACACTGGGATAACTTGTTGATTATATTTGGAAGAAAGCGAATTACTTAATGAGATAATAGAAAAAATTTTATGAAATGTATATAACGGACCTCCAAACAAACCCGCTTGTTGGCCTCCTATTATAACTTTAGCCCCCTGTTGTAACTGAGCAATATTATTTTCTTGAGCTTCACTAAGTGATAAATCTTCCATGTAGTTACTGATAACTGCAGCTACAGCTTTTTCTCGACCATTTGTAGCTTGATCTAGTTTCAACTTATAATTTTGTTCATTCATAGCATCATAATTATAAAAAGCTGCTAATGTAGAATCACTATTTTTAATTTTTTCTATAAATTGATCTTTATCATTTAATTTCGTTGTCATACAATCCATTCGTAATTCTCCTTATGTTACTCTATTCCTAATAAGTATAAAGTTTATATTCTTCAATGACAATTTAACGGCTTACAAATTTTAAATTTTTTCTATAACCTAATACATCCATTATTGTAATAATATCTCTGCCACAGTTTTAAACTATCGGAAACAAAATGATTTATATACGTTTAGAACATTGTTTATTGTACTAATATAATAGAAATAGGTATAATAAAGTTAATACTAAAAAGGGGGAAGATGCTATGTCTGAAGTAAAGCGTCTTGATATTAACTATAAAACTGATGAACTATTCGAAGATTTTAGAAACTTCGGAAATAAAGATTTATATCTTGTAGATGAGCTTCGTGGAGAAATGATTGACGCTAGTTCCGACTCTCCATTTTACGGCGTTTACGTCGGTGATAGACTCGGTGCAAGGATGGCTTTATATAGAAAAGGAGAAGTTGAAGAAGAACACTTCCCTAACTTCGATGATTATTTAGTAATTTGGAAATTAGAAGTATTAAAAGACTTCCAAAATCGTGGTTATGGTACTGATCTATTAGACTTCGCAAAATCTCAAGATTTGCCTATAAAAGTCATTGCTCGTAATCAATCTAAGCAATTTTTCCTTAAACATGGCTTTAAAGATTTAGAGCAACAAAATAATGAAAACCATGACATTTTAACATGGGAACCATAAAATAAAAGGTTGTGTGGCTTTTTGCTACACAACCTTTTTCTATATAATAGTTAATAATTCATCAAATGATTGAATAGTATAATCAGCATGTATTTGTGTATTATTAGTATTCTGTCTTGGATTAAACCAACAGGTTGCAATTGCTGCATTTTTCCCACCGAGAATATCCGAAGTTAAAGAATCTCCTATAATGATACTATTTTTACGTTTTTCATGGCCAATTGTATTAAAAACGTAATCAAAAAATTCGGGCATTGGCTTTTGAAAACCTGTCTGTTCTGATACGAAGACGCCTTTAAAATAATCTTTAAATAAAGACTTAGCAATACGCTTTTCTTGGGTTTCTAATACGCCATTTGTAACAATATACAAATCATGCACTTTGCTTAATTGACGTAATGTAGTTAAAGTATGTTCAAAATAACTTAAAGGCGCATTTGCTAAAGCGTCTCGAAAAACTTGATCGGCATGAGCACCATTGACATTCATTTTATGTAATGCAAAATAAGCTTCAAATCGCTTACTCAATACCTCTTCCTTAGTTAAACGTTCATTTTGGAATGCTTCCCAATGCGCTTGGTTAATCTCTTTGAATGTTATTAAATCTTGTTCATTTAATGTTAATTGATAATTTTCTGCCAAAGCATAAAAAGCAAATTCTTCGGCGTCGTTAAAATTAACCAATGTGTCATCAAAATCTAGAAGTACCGTTTTTCTAGTCATATCTTAATCTCCAATCTATGCTACCTATAAGATTAGTTTAACAATTTATCGAATATAGAAAAAGACTAAGGTGTATACCCTAGCATAATATTGTCTTCGACAAGCCTATATGCAAAATTTAAAACTAATATCGCATCAACATAGCGCAACAAATGATTGTTAGTAACTAATTCATAATCAAAAATCATTTCATATTGCTATCTTTTACCAATTAATTAACAGAATAAACATCACTACTGTTTAATTTATATATTATAATATTTTGGGTAATATTAGCAGTGATTTATGCCGACTCCTGCGGTAATAGCACCCGCCGAAGACTACAGGCTGAGGCAGTGCCCGAGGAAAGCGTGCATAAAAAAACTGCCTACAAAAGTCAGAAACTTTGTCGACAGTCTAAGGTTAAGGTACATACCCTAACCCATCACAATTTTTCTTTACCGTTAATCCATTAATTATACTTAGCAACAATTATTTGTGTTGTAATTTCTTCATTATTTTATCAATATATTTAGAAAAATCCTTACCTTTTCTTTTTCTTACTTGGTCATTAACTTTATGCAAACCTTGTTCAAGTTTGCCATTTTCAACATATTTATTTAAACTTTTTTGTAATTTATCCTTCAATGTCATCTCTCCAGACAAGCTTATTTTTCTAACTTTAATTGTTACTCCACAGATAATAGCATATTCAATTTACAATACGATTACTGCACAATTAAAAAATGTATAATTTTTATAAAGATTATTAAAATAAGGCAATCGCAACCGATTGCCTTTACAAATGAATGTCTTTGTTCATTAACATGAAGTAATTTAAATTACATCTTAGTTTGAGCATAACTAGATGTAGAGAACTTTTTAGTTACAAGTTTGCACAATAACTTGTAACATATTTGTAATATATCATTAATTTCATTGAAAAGAAATAGTAATATAAATAATAAGACTATATACTTACATAGATATACACATTTTATTACATTATTCACAAAATGGAGTTGATTAGCTACATAATCGCATGTACAAAGGTTATAAATTTACTTTAGTTAATTTATTTTTCTACTATAACTAACAAAAATCCATGTGCTTTTGTTATAAATCTAAATTTTCATACAATTAAATTACGTTAATTAAAATATCATCATGAATGTTTCATACTTCACTTCACTATGATAGTTCAGAAAGCGCGCTACTTTTTATGCAAATTACATATTTTACTTATCATATTGATTTTATATTTTCTTAGTAAGTGTAATTTACACTAGAACTATTTTGCTATTCATTTATGCAGTTTCTATACCATCACAAAAATTTTTCAATTCAGTAAAGTTTTTGTACCTATTGTCATTTACCTTCAACTTTTTCCTATCTTGTAAAAACTGCTCAGGTGGCACACCAAATACACTTTTAAAATTCTTATTATACGTTGAATAATTTTTATATCCGTACTTTTCATAGAAGCCTTCAGTAGTTTGAGTTATTAACATCTCCAACGCTATTTTATATATTTTAAATTTCTTGATATAGTTTCCCATAGTAATATTCATCTCTTTTGAAAATAGTCGCGACAGATAACTTGGATTTACATAAAATTGCTGTGCTAAATCGTTTAGTGTTAAACCTTGCTGATAATTAACGTTAATATAATCCAATACTTGTTTGATTACAGGACTCAGAACCTTAATATCGTCTGGATTATAATAATTATACATACGCACATAATTTATAAGTTTTATAACACTAACATCAGCATCGAACCACTGTTGTTTTTTAATTTGTGATATAACTTCTAAAAAATGCCGCTTCAAAAAATCATGTCTTTCTGAGTAAACACTCTTTTCATGCTCTATGTTATAAAAAGCAAACCTATTGAAAATAAGCACGTTCATACTTAATTCTATTAACACACCAGTAAATTTAATGAGTGGTAATTGATCATAAGGTGTAAGTACAAAGATTTCACCCTGCATATATTGAATTGAATTCATATCCTTTTTAATTGCAATAGTACCCGCAGCGACGAAACAAATTTTAACTTCATCACTGTTTCCAAATACTTCCATACAATTAGTATGTATATTATAACGGTAATCTATAAAACCACTCCTCTTCATATTTACTAATTATTACTAAACATGCTTATTTCTTTATTAATCTCACATTACTTAGTATTTATAAAATCACGTCATACGATGATAAATACAAAACGTAAATTATTTTATTCAAGTGTGTAGCTCATTATGCCATCTATATTAAAAGTTAATACTTCGTCCAAACATTGTTATTTATGTATCTTTTTTTAAATTATAGTTTTTAAGACTATTCATATAATAAGCTTCTCTTTATAAATACGTAAATAGCATTCAATTTAAAAGTAAAATTTTTAAATTGAACAGTAAAAGCTCATTTCATCAGTGGATGATGCTGAATCAAATGACTAAATCTTGTTACACAAACTACTCTCCATATTACTTATAGTGTCCCTTTTTTTACTATTGTAATGACTATTACGCTCTTTTCACTTTTATTTGCTACACTGTATTTAGTCGATATATCCTATCGACAAACATTTAGTATTATTGCCAATCTCAAGTTTAAGAATAAACAGCATTTACTCTTTAGAGTTGGTGCTGTTTTTTTAATTATTAATCTTATCAAGTTGCCTATTCATAATGGGATTGTTATCCCCTTTACTATATTGTGACTAAGATGAAAATTACAAAATGTGGAGAAAGAAGGATAATTCATGTCTAAAAATACTATTGTTCTTAAGGATAATAATTATAAATGCAGTAATATTTCAATAAGTTTAAAACATAAAAATACTTATGTAGAAGATGATTTGAGAACGATTATTTTTGCTTTAACAGTTACTTATGAAGATAATACAATTAATGATGAATTTGTGTTATTTTCTCCCGAAATTGATCAAATTAATAACCTCACTGACAAGTTGGACAAAATAGAATATGCATTTTACGAGCTAAACATATCTTTTACCGTTTTTGAAAGTATTACAACTGATATAATCTTTTATTTAAATTTTGATTCTGGATTGAATTACTCAAACAGTCCAAGTGATTCAGGTCCGTCTATACGCTTAGAAGTAGATAAAAATACATTTATAGCATTCATAAATGAAATTAAATCCTATTTACAATAGGAAAGGTACAACTTTACCTAACAACATATTTCATTACTTTTAATCCCCTCAAAGACATAAATATCTATTATACTTATATTCTAATAACGTTAATTGCTATTAATAGTAATTATAATAGACTTCATCTATAAATTTTTGTATTATTAAATTTTCAAAATTGTATGCGTCGATTTCTCGCTTGTGTTGATCATAATTCCAAACCCCATTAACAAAAGCATGATAATGACCTAATTCATGTGCTAAAATTCTTAAGATATTCAAAACAGCATCGAATGAACCTAACTCATTTTCTATACACTCAAAATCATTTAAAGATATTTTAATTTTGGGGTACTTAAATAAATTGTTTGGATACTTAAAATAACCATCGCAATCAATTAAATTCTCATAAGTCATTTTTACTTTAGTTTTAATTGGGAATTTCATATGTTCTGTTATAAAACCTTCAAACAACTCTATAGCATGTTGTAATTTATAAGGTATAGCATTATCATATGTTATCTTTAAACCACTTTTTAGATGTTTACTATATTTAGTATTCATACAGGCAAATTGATAAACCATACATCTTTGTTCATGGTACATTTGCTTTTCAAACTTCTCATAATTAACTATGAAGTCATGTATAGTCATGTTCTCTTGATTAATAATGTAAAATTTACTTAACTGTAAACTTAAATCTTCAAACACTTCAATCATGACATTAGTTATAATGTCTATGTTAAATTTCTTACTATAATTCTTTTTCATATCATTTTCTATATCATATAGGGAATAGTAAATTGTTTTATGATACATATCTATTTGGCAATCGTTCACATAACCGTAGGACAATATGGGATAATCGTGAATTATTATATGTATATTTTGATTAAATTCTCGATATACTTCTATCCAATCAATAAATTGTTTTATCGGCTGAATAAAACGTCGTTTGTTTTTTTCCAATTTAAACTTTGTTTTAATCATACACTACCTCTTGTTTTAATTGATATTATGCTATACATAACGCAGAAAAATAAATAATGGCATGCTTTAATCTAAAAACAATGTACGATAATTAGCAGGTCAAATGTAAATGTAAGTTCATAAAGTAATAAAAACGTTTGCTTAAGTAAAATATATTCACATTGTGACACACAATATATATATAGTACTATTAAGACAAGAAGAAACTCGTTTGTAAAACGATAATTACAAAAACAGATACTAAAATTCTTATACAATCAAAATGGGGTATAAATATGAAATTCAGAAAAATTAAAAGCGATGATTATACTAATTGTGCTAAAAATTTAGTTTCAGCATACAAAGGAGCACCGTGGTATAATAAATGGACTGAAGAAGAAGCGTTACTTAGGATTGAAGCCACTTTGAGTGGCTTCAATTCTAAGGGTTATGTAATTGAAAACAATAACAAAATAATCGCTATGTGTATCGGTAGAATAGATTATTATTTCAGTAATATGAATCAATTTTGTATTGATGAATTCCATGTCATACCTGAATTTCAACAAAAAGGTGTAGGTAAAAATTTAATGAACTCTGTCTCTAACTCACTCAAAGTTGATGGTATAAATAAAATTTTTCTAATTACAGGTGGGGAACTTGCAGAATATTTTTATGAAAAAACGGGATTTATGAAATCAAATGAAGGAAGCATGATGGAACTCGACTTGTGACTAATAATCAACTTTTATGGACTCTTCCCCAGTCACATTATGAAATATTTTTTCGAGTCATATTCATTTAAACTTTCATACTAGCGACGCACATAAAACAACCACCCATTGATCATAATAGGTGGTTGTACAAAAAAACCTTACATTAACTCTTTCCAAAATTATAAAACTATTGTATGTGGTTCTGTGTTCGTATCATGATTTGCTATTGCTTCTACACAATTTTCGTCTTGGGCAATAAACTTAACCCAATTTAGTGATTCTTGTGCATCCTTTTTATTAACTAACACACCTGGCAATATATTTTGTTGCCAAGATTTATTTGCATATCCAAAAAAGATTATTAGCTAAAATATAACATATTGCGTTCTTAGTTGCTTTGTTAGTACTATTCCTCTTACGCTTATTATTTCTAAAATTAGTTGAATGATTGACAACATAACTCATGTTGTACTGATTTAAGGATAAAACATCTACTATATTAGATAGAAATTATAATTATAGTTGATTTATACACTCATTTATTAGTTAAACAAAATCAAGTATTCATTTGCTTTATATTTTTCTGTAGTTATTCAAAATATTTTTCCCAATCGCTATTCAATCCTGATTAGATGAGATACTTATTTTTTAAAATGTAAATAAAGAATTTGTTCTCCTTTAACTTTTATGATACTACTGCCAATAATTGTATATGTAACATCGTCTAGCAAATCTAAGCCCCCGAAATCTTTATTTTCAAATAATTTCGTTTCAGCATCATACCCATCAGTATATTCAATGCAATTAAAATCATCTACATAAATTGTTTTATCATTTTTTAAAATCACTTCACATTTCATTTCTAATCCCCCTTATCTTTAATACTACAACAATACACTGAAATACATTGCACTAAACATAAACGAAAACTATCAATTATACCAATAATCATAACTTCATACCATAATATAAGTGTACATAAAAAATACAGTCTTAAGTTCATATGTCGTATAGGATTGCTCTATAATTTCTAATCATCATTTTCTCAAGTTTGCTTCACTTGAGAATATCTATTCTTTTATATAGTGATTATTATTTTCTATAGTGTGGCATTGTATAACAAAAAAAGAAACCCCATCATAATGGGGTTTCTTTTTTAATTGTGAGCTATAAAGCTCTGTTAGCGTCCTGGAAGGGATTCGAACCCCTGACCGATGGCTTAGAAGGCCATTGCTCTATCCAGCTGAGCTACCAGGACATCACGTTTTGAACACAATAATTATTATATCTAATTCATCTTTATAAAGCAATACTTTTATAATTAAAATAATGATGATTTTTCACTATAAATAGCCATTTTGCACGATTTATAACCTAATAACCCTCTTTTTTTCAATAACGATCATTAAGTAAATATAAATTATAATGCATAGTTACAACCCCACTTACTATGCATTATAATTCGACATTCACTTACACGCTTTTAGAGATCATAATTCAAAATTAATTGTTTCTATTATTTCATGTCGACGATTTCTAAAATTCAAAGTAACTGCATTAGTGTCTTCAGCAATTAACAGTTCTGCATAACTTTCTTCTTCACTGCTTCTTGATTGACTAATACTACCAGGGTTGATGACATGCACACCTGCAATATTTTCATATTTTGCAACATGTGTATGCCCATAAAATGCTAATTGACAGTTTGCTTCAAGGGCACGTTCGGCCAGTTGCATTCTACTACGATTAACTTGATATAGATGCCCATGTGTAATAAATGCTCGGCAGCTTTCACTATTTATGACTTGTTCGTTTTCAAATTCTGGATAAAAATCGGTATTCCCTTTTACTTTATAATAATAACTAAGTTCACTATCTTCATAAGTAAACTCAGAATCTTCAAGATGTATGGCTACATCAGCATCTGGGTGGTGATTAATCACTTCAAATAAGATACCTTTTTCCGTATGATTATCACTTACAATTATCCATTTCGACATTAATTATCATCCTTTAAATAGCGTTGTAATTGGTCGATTGCCTTACCTCGATGGCTAATCTCACTTTTTTCATGCGCTTGTAGCTGTGCCATGGTTTTATTTAAATCTGGTACGTAGAATATTGGATCATAGCCAAATCCCTCATCACCAATTTTATTTAGTGTAATTTCACCTTGAACTGTGCCTTTAAATTGAATTGTTTTTTCATTTGGTACACTTAGGCTAACGACACAAACAAATTGAGCACGACGATCCTCTGTGTCACCTAGCTGCTCTAATACTTTTTTGATATTTGCATCATCATCTTTTTCTAAACCTGCATACCTAGCTGAATATACGCCAGGCTCACCATTTAAAGCAAATACTTCTAATCCACTATCATCTGCGATTACAGGCTTATTTAAAGCTTGTGCTGCTGCTTCAGACTTTAATTTAGCATTATCTTCAAAAGTAGTACCTGTTTCTTCAACATCGAAACCTGGAATTAAATCACCGATTGGAATGATATTATACTCAGGAAAAATAACTTTAAAATCGTTTATTTTTCCTTTGTTATTAGATGCTATGACTATATCTTTCACTTACTACTTCCTCCTCTACATCGACTACTTCGACTGTAACATTCATTTTTAGCCATTCTGCAATAATTCTTTCGATATGTTCTGTATCCCCTGTCGCAAAAAATTTATGCTTAGGATTTTTTTGATAACCTGCATGTTCGTTACTGAATGTTAGTAATGCACTAACTTCTCTAGCTGTCTCTAATCCCGATGAAATCACTGTTTTATTACCACCAAAATAGTCATAGATTGGCTTATACAGTAATGGATAATGCGTACATCCTAATATTACTGTATCAGCTTTACAATTACGCCATTGTTTTAAAGTTTGATGGATTAAGATGCTCGTAATTGTCGGATCTTTATAGCGCATTTGCTCTACTAAAGGTGCAAATCCTGGACATGCTACGCCTGATACTTCGACATTTGGGTTGATATTCTTAATATGATGACGGTAAGCTTCAGATTTTATTGTACCTTCTGTACCTAAAATTAAAACATTTTGATTTTTAGTAGTCATAATTGCAGTCCTTGCGCCAGGTTCTATAACGCCAATAACAGGAATTGTTAATTGTTCTTGTAGCGTTTTTAATGCCACTGCAGTTGCAGTGTTGCATGCAATAACTAGCATTTTAATATCATATTGTAATAACTTTTGTGCCAATTGAATAGTAAATGCTTTAACTTCCTCACTTGCTCTCGGACCATAAGGACAGCGTTTAATATCTCCTAAGTAATAAATTGTTTCATTGGGAAGTTGGCGGATAATTTCACTAGCAACAGTCAAACCACCAACTCCTGAATCTATAACTCCGATTGGTTTATCCATATATGCGTTCATCCTCTTAATATTAGTAACTACTATTGTAGCACAGATACTTTTTTTAATTCATCTATCTCACTTTATATTACTTAGAAATTTTATATAAATTTTTTCATAAAAAAACCAACACCTGTTTACGCCACAGATGTTGGTATATAAATATTAATTTACTTGATGGTCAGAACCAAAGAATGATTTGAACATATGGAATGAAGTTTCTCTATTCAATGCTGCGATAGAAGTAGTTAATGGGATGCCTTTTGGACAAGCATTTACACAGTTTTGTGAATTACCACATTCTTGTAAGCCTCCACCGCCCATTAGTGCTTCTAATCTTTCGTCTTTTGTCATTGAACCTGTTGGATGTAAGTTAAATAATCTAACTTGTGAGATAGCTTGTGCACCAACGAAGTCATTTTTACTTGTAACGTTAGGACAAACTTCTAAACATACACCACAAGTCATACACTTAGATAATTCATAAGCAGTTTGACGTTTTTTCTCTGGCATACGTGGTCCAGGACCTAAATCATATGTACCGTCAATTGGTACCCATGCTTTCATACGTTTTAGGTTATCGAACATTCTAGAACGGTCAACTTGCAAGTCACGAATAACTGGGAAAGTGCTCATTGGCTCTAATCTAATTGGTTGTTCAAGTTGATCAACGATAGCTGAACATGATTGTCTTGCTTGACCATTAATAACCATAGAACAAGCACCACAAACCTCTTCAAGACAGTTCATATCCCAAATAACCGGTGTCGTTTTTTCACCTTTACTATTGATTGGATTACGTCTAATTTCCATCAGACAAGCGATAACGTTTAAGTTTTCTCTGTATGGAATTTCAAATTCTTCTTCGTAAGGCTTTGCTTGATCATTATCTTGACGCTTGATAATTAATTTGATTGTTTTTTGTTGGTTTTGTTGTTCAGTTGCTTGTTGAGTATCTGCCATGATTATTTACCTCCTTTAGACTTTTGCGTATAGTCACGTTTACGAGGTGGAATTAAGCTAATATCTACAGGATCGTAGGTGAATTTTGGTGCTTCTGTTTTTCCTTGATATTCTGCTAAAGTTGTTTTCAACCATTCCTCATCGTTTCTATCTGGGAATTCTGGTTTGAAATGTGCACCTCTAGATTCATTACGATTGTATGCCCCAATAGTAATAACACGAGCTAATACAAGCATATTCCATAATTGGCGAGTGAAGAATACTGCTTGGTTACTCCAAGTTTGTGTATCTTCAATATCAATATTTTTATAACGTTCCATCAATTCTACAATTTTACGATCTGTTTCTAATAAACTTTCATTTTCACGTACTACAGTTACATTAGCTGTCATAATTTCACCTAATTCGCGATGAAGTTTATAGGCATTTTCTTCACCTTTCATTGCTAATAAGTGATCGAATTTTTCTTGTTCTTCCTGTACACGACGTTCAAAAATTGTCTCATCTAAATCACTATATGATTTTTCAATATCTTGAATATATTTGACAGCATTTGGCCCTGCAACAGTACCACCATAAATCGCTGATAGTAATGAGTTCGCACCTAAACGATTACCACCGTGTTGTGAGTAATCACACTCACCAGCAGCAAACAGACCATTAACATTCGTCATTTGATCATAGTCAACATATAAGCCACCCATAGAGTAATGTACTGCTGGGAAGATTTTCATTGGTACTTTTCTAGGATCATCACCAGTGAATTTTTCGTAAATCTCAATGATACCACCTAATTTAACGTCTAATTCATGTGGGTCTTTATGTGATAAATCAAGGTAAACCATGTTTTCACCGTTAATGCCTAATTTTTGGTTAACACAGACATCAAAGATTTCACGTGTTGCAATATCACGTGGTACTAAGTTACCATAATCCGGATATTTTTCTTCTAAGAAGTACCAAGGCTTACCGTCTTTATAAGTCCAAATACGACCACCTTCACCACGTGCTGATTCACTCATTAATCTTAACTTATCATCACCTGGTATTGCTGTTGGATGAATTTGAATAAACTCACCATTAGCGTATTTAGCACCTTGTTGATAAACAATTGAAGCAGCAGATCCTGTATTAATCATAGAATTAGTAGTTTTACCAAAGATAATTCCAGGTCCACCTGTAGCCATAATTACAGCATCTGAGCCAAATGATTGGATTTCTGAAGTAGTTAAATTTTGTGCAACAATACCTCTAGCTGTATTTTCGTCATCCTTAACTATACCTAAGAATTCCCAGCCTTCGTATTTATTTACTAAACCATCTACTTCAAAACTTCTTACTTGTTCATCTAGTGCGTATAACAACTGTTGTCCGGTTGTTGCACCAGCATAAGCTGTTCTATGATGCATTGTACCACCAAAACGTCTAAAATCGAGTAATCCTTCGTTGGTACGGTTAAACATTACACCCATACGGTCAAGTAAATGGATAATTTTAGGTGCTGCTTCAGTCATTGCTTTAACTGGAGGTTGGTTTGCTAAAAAGTCCCCACCATATACTGTATCGTCAAAGTGTATGTCCGGTGAATCGCCTTCACCTTTAGTATTTACTGCACCATTTATACCACCTTGCGCACACACTGAATGTGAACGTTTAACAGGTACAAGTGAGAACAAGTCTACTTGTGCACCTTGCTCTGCTGCTTTAATTGTTGACATCAGACCGGCAAGTCCTCCACCGACAACAATAACTTTCTTCTCTGCCATATCTTGTCACTCCCCTAAATATCTCTAAAAATCAAATTAAATTAAAAAACTTATAGGAAAGCTAAAATCGCGCTAATTCCTATATATGATACAACTATAAATACGACTAGTGAAACCCATGTGAAAATTTGTTGAGATTTTTTAGATTGTAAAATACCCCACGTTACACCGAATGACCATAAGCCGTTTGCAAAGTGGAATGTCACAGCTAATAAACAAACGATATAGAAAATTAACCATCCTGGGTTAGTTACAATGTCATGTACCATATCAAAGTTAACTTCATGTCCTAATGCACGTTGAATTCTTGTTTGCCATAAGTGAATTGCAATGAAAACAAAAGTAATTACACCCGTGATACGTTGGAATAAAAACATCCAGTTTCTAAATGCTGAATAATGACCAACATTTTCTTTTGCCGTAAAGGCAATATGTACACCGTAAACTGCGTGATACAATATCGGAATATAAATCACGACAAATTCCAAAGCGATTAAAAATGGTAATGATTCCATAAATGCAGCTGCTTTATTGAACGCTTCTGCACCTTTAGTCGCTTGGTGGTTAACCATTAAGTGAACTAATAAAAAGCCACCTATAGGTATTACGCCTAATAATGAATGTAAGCGTCTTAAATAGAATTGATTTTTCGTATAAGCCAAAAGGAAGTCCCCCCTGTGAAACAATTAAATTTTGATTTCTTTATTGCTTTTTAACACGCAAACCAATTAAGCAAAGTATAATCATCAAAAAAATGAAACTTACATGTGATATAATTGAATATAAACTAAGCATTAAATTTTCAATACGTTTATATATTACACTACATACAATGTTCCATAATTAAATGATAATATTTCTCAATTAGAAAACGCTTCCAAATAAACCCAAAAAAAGAAACCTCGTTATTTCTTATTGTAACACTAAATAATTGTAAATTGGGCATGAGAATGATTCTCATGCCTAATTTTTTTTGTCACTATTGTCATGTAATGCATCATGTAGGTTTTTCGCAACATTTAGTGGTAAACCACTTTGTTGTAATTCCTCAATTGACGCATCTTTCATTTTTTTAATCGATCCGAATGTACGTAATAATTTAGTTTTACGTTTTGCACCTATTCCTTCAACGGTATCTAATACAGATTGTAATCCAGTTTTTTGTCGTGTTTGGCGATGGAATGTAATAGCAAAACGGTGTACCTCGTCTTGTATACGTTGTAATAAATAAAACGCTTGGCTATTCTTTTTCAATGGTACAAGTTCTGCTTCTTTACCATATAATAAATCTGCAGTTTGGTGTTTATCATTTTTTTTCAAACCTGCAACTGGAATATCTAAACCGAGTTCATTTTCTAAAACATCAATTACACCATTCATATGACCTTTACCACCATCAACGATAATTAAATCTGGTAACGGTAACCCTTCATTTAAGACACGACTATATCTTCTACGTACAACTTCACGCATTGATTTATAATCATCAGGCCCTTCGACTGATTTAATTTTGTATTTGCGATAGCCCTTTTTATTTGGTTTTCCATCAACAAATGACACCATTGCTGATACAGGATCAACACCTTGAATATTAGAGTTATCAAACGCTTCAATTCGAATGGGCGTTTGAATTCCCATTCTATCACCAATCTCTTCTATTGCTTTTATCGTACGAGATTCATCTTTAGCAATTAACTCGAATTTATTCTCTAAACTAAGTTCAGCATTATGATTGGCTAAATCAACCATCTCTTTTTTCTTCCCTTTTTGCGGTTGAACAATTTTCGTATCTACTACCGATTGAACAACTTCACTATCTAAATGTTTAGGAATGTGTACTTCTTTAGGGAGGATATGTTGATTTAAATCATAGAATTGCCCGATAAAAGTATAAAACTCTTCTTCTTCAGTTTGTTGGATAGGAATCATTGTAGCATCACGTTTAATCATATTACCTTGTCTTATAAAAAACACTTGAATACACATCCAACCTTTAGAGACACTATAACCAAATATATCTCTAACTGTATTATCGGTCGAAGTAATTTTCTGTTTCTTCGTGAGATTTTGAATATGTTGTATTAAATCACGATACTCTTTCGCTTGTTCAAAGTCTAAATCTTCACTCGCAGCTTGCATTTTATGTTCTAAATTACGCATTATTGTTTTATCTTCACCGTTTAGGAAATCCGTGATTTCTTTTGTCATCTCAGCATATTTATTTAAATCTACAGGATAAACACACGGCCCCATACATTGACCTATATGATAATACAGACATAACTTATCTGGCATTTTATCGCATTTTCTAAATGGATAAATACGATCTAGTAATTTTTTCGTTTCTTGCGCTGAGTATGCATTTGGATATGGCCCAAAATACTTACCACTGCCCTTCTTGACCGTACGTGTCACAATAAGTTTTGGATGCTTTTCTTTTGTGATTTTAATGAAGGGATAACTTTTATCATCTTTTAATAAAATATTATAACGTGGTTGATATTGTTTAATTAAATTCAACTCTAATAAAAGTGATTCTGTTTCACTTGATGTGACAATATATTCAAAATTACGTATTTCACCAACTAGTCTTGTAGTTTTTGCGTCATGAGCGCCAGTAAAATATGAACGTAATCTATTTCGTAACTTTTTTGCTTTTCCGACATAAATAATTTGATTATTGCGATCTTTCATTAAATAACAGCCCGGTTCCATAGGTACTACTGTTAATTTTTGTTTAATGTTTGCTTGATATTGTTCCACCATAGTTTTACCTCCCTTCGTTACAATTTTAATCATCATATTGCCAATATTTATACAAATAAAGAGCGTGAGACATTGTAAATGTTCCACACTCTCTTATTTAACGTATTAACAATAGCTGACTGTTGCACTGAAAGTCATATTAATAAACTTTAGTGCAGTTGGACAATAAATTACAAATACAGTCCACTTTATTTATTTTATGCTTATAGATGTTTGTCGATAACTTCAGCTAAGTTTTCTTTTGGTTGGAAACCTACTACTTTATCAACTGGTTCTCCATCTTTAAATACGATTAATGTTGGAATACTCATTACTTCAAATTTAGCTGCAGTTGATGGGTTTTCATCTACATCTAATTTTAAAATATTAGCTTTTCCATCATAGTCGCCTGCTAACTCTTCTAAAACTGGTGCAATCATTTTACAAGGTCCACACCAAGTTGCCCAGAAGTCTACTAAATTAACACCAGATTGAATATTTTCATCAAAATTTGAATCCGTTACTTTTACGATTGCCATAAATGCCAATCCTCCTTATTTTCAAATGATGAGCAAATTATAACAAATTTTATTTTCGTATGCATAATACTTGCTCACTATTATTTTAATTCTACAACGGTAACACCGAAGCCACCTTCACTTGGCATTCCATTCCTATATGATGCCACACTTTTATGCTTTTTCAAATAGTTTTGTACACCTTTTTGTAATGCGCCTGTACCTTTACCATGAATAATATTCACTTGTTGGTAGTTACTTAACACAGCTTGATCGATATATTGATCTAATTCGCTCAATGCTTCTTCATATCGATAGCCCCTTAAGTCTAAATCCATTTTAATATTTTGTCTATTGGAACGCTTAACCATTTTCGTTGGTTGTTCTTGAGTTTTTTGCGTTTTTTCTAAATCTTGAAGTGGTAATTTCATTTTAATAATACCCATTTGAACTACCGCTTCGTCATCTCCTGACAGCTCAAGTACTTCCCCTTTTTGTCCATAGGTTAATACTTTCACTTCATCACCCGCAGTGATTTTGTCCCATTTTTGCTTTTTGACATTTTGCTTAATGGATTTAGCTTCATATTGGTCATCTAGACGTTTTTTCTTATCGATAAGTTCATGTTCTTTTACATCTGCACCTTTTTGATCTCTCAACTTACGTAAGTCTTTAACAATTTCATCAGCCTCGTTAGTAGCTGCTTTAACTCGTTGATTAGCTTTTTCTTTGGCTTCATCCATGAGTTGACGTTCGTATGCTTGGTAGTTGTGATATTGCTTTGTTAGTGCATCATGTGTAGCTTGTGCATCTCTTAACAATTCGTCTAATTCAATACGTTGTTCATCAACGCGTTTAGAATTATGTTCTAGCGACGCAATCATTTCATTTATTTCTTGCTCATCTTGACCAATCATGGATTTAGCTTTTTGAATCACACTCATTTTCAAACCTAATTTTTTAGAAATATCAAAGGCATTTGAACGTCCAGGTACGCCCATTAATAATTTATATGTTGGACTTAATGTTGTCACATCAAATTCTACACTGGCATTCATGACACCTTGTCTATTATAACTATAAGCCTTGAGCTCAGGATAATGGGTCGTTGCCATAACTAGACAATCAACTGCTCGTACATAATCTAAAATACTCATAGCTAACGCTGCACCCTCACTCGGGTCGGTACCTGCGCCTAACTCATCAAAAAGTATTAAACTATTACCATTCGCTTCTTCTAAAATTTCGACTATATTCGTCATATGTGATGAAAAAGTAGACAGTGATTGTTCAATAGATTGTTCATCACCAATATCACAAAAGACATTTTCAAATACACTTAACTGGGCTCCATCTAAAGTAGGTATTAATAAGCCTGATTGAGCCATGATGACAATAAGTCCTAAAGTTTTTAACGTTACTGTTTTACCACCCGTATTTGGACCTGTAATAATAACAGTTGAAATATCTTCAGCAAATTCAATCGTATTGGCGACAACAGTATCTCTATCTAATAATGGATGAAATGCTTTAGGTAAATAGACTGTTCGATCTTGATGAAATGTTGGTTTTGTTCCTTTAATTGAGCGTGCATATCTCGCTTTAGCTGTTAAAAAGTCAATTTGTCCCATAACATTTTCTGCAGTTAGGCATGCGTCTGCTTCTGCTGCAACTTGTGCCGTTATTTCAATTAATATGCGCTCACGTTCGACAGCCTCATCATTTTTTAACCTACTGATTGTATTATTCATTTCAACTACAGATGATGGTTCGATATAAAGTGTTTGTCCTGAAGCTGATTGGTCATGAACGATACCATTAAAGTCTTGACGATATTCAGCTTTTACAGGTATAACATTGCGATCATTACGAACAGTAACAATAGCATCTGATAATTTCTTTTGATTACTTTGACTTTTGACGATTTTATCTAGATTTTGTTTGATTTTTTGTGTTGTATTTGAAATTTTACTGCGAATACCTTGTAGTTCATAACTAGCATCATCAAACAAATCATAAGCATCACATTTTTGATGTATTGTTTGATATAAATCCGTTAAAATCGGTAATTGTTCCATTTTATCATTTAAAATCGGGAACTGGATTTCTCCTTCGTCTTCCTCTACTAATTGATTGTAAAACGTCTTAAATTGATTTTGTATTTGGATCAATCGTTTGATCACATTGAGCTCATTTACATTTAATACGCCATCAATTGTCGCCCGATGAATATATTGTTGCACTTGTGCCAACCCACTCATACTAGGCATGCGATGTTTATTATAAATTTGGGCAATTTCATCTATTTCTGCGATTTGAAAAGTTACAGTATCAAAATCTATAGCAGGTGTCATGCCGCGAGCTTTTTCTCGACCAATATCACTCATGGCCTCATTTTCAACACTCTGCTTGATTTTATCGAATTCTAAGACATCTAATGATTTCTGTCTCATCTAATCCCTCTACTTCTTCAATTTAATATTGTCGTTTACAAATGACTGAAAAGCTGTGCGCGACATTGCATTAATAACTCGATTTTTTGTTACAAATCCTTTTTGCGCAGTTGCTACCCCATAAGCCATAAAATCTAAATGGTCAATATGGTGGGCGTCAGTATTAATTGTTAGCATTAGATTGGGATGTTTTCTCAACACATCAGCACTTAAATCTAATCTTTTAGGATTAGCATTAATTTCCAACACTGTATTCGTTTCTTCTGCCAAAGCACATAATTGCTCAATGTTAGGTTCATAACCTGGTCTTTTACCAATAATACGTCCAGTTGGATGTGCAATATGTTTAACATAAGGATTACGACATGCATTTTCTAAACGTTGCATAATCTCTGCTTCAGATTGATTAAAACTTTGATGTATTGCAGCAATAACATAATCTAATTGCGCTAAAATTTCATTACTATAATCTAAATCACCATTAGGTAAAATGTCCATTTCTATGCCTGAATATATATCAATTTCATCATATTCAGCATTTAATTGTTTAATTTCGTCGATTTGGCGTAATAACCGTTCTTCAGATAAACCATTCGCTACTTTTAAACTTTGTGAATGGTCAGTAATTACCATAAATTCATAGCCTTTGGCAATATTTGCTTCCACCATATCTCTAATACTAAATGCACCATCACTATATGTTGTATGCATGTGGATATCGCCATTAATATCATTTAACTGTACAATTTGCTCTAAATTTTTATCAAATTCACTACCATCTTCTCTTAATGGAGGAGCAATCCAATTTACGTCGTAATGTTGATAAATTTCAGCTTCGCTTTGGTACTGTAATAAATTACCATCTGCTTGTTCTATACCATACTCACTAATTTTTTCATTACGTTCCTTTGCCATTTGACGAATACGTATATTATGATCTTTTGACCCTGTAAAATGTTGTAACGTATGATAAAAAGCTGCAGGTTCAATTAACCTGAAATCAACACCGATAATTTCATCGTCATAATCAATTTCAAGTGATACTTTAGTTTGGCCCACGGCAACTTCTTTGACTTTATTTGGTATTGTTAATAATGCTTGTTGCACTAATTCAGGTTCATCTGTGCTAATAATATAATCTAAATCTTTACTCATCTCTTTAAAGCGTCTAAAGCTACCTGCAACTTCAAATTTATCAATTTGATTAATAGTCTCCAAATGCGCTTTTATTTTTAGATTTAAACCACGCATTTGATCTATTGGGTATTTCTCTTTTCTAGCACCTAATGCTTTAACCGCTTCTAAAATATTTTGTTCTGTCTTTTTAGCAAAACCACTTAATTCACTGACTTTCCCTGCTTCACATGCTTGTTGTAAAGTTGTTTTATCAATGACATTTAACTCTTTATACAGTTTGGCAATTTTTTTACTACCTAAACCTTGTATTTTCATCAATGGAATTAATCCAGCAGGCACCTCTTGTTCTAAACTATTTAAAGTCATTGATTCTCCTGTTTGGTAATATTCATTAATGACTTCACCTACACCTTTTCCGATACCTTTTAGCTCAGTGACATCGTTAATTTCATCAAGTGGTCGTTCGTCAATTTCTAGACTTTGTGCTGCTTTACGATATGCTGAGACTTTAAATGTGTTTTCACCTTTCAATTCCATATATATAGCAATTTTTTCTAATAGTTGAATGATATCTTTTTTAGTCATTACAATTCCCTCCATAAAAAAAAGATAAAACAAATGACTTTTGCCTTGGTAGCAGTATGGCCGCTTTGTCTTATCCTCCTATGTTTTTATCCTTCATCACCTATGAAAGATATTAAATATTCACAACAAACTGAGATAGTATGGGTAGTTGTGTTATAAGTTGCTTCGCAATTATCGAAGATGTCAATTGGGATTGAATCCACGCGTTAGGGTAAAGTGAAGTAATATATAGCAACGGTACGAGATAAATACTTGCCGCAAATATACTGACAATGACTCCTATTCCCCTACTCATCTTACTTAACTTATGTGCTAATATTAAATTGTCAAACGTAACGATAATGGCATAAAAAATAAGTTTTGCCAGTGATGCTATTACAATAAAGGCAATAATATGATAGAAACGAGTTTCTAGATGATTAAATGATATTGCAAATGTTATATCATAAGCCTGTGTTTTAGGATAAGGCAAAAACAATTCCAAGCGCTCTGCTATTGGTAAATAATAGGATTTAGCAATAAATAAGGCTACCATCGTCGTACCTATATGTAAAACACTAAATGCTGTACCACGTCTAAATCCAATAAATCCTAAAAAAATAATAAATAATAGACTTAGTACATCGATTATCATTGGTCTTTTCTATCTTGGAGTTGTTTAATCTGTTGTTGCAAACGTTCATTGTCCTCTTCCAATTGCACTTTTTCATGCATCACATTAACCGCTGTTAAGATTGCTTTTCTTGTAGTATCTAAACCAGCATTTTTACGGCCTAACTCCTTTAGCTTTTCATCTACTAAATTCGCTACATAGCGTATATGCTCTGGATTATCCGTACCAACAATTGTATAGTGTTGGTCATTGATATTGACGTTAATTCGATTTTTAAAATCACCCATATTTAGCGCCTACCTTTTTCAGTAATTTCCAATATATAGTTAAATTTATGTTTATTAAAAATTATTAATATATTTATCACACACCATTATACATGACTGTAAATTATTTTGTAAGACCTGTATTTGAATTGATATAGAACTGCTAATAATTATTATTTGCTGATTGATAATTTAGTAAATCAGCAAAATTAATTAAATCGATGTCTTTTTGTTCAAATATTTGCTAAATACCTTTATAACTCACTAATACGTAGAATATTATGTGGTAATGTATACTTTTATCTTTCCGTTGAATTGATGATATAGTCGCTAAATTTTCTACATTTATGATAAGATTAACGTTGTCTTTCAAACAATTAAAATTCAAAAGTGGTGACACATTATGGGAAATATCGTACATAAATTAACTAACACTGAAATACAAACATTAATGCAACAAATTGACTTTGATACAGCGCAATTACCACAAGGTATGAAAGCAAAAACAAAGTATAAAAGTACAGTGATATCAATTTATAATTCTAATAAAGTGATGTTCCAAGGTAAAGATGCAGAAGCTATTGCACAACAATTGCTACCTAAGAAAACAGCAACAACATCACCTTCAACAACCAAACAAACGCCAGCAACTTCTATAGCCTATAACCAATTTAATTGTATAGGAAGCGATGAAGCAGGTAGTGGCGATTATTTTGGACCTTTAACAGTATGTGCTGCATATGTTTCTACTGAAAATGTAGCTATTTTAAAAACATTGGGTGTAGACGACTCCAAAAAATTAACTGATGCTAAAATTGTAGAACTTGCTGAACAATTAGTGACTTTCATTCCACATTCTTTACTGACTTTAGATAATGATTGCTATAATGACAAACAACATACTGGTTGGTCTCAAGTGAAAATGAAAGCTGTACTACATAATGAGGCAATAAAAAACGTAGTTACAAAGTTAAATAGCGCACCGCTAGATTATATTGTTGTCGATCAATTCGCGGAACCTAAAGTTTACAAACGCTATACGTTATCAGCGTTACCTTGTGAATCAAAAACTCAATTTGAAACCAAAGGTGAATCTAAATCAATTGCTATTGCCGCAGCTAGTATTATTTCCAGATATGCTTTCGTAAAACACATGGACAAAATGTCACAACAACTTAATGCCACAGTGCCTAAAGGTGCCAGTAAAAAAGTTGATCTATTTGCAGCAAAACTTATTGAGCGACATGGTGTAAGTTTTCTTGATCATCTAAGTAAAAAGCATTTTGCCAATCGTAATAAAGCTCAGCAACTCGTTACCTCAAAATATCAATAAAATTAAACATAAAAAAGAGCCCTAGACATAAAACGTCTCTGACTCAAAAATAAACGTCAATTTCTATCGAGAAGATATGGAAATTGACGTTTTCTTTATTTTTTATAGCAAAATATAAAGAGGACCAATCCATTTTAAAGATTAGTCCTCTTTTTGTGAGCATTATCTTACTGTCGCACCTTGGGCAACTAATGCTTCTAAAATATTGTCATGTACAGCATTTACTTTATCATCTGTTAATGTATCTGCAGTATCTAAATAGTTAATTCTAATAGCTACAGATTTTTCGTCTTCTGCAACATGTTCACCTTGATATACATCAAAGACTTGTGCATTTTGGAAAATATCTCCACCATTTTGTTTAATTGTGTCTAATAATTTTGCTGATGGCAGATCTCTATTAATAACTAAAGCTATATCTCTTGTTACTCCCGGGAATCTAGGAATTGGTTCGTAGTTAATATAGCCCACTGCGACAGCCATTAACTTATCATAATTTAATTCAAAGACATAAGTTTGTTTTAAATCATAATCTTTTTCGACATTTGGATGTAACTCACCAATAAAACCAACAACTTGGTCATTCAAATAGACATGAGCTGTACGGCCAGGGTGTAAACCATCAATTTCTGTAGCTTCATAAGCGAATGATAGGTCTAATACTTCGGCAATACGATCTACAAAACCTTTGGCAATAAAGAAATCAATTGCTTCTTTTTTACCTTGCCATTGGTTAACAACATAATCCCCTGTTAAAATTCCGCTTAAATATTCAACTTCATCTGGTAATTCGCCTTCCTCGTTACCAAAGAAAACTCTACCAAGTTCATAGAGACGCACGTCATCATTTTTACGAGCTACATTATAAGCTACTGCATCTATCAAATGTGGAATTAAACTTTGACGTAACGTCGCATGTGCTTCACTCATAGGCATTAATAAATCAATTGTGTTATGTTTCTCTAATGTAAAGTCTTGCGCACGCTCTTTACTAATTAGTGAGTAATTAATAGCTTGACTTAAACCTGCCCCTTCTAAAGTCGCTTTAATTTGACGCGCTTTAGCTTGGTTATCTGTTAGTTCACCACTCGTAACTTGATCAAACACAGGCAATGTAGATGGAATTTCATCATAACCATAAATTCTAGCAATTTCTTCAATTAAATCCTCTTTAATTGTAATGTCTTTACGTCTTGACGGTACTAACACCTTAATTGTGTCACCGTCACTATGTGTTTCAAAGCCAAGTTGTACAAAAATACTTTCGATATCTTCAACTGTTAGATTAAAACCTATTGTGTTATTTACTTTTGCTACTGTTATCTCAATAGGTGTTACAAAACTACCTAAATCACCTGCTGCAACGCGATCAGCTAATACCGTACCATTGGCGTACGTTGCAAGTAAGTAACATGCTCTATCTACTGCTTCATCTACAAATTCAGTAGCGATACCTTTTTCAAATCTACTTGACGCTTCACTGCGTAAATTCAATCGTCTTGAAGTATGACGAATTGACACTGGATCAAAGATAGCACCTTCAATAACTACATTTTTTGTTTCCGCTGTGACTTCTGAAAAATCTCCACCCATAACACCAGCGATAGCAATTGGTTCTTGACCATTTGTAATCACTAAATCTGAAGATTGTAACTGGCGCTGTTGGTCATCTAACGTGTTCATCGTTTCTTGATGATTTGCATGACGTACCACGATAGAATCAGAACCGATTTGATCTTTATCAAACATATGCAAAGGTTGACCATATTCTAACAATACATAATTCGAAATATCTACTACATTATTAATTGGTCTAATGCCTGCTTTCATTAAACGCGCTTGCATCCATATTGGAGATGGTGCAATTGTCACATCAACTACTGCACGCGCACTATAATATGGTACATGATCTGTAGCATCAATCGTGACAGATAATTGGTCTGAGATGGAACTTGTCGCTGTTTCAGTAGTACTTTGTGGTTTTGTCATTGTCGTATTATAAAGTGCCGCTGTTTCATAAGCAGTACCTATCATACTTAATGCATCAGCTCTATTTGGTGTCAAATCAAATTCCATTACTTGATCGTTTAAATATAATGCATCCAATGCATTTGTTCCTGGAGCGACTGCTTCTGGAAATACAAAAATACCATTTTCAAATGCTTTTGGAACTACATTTTCGGCAATACCAATTTCTTGTAATGAACAAATCATACCTTCTGAACGTTCGCCACGTAATTTTGCTCTTTTGATTTTAATACCACCAGGTAATCTTCCACCTACTGTTGCTACAATTACCGTTTGTCCTTTATCGACATTAGGTGCACCGCACACAATTTGTACAGGTTCACTCTCACCAATGTCTACCGTACAAACATTTAATTTGTCAGCATTAGGATGAGGTGCTATAGCAGTAATATAACCTACAACTAAATTTTTGATATCTTCGGTGTAATCTATAATATCGTCTACTTCAATCCCTGTACGTGTAATTCTTTCAGCCAATACATTTACTGGTTGATTTATATCTATATATGATTCTAACCATTCTTTTGAAATTAACATTACGCTTCACCTCTATCTTCTACTGCTTTAAATTGATTTAAGAACCTTACATCATTAGTATAAAAATGACGAATATCTTCAATGCCATATTTCAACATAGCAATTCGATCTGGACCCATACCAAAGGCGAAACCAGTATATTTCTCTGAGTCAAATCCAGCTTTTTCTAGTACATTAGGATGTACCATACCAGCGCCTAATATTTCAATCCAGCCAGTATGTTTACAAACGTTACAGCCTTTTCCTTTACACTTAAAGCATGAAATATCAACTTCGACAGATGGTTCTGTAAATGGGAAATAACTTGGACGTAAACGGATTTCACGTGCATCACCAAAAAGTTTTTTAGCAAGTAATTCCAAAGTACCTTTTAAGTCACTCATTTTAATATTTTCATCAACTACTAATCCTTCAATTTGAGTAAATTGATGACTGTGCGTCGCATCATCTGAATCACGTCGATATACTTTACCTGGACAAATAATTTTTACAGGTGCTTGGCCATTACGTTGTTCCATAGTTCGCGCCTGAACAGGTGACGTATGTGTACGCATTAAAATTTCTTCAGTAATATAAAAACTATCTTGCATATCTCTTGCTGGGTGAGATTTAGGAAGATTTAAAGCTTCAAAATTATAATAATCTTGTTCCACTTCGTAGCCATCAACAATTTCATAACCTAAACCGAGGAACAAGTCTTCTATTTCTTCAATTGTGCGCGTTAAAGGATGTTTTGCTCCGATAGCAATTTTACGACTAGGTAAAGTCACATCAATTTTTTCAGTCGCTAATTGTTGTTCCAATTTAGCCTCTGCTAAAATTCCTTGGCGTGCTTCAATTGCATTTTCAATAGCTTGACGTACTTCATTCACTTGTTGACCGTATGCAGGTTTTTCCTCATTAGGCAAATCTTTCATACGTTTCATTAATGCACTAACCGAACCTTTTTTACCAAGATATTTCACTTTTATTCCTTGTAATATTTGTTCGTCATTAGCTTCATTTATATCTATTAAAGCTTGTTGCTTTAATTCCGACATTTCTACTGGTAGAGCCATAGTAGTTCCTCCTTATATTACCGTTTCATTTACTTCATTATTACAAAAAAAGACTTTCACCCCTCTGTAATTAAGGGACGAAAGTCTTTCCGTGGTACCACCCAAATTTATGCAATTGCATACACTTGTTAGACATTGGTAACGGAATGTGAGCCGACTTAAATTTCTTTAAGTAACCAAAAAGGTGAAAAAAATTATACATTATTGGAATAATTTACAGTCATGATTATTCTCCCTGAACAATAATTAGTGATAATTTACGTCTTTTTATTGGTTTATATTTTTTTCATTCAAAATAATTATATACGATGTTGGTAGTAAGGGTCAACCTTTCAAATGATACATTAAAATACTACCAGCAATGGCTACGTTGAGACTTTCAGCTTTACCATAAATAGGGATATTTAAATTCTGTGTTGTTTCGGCCAATAAGTCAGGGTTAACACCTTCACCTTCATTACCTAACAATAGTGCAAAATGATTTACATTTGCCACCTCATTAAATGGTTTTGCATCGTTAAGAGCCGTACCAAAGATATCTCCTTGGAATGATTGCATAAATGTATGTAAGTCGTCAGTAACGATTGGTAAATGAAACACACTGCCTTGACTTGCTCGTAATACTTTATCTTGATACGGATCCGCAGTCCCTTTTTCTAAGACGATTAAATCTAAACCAGCCGCATCTGCAGTTCTAATCAATGTCCCTAAATTACCAGGATCTTGAATACGATCTATTAGCAAAACTTGTGTTGCTTTAGTAGTATCATAAGTTGGTTTTTCGATCACAGCGAAAAAACCTTGAGGTGTAACAGTATCAGACAGTGCTTCAGCTACTTTGATGTTAATTTCAAAACATGTTTCAGCATAGTCCACAATTTGGCTATCTAATCGACCTTGTTCAACCATAAATAATTGTAAAATTTTTATGTCACTTTTAAAAGCTTCTTCAATCAAGTGATGACCTTCAATTAATGCCAAACCTGTTTTATCTCGTTCCCGTTTCTTTTTTAATTTAGTAGCTTGCTTAATTTTACTATTTTGTGCAGAAGTAATGTTTTCCATAACATATCCTCACTATCTTTAGTTTTTAAATCTGTGTAAAAGATGTAAGCCATAATTTTTCAATACATTTGTGAGCGCGTGATGTGATTCTATTTTCATTTTATCACCTGAATAATAAACCTTATCGCCTCTTAGTGGCTCATTTTGGTCTAAAAATTTAATTTTATAAGTATAACCACTATGTGTTTTAATTTTATTCATAATATGAAAATGGAGATGCGGTTCACTACTGTTGCCAGAGTTACCTATGTTAGCAATATGTTGTCCTCTTCTTACAATATCACCTACATCTACCTTGATAGAGTCACTTTGCAAATGGGCTACTATGCTATATTCATTTAGTTGATGTTGAACGATAACGAAATTACCTTCTGGATGATTCGTATTGGCTTCACCTGGGGTATTGTCTTTAATATTTTTTAATGTTTGTACTACTTTTCCATTGGCTGGAGCTACAACTGATTGACCATAACAATAATAATTTTCATTTTGATTAGGTGTACCTTGATAAGTCATATCTTCATTTACCATTGTTAAATCATAAGCATTACGCTGATATTTAAAATTAAAATGATGATTTAATAATTCATTATCCCCGCCGGCACTAACAAAATATTCTCCTTCAATTGGCATCGTATAATATTGTTTTGTCAATTTTTGCGATTTATTTTTTTCTAATGGTAATAACACCATACTGACAATTTCATTATATTTATTAAGTGTCACACTAACGCCTGCTTGCCCATTGTCAGCTATCCAAATAAATTCATCTGTTTTATTGACTTTTATATGGCGAAAAAGCGTGTGGGTAGTGCTAATTTTATTATACTCTTTTAGTATTGATTTTAACTCTACTAATGAAGTTACATCTTGAAAATAGTCACTAAAATGGTTATATAACCACTCGAAATCATTTGCTTCAATTTTCTCTATAATGTTCTGCTGTTTTAATGTGCTCACATTGTCACTACCAATCATTGTCATTAGATTTACATATCTAAAAAAATCGTCCAAAAATTATTGACTTAATAATTAATGAACGATTGTGTTGACTTAATGAAGTCATTTACATATTGAAATTATTTTGATACAACTTCTTCACCATTGTATGAACCACAGTTCTTACATACGCGGTGAGATAATTTGTATTCGCCACAGCTTGGGCATTCTGTCATACCTGGTACTGAAATTTTGAAATGAGTACGACGTTTATTTTTTCTTGTTTTAGATGTTCTTCTTTTTGGTACTGCCATGATTTATCCTCCTTATATTCAAACACAAAATCATTAATGTTCAGATTCAATAATCTATTATACTATAGATTACTTGAAACTGCTATTGCTCTTCGTCATATAATTGTTGTAATTTTTGAAGCCTTGGATCGACTTGCTTAGACTCTGACGCTTCTTGTTCTTTTTTAAGTTCAGCCGCTTGCGTTTCGTCAATAACTTCCCAACCATTACCTTCGCGCATCATTTGATCACTATTTTCTGCAAATGCACGCATTGGCTTTTCTATGATGACAAGTTCTTCTGCAATATCTTTTAAATTTATCATTCCATCAGTGGCATCGTGATAATGTTCATCATCTTCACTGTATGAATCAAATCCCTCTAAATCAAAAATTTCTTGAGAAGTAGTATCTAGCGGCACTTCTACAGGAACTAAGGTTCTGGCACATGACATGGTATAAACACCAGTAATATGCATATCTGCGATAACCTCGTTTGATTTAACGGTTAGTTCACCTTCTACCGTAATGGCAGATAAATCTAACAAATCCAATGAGTCTTTCAAATGATCAAAATTCACCGTTTGCTTAAATACAAATGGCTCATCTTGGTATTTTCTTAATTGCGTTATTGACCATTTCATATGGCTTCACCTCTAACAAGCACAAAATTTATTTTAACTTTATAGATTTAAGTTGTCAAGATTTTTTCTTAACACTTTTATATCTGTTACAATATCTATAATGAATACCGAAAGGAAGAAATGCAAATGAAAAGCGTTGCGTTAGTAACAGAGTATAATCCCTTCCACAATGGTCACTTATACCATGCCAAACAATCAAAGTCAATCTCAGGAGCAGATATTAGTGTCGCAATCATGAGCGGACAATTTGTCATGCGTGGTGCCCCTGCATTTTATAATAAATTTCTGCGCACACGTATGGCATTACAAGCCGTCGATATTGTTGTTGAATTACCTGCGTTTGCAGCAATATCTGCAGGCCAATACTTTGCTGAAAGTGCTGTTAAGGTTGCACAGTACCTCAATGTTGATCACTTGTCATTTGGCAGCGAATCTGGAAATATCACAGAATTTCAACAAGTAGCGCAACAATTAACACAATTGGAACATACACCAGCTTTCACCCAAAAAGTAAAAGAAGGTAAAAGTTATCCTCGAATTATAAGTGAACTGACGAATAATAATACAATTTTAAAGTCACCGAATAATACATTAGGTGTATCCTATGTGAGAGCAATTCAACAATATGCGCCACATATCCAACCTTGGACCATTTCACGTCATCAAACTAATCACCATGAGAGTAATATTATCAATCCAACATATGCTAGTGGTACTTCTATTAGAAATGCACTACAAGACAATGATCCAAGTTGGCAGTCTGTCGTACCTAATGATATTCAACAGCTATATACTGCGCCACATTTGACAGTAGAACAGTGCTTTCCATTTTTAAAGTATGCTATCATCACACACTCTATTGAAGCATTACAAGGCATTCATTTAATGAATGAAGGACTAGAACAACGTATTAAAAAGTATATTGGACAAGCAACCTCTTTTGCTGAATTAATGCAACTTTTAAAAACTAAACGTTATACTTATACACATATACAACGTGTCTTAATGAATATATTGTTACAGTTCTATCAAGGTGACAAGCCACAAAATATCGAAGCCGTGCATATATTAGGAATGTCACAACAAGGACAACGCTATCTAAAGCAACTCAAAAAGCAGTTCCCAGAACGTCATTTTATTACTAATATCAATAAGCAAAATGCACACTTTTTCTCTTCCGAAATTCGCGCAACAACAGTTTATAATTTATTGTCACAACAACAAGCTACCGATTTCAACACCCCGGTAATTCGTACTGAAACTTAAAAACCTACTGTTTACAAAAAACGTATAACTACCTAGTGTGGATGCACTAGGTAGTTATACGTTTGCACAGCTATTATTTTTTAAACTTTTCATTCAATGCTTTTGCAACATGCTCTGGCACAAAATCAGAAACATCTGCTTTATATGCAGCTACCTCTTTGACCACACTAGAACTAATAAATGAATAATTAGTACTCGTCATCATATACAATGTTTCAACATCGCTATTAAGTTTTTTGTTCATTGAAGTCAATCTCAGTTCATATTCAAAATCACTTACAGCACGTAGTCCTCTAATAATAGTTTGTGCACCAATTTCATCACAGAAATCCACTAAAAGCCCACTAAAGGCATGCACAGTGACATTGTCTAAACCTTTAACAGATTCTTCAATTAAAGCCATCCGTTCATCCACCGAAAAAGTGCCTGCTTTACTGCTGTTTTTTAATACACAAATATGTATTTCATCAAATCGATCCGTACTTCTTTCAATGATATCTAGATGTCCAAAAGTAATTGGGTCAAAACTTCCTGGAATCACAGCTTTTGTAGTAGTCATATTATTCTCCCTTTTCTAGTAACAATGTGTCTGTTAGCCCGTAATGATACTGCTTTATTTTATGAAATGGTTCATACTTTATAGTTTCTTTATGATTAAACTCACAGATGATAATACCATGTTCTTTTAATAAATCAAATTTTGCTATTGCTTCTAATGCTTCGTCAATAAGCCCTTTATCATAGGGTGGGTCTAAAAAGATGTAATCAAACTGAATCTCTCGTTTACTTAATGCTTTTAACGCTCTATCTGCATTGTTTTTATATACTTCTGCTTGTGCTTCAATACCTAAACTTTTTAAATTACCTTTAATGACTTGTGTTGCTTTAAAATTTTGATCTACAAAAATAACTTTTTCCATACCTCTAGACAGTGCCTCTATACCTAAGGCACCACTGCCTGCAAATAAATCTAAGCCTAAGCCCGATACTTCATGTAAACTATTAAAAATCCCCTCTTTGACTTTGTCCATAGTTGGTCGTGTATTACGCCCTTCCATACTTTCTAACGGTTTACTTTTGTGTACACCTGAAATTACTCTCATTGTTATCTACACTTCCAATCTCACACCAAATTTTATATAATTTTATATGCACAACGTAAAAGGAGACATATAAAATGAAACAATCATTTATTTTGCTAGGTGAAGGTCTCACCGATTTGTTTGAATTTACAACATTAATTGAATATAACCATCAACGAATTGCAGCCATTGTCAATTTTCATACACCCATGTCGGACAAACAGCGTTCTTCTGTAGCGATAATTATGCATCCAACAACAGAACGACATTTTCAAGCTATGTACATTATGATAAATGCCTTTAATTATCCGTATCCAAAAACTAATAAAAAATTTGAACTCATTAAAGAATACGCAGAACAATATAATCTATCGTTTAAAGGGATTGATGTCCAACCACCTGAAACGTATCATGATTTAGATCTATATTTTAATTATTTGACCAGTGTTTTACGCATGCAAAATTGGATTCCACCGTTACAATAAATTCAAATTAGCGCTCGTTATATTTATGAAAGTTCATGTCTTTCTTTTTCATAAACTTTCTTCAAATATTTGTATGGTGACCCGTCAATTTTACGCACATATTTTAGCTTCATCAACTTGTGTACAATGGCGTCCGCTTCATCTTCATTTATATACAACATGACATATTTTTTTTGCTTATTTGAATGGACGATGTGACCGAATTTCCTAATTTGACGTTCGTGTTTCATATGTTTCAAATAAATAACTAAACTTGTTCTCGCTATAATATCCATATTATTTCACTCCATTTGTTAGCCACTTTATAATATCATGACTTTTTATTTTTATAAATAACAATTATATGTAGTAGTACGATGTTTGGGTATATAGTTTATAGGAGGTTATCTATAATGACTAAATTTAATGTATTAATCAAAAGTGCTTTTATAGGCACAGTGGGAGTAGTTGGCAGTTTATTCTTTCTCAAAAAATATAACTACAAACGCACAAATATGGCTGTCCCTACGTTTTTCACTCATGCAAGCCCTTATATTTTTGCACGTAGAGGCGGTATGGCCGTTCGTCCAGAGCACACACAACTTGCTTTTGATTATGCCAATAACCACAAAGTAACTGGTTTTGATATTGATATTAGGTTAACACAAGATTATCATTTAGTTGCTTTTCATGATAGTGAACTTGACCGCACAACAAATGGTTCGGGCGCTGTTATGACTCATAATTTAGCTGAATTACAACATTTAGATGCTGGATATTACTTTACAGATATAAATAAACACCACCCATACAGAGACCATCATTTGGCTAAAATACTATCGCTATCAGAGGTATTAACAAAATATCCTAATCAATTAATCATTGTACATATCTTAGATGCGCCTGATACTACTAATGCACATCGTATACCTAAGTTGCTCTTTGATATTATCGTACAGCATCACGCACAACACCGTGTTGTTGTTATGAGTCCATTCGTAGAACATTTAACAGCATTCGCTGACTACAATGAGGAAGAGATTGCTGTTGGAGCAAGTCAAAAGGAAATGACTGAAGCATTTATTAAATACATTTTAGGAATAGGACATACGTTCAAACCTAAATCACACTTTTTTCAATTAACACCTCAAATAAACCATACAAAACGTCTAGAATACAACTATATTCAATGGTTACTACGTTTAAATATAGTTCCTAGTTATAGCCCAGTGAACAACTTAGATTTAATGCAAGAATTAACGAAACATGGTGTCCATTCGATAGTTACCGATCGACCAGATTTAGCTCAACGTTTTAATAATATTAAATAAAAAGTTAGCAAACATCTTTGTTCGCTAACTTTTTTACTTAAAAATTTTCAATTTATTTATATCACTGTCTATAACAATTGCTAAATAGAACAATTACACGAACCGCCAGTGGAACAACCACCAACATCTTTTTGGAAAAATGGATTACCTGCTTCAATTTTCACATTTTGTGAAACAGCGTGTGCTAGTTTGGTAATCACTTCGTCAACAAGTGTTTGAAGTGCCATCTCTTTTTGTTTAAAGTCCATCACTACAGGTAACATTTCATATGCTCTTTTACGTTTTCGCGTGTCCATCATTACTGTTTGATAATCAGGATGGTATTTGCCAAAGCGCATCACTTCATCGTATGATTCTTTCGACTTCAAAAATGCTTGGTACAATAAATGGGCTTCATCATCAGCTTCTAACGCTTGCTCCGCTTGACGATACGCGTCATATAAGTCTGAGTTACCAATCATTTCACCTAACATTTCAATTTTGTCGAGGACTTTTACTGTTTCTTCCGTTATCATCTTATATCCTCCTTACTTATCTTCAACAAAGATTAATGTATAATAATCATCCATTACTTCTCCACCCATAGTATTGTACTTAGTGTTCAACATTCGTGAACGGTGAATGTCTGAATTTAACCAACTATGAATCAACGTTGGCACATCATTAAATTCATATCCAACGTTTTGACTCGCTGAATTAAATGGAATTTGTCGTGCATCTAGTTGTTGTTTTAATGCTTCTTCTGTAAATTCTACACTTTCTGAATCTGTTGCCTCATATAAGTTATATGAAGCTATATGAGATAGCTCATTCTTAACATTTAAAGGTTTTGCCCCTTTTAATTTACGCATTTCATTAGTGATTTCATACAAAGTCATTAATTGGTTGGCATTTTGTTCATATGGTCTTTTAGGCTCTTTTTCTTTTTTGTCATTAGCTTCTTCATTTTCCACTGTTTGATACGGTTTGAAAGTTGTTAAAGCTTCACTATCTAAATAGCGAACGCCAACAATTTTGTTAGTTTGTTGGTCTGTATAAACTTGAGCATACATATGATCAAATTTAACTAAAGTTTGTGTTTTCATATCTTCATCTGATAGTTCTAAATCATATGTTTTATTCTGCGTTGAGATTGTTGGTTCTGGATTAATTGTTAAATCTTCAAACACACTCGAAGCATTATCTGATATTTTTAATGGCGATACATCAGATTTTGTTCCAGTAGCATAGACAGACTTGATAACGTTCTTTTTCGCTGAAACTAAATAATACTGATCTTTATCTTTAAATACATATGTTTTAAATCCATTTTGATATGGATAAACACGATCAGCTTGACCATATTTATCTGTTAAATTATTAATATTTTTTCCTATCCAAGTACCTACACCACTTTCAGGTGTTTTATTTTCTGTATCTCCCTTTTGCTGTTTGTAATCTTTATTCGACGTTGTTTGTTTACTATTGTTATTTGGATTTTCTAATACATCAAATTTTAATCTTGGAGAATAAAATAAATAAATTAGGAATAATATTAAAACTAAAGCACCAATAACTTTTATTATTAGCTTATTCATCATTCACCCACCTAATTCATCATATGGTCATTGTACACATTTTATCAAGTCATTAGCAAGAATCTTCATCATGGTTTAACAGTAACCTAGATGTATCAGTTTAGCCTAATAATAATTCGATGACTATTGATTACACTTCAAATTGTACAAAAATAAAAAGCTTAGCCTTATGCTAAGCTTTGAGTTCTGTTAATTATCCTCCAAATGTAGCTTTTAATAGAGAAGTTGTTTCTCCTCCAGGATAAATAACATATAACAATAAATAAACAGCGACACCCGTAATAGCTGTAAAGAACCAAATAATCGATGCTACAGGCCCTACTTTACGGTGAATGTTAAATTTATCTTTAAATGCTGTGATTATTTGAATTATACCTAAAATTGCACCAATTGTTGCTAAATTAATATGAAATACTAAGAAAATTGTATAGTATATCTCTATTGAATCAGGACCACCAAAAGCAGTGTTTCCTATAAAAATAGTGCGTGAGGCATAAATAATAAAGAATATAAGTGCAAAAACAGCTGCTGTTAACATTACTTTTTTATGTGCTTCTATGTTTCGTTTCCAAATTAATCGCCAGCCTATTGCGATTAATATTGCACTAATAATAATACATGACGTACTTATAGTCGGTAAAATTGGTAAATTCATAAGTTCCATCCTTATATTTAAAATTTAAAACATCTGAATTAACGAAACGATAACTGTAAGAACAAAGAAAACAACTAAATAATTCAAAGAATATATAAACATATTTGTTGCCCATTTCGTTTGATCTACATTTTTCTTGAAACTCGTTAATCCCATTGCTAACCACCCTAAGTTAAGCAACGTGGCTAAAATTATAAAAGTAACACCTAAGTCTGCAAATAAAAATGGTAATGGTAATAAACACACTAACCATACAAACATTCCTATACGCGTTCTGTTAAAACCTTTAACAGATGGTAACATTGGAATATTCGCTAATGAGTATTCATCTTTTCTCTTGATAGCCAATGCATAAAAGTGGATTGGTTGCCAACAAAATACAACTAAAAATAGTGCAATTGCTGTCATACTTATATTTCCTTCTATTGCAGTCCAACCGATAAGTGGTGGTACTGCCCCTGGGAAACTACCAATTACAGTATTCCATACTGTGTGACGTTTTGACCAAATTGAATAAAAAGAAACATAGCCTACTATGCCCAATAGACCGATTACTCCAGATGGTACATTTAATGCAAATAATAACGCTTCCCCTATCAGCATCATGCCGAAACTTAACAGTAATAAGTTTCTTTCTGATATTCTGCCATTAACAGTTGGTCTTTTTTGTTTACTTGGCATGATACTGTCAATATCTTGATCATAATAATTATTCAACGCGCATGCGCCACCCATAATTAATGTTGACCCTATTAACATCATAAGAATTTGTGGTATTGACATGAGGAAGGAATGGTTTGCCAAAACAATCGCCAGCCATGAACCTGCGAAAGCAGGAATCAAGTTACCTTGTACAAGTCCCATTTTGATAATTTGTTGTAACTCTTTATAGGTTACACGACTTGTTGAATGTGACAAAGTTTGCTCTTTGTTCATAGTTCCCCTCCTAATTTCTCATATAATATCTATGATAAAGCATATTTAATGCGTTGACTAGATTTAATAAAATTTATTTGTGACACTTTAGCGACATTCAAAATCGTCATGATTAAGACACAATTTATATAATTATTCTTGTTATAATTGTTTTTAAGTGAGTTTAAAGACTATAAATTACTAGTCATTTTATAGTTATTGTACTTTTTGCAAAACTTGTAAATTATACTATACTATTATGTATTGGAAATTTTAGTCTGAATCAGGTTATTTTTAGTGGGGTGTTCATTATTGTTTAAAAAACAAAACCTAAAATGGTTATCCATTTTAGCAACAATTATTATGGCTTTTGTACAACTCGGTGGAGCGTTAGTTACAAAAACTGGTTCAGCTGATGGTTGTGGATCAGACTGGCCATTGTGTCACGGTGCATTTTTGCCACAAAACTTACCAATACAAACATTAATTGAATTAAGTCATAGAGCTGTTTCAGGATTATCTTTAATGGTTGTCTTGTGGTTAACAATCGTTGCTTGGAAGCATATTGGTCATATTAAAGAAGTTAAACCTTTATGTATGATTAGTGTTGGCTTTTTACTATTACAAGCATTAATTGGTGCAGCAGCTGTAATGTGGCAACAAAATTCTTATGTTTTAGCGTTGCATTTTGGTATCTCTTTAATAAGTTTCTCTTCCGTTTTCGTACTGACTTTAATTATATATGAAATTGATCAAAAATATGAAGCTGACGAGTTATTTATCAGAAAACCTTTACGTGTTTATACTTGGATTATGGCTGTAATTGTATATTTAACAATTTACACGGGCGCATTAGTTAGACATAAAGAAGCAAGTCTAGCATATGGTGCATGGCCATTACCATTTAATGATTTAATACCACATAATGTGGCGGACTGGGTTAATTTTGCACATAGAGGTATGGCATTTATCGCTTTTGTATGGATTTTAATAACATTTATTCATGCCATAAATCATTATCAACATAATCGTACAATTCGTTACGGATATACTACTGCATTTATCCTTGTTATTTTACAAGTAATTACTGGTGCATTATCAATGATGACGAATGTTAATTTGTTTATCGCATTACTACATGCTTTATTCATTACGTTTTTATTTGGTCTAATCGCTTATTTCATCGTTCTTATGTTACGAACAATACGAAGTGGCGGTTGATTAAATCATTAAAAAAGAGAAACGCTTTGACGTCGCATCTCTTATACTGTCGACAAAGTCCACCGACTTTGTTGGCAGTTTTTTTGTGCACGCTTTCCGCGGGCACTGCCTCAGCCATTTGGTGATACCAAAGAGCTAACATTGATCTAAAAGACCTCTGCTATTTACTAAAATTAACTATTAACTATAAACAAACAAACCTTAGGCAATAATCTGAACTGACCCCAATTAGTGGGAATAAAATAAAAACACTTTCGTTGAATTCATTTAAAATGAATCATACGGAGGTGTTTTTATTTTATTCCCACTAATTGGGGTCAGTTCAT